>NZ_CP024307.1:3205000-3505000 GCF_002944405.1 Sinorhizobium fredii | reverse complement strand
GGTGGCGGATAGCCTTCGATATGGACGCTGAGGCCGAGCGCCGCGGCGGCCTTTTCGGTCGAGGCGATCAGATCCAGATATTCCTCGATGCTCGTGGTCGGCGGCATGAAGACACTCAGCCGGCCGTCGCGCGGCTCGACGCTGAGGGCGGTTCGCACCGAGCCGCCGATCTCGTCGCGCGAGGCGGGCAGCGGCGTCTGCGGCTCTTCGAAGGGCTGGAAACGTGACTGCTGGGCGCGTCCCTTCTCTTCGGCGAAGTCCGGCAAGTCTCCGCGCGAAACCGTGGGGTCGACGGGGTTGATATAGGGATAGGACGAGGGGGAGATATGGGGAAGGGAGGCGAGCGGCAGGCGATAGCCGACCGGGCTGTCGCCCGGCATGAGAAAGATGCGGCCGCGCCGCGTCGTCCACTTCTCGCTCGTCCATTTCCGGCCAGAGGCCCGAGAATTCCAGGCCTGCACCGGCAGCACGTAGCCGGTCGGCGTCGTCAGGCCGCGCTCGAAGACGCGGGCGAGACGGCTGCGCTCCTCCGGGTCCTTGAGCTTCGAGTTGGACGGATCGACATTGTCCGGCAGGTTCGCTTCCTTGACGATCCATTCTGCCGGATCCTCATAGGCCGGAACGACCATGTCGGCGGCGACGTCGAGCTCGCCGGCGATCGCGACCAGCAGGCGCTCGGCATCGCGCTCGGTTACATTATTCCTGCCGCGTTCCTCGGCGATGAGCTCCGGCCGCTGCCAGATCGGCAGGCCGTCCCGGCGCCAATAAAGCGAGAAGGTCCAGCGCGGCAGGCTTTCGCCCGGATACCACTTGCCCTGCCCGTAGTGCAGGAAACCGCCCGGCGCGAAGCGCTCGCGCAGGCGGCGAATGAGGGCGTCGGCCTTTTCACGCTTGGTCGGGCCGACGGCGGCGGTGTTCCATTCGTCGGATTCGAAGTCGTCGATCGACACGAAGGTCGGCTCGCCGCCCATGGTCAGGCGCACGTCGTTGTCGGCGAGCACCCGGTCGACCTCGTTGCCGAGCGCGTTGAGCGCCTCCCAGCTCTCGTCGGAAAAGGGCTTGGTGATGCGCGGATGCTCGGCGACGCGCGCGACCTTCATGTCGAAGGCGAACTCAGTTCTCGTGTCAGCATCGCCGAAGAAGCCGCCGGAGATCGGTGCGGCGTTGCGATAGTGCGGTGTGGCGGCCAGCGGAATGTGGCTTTCGCCGGTCAGGAGGCCGGAGGTCGGATCGAGCCCGATCCAGCCGGCGCCGGGAAGATAGACCTCGGCCCAGGCATGCAAGTCGGTAAAGTCGTGCTCGGTGCCGGAGGGACCGTCGAGGGCCTTCAGGTCGGGCGTTAGTTGAATGAGATAACCGGAGACGAAACGGGCGGCAAAGCCGAGATTGCGCAGGATCTGCACGAGCAGCCAGCTCGAATCGCGGCAGGAGCCCCTGGCGAGCCCAAGCGTCTCCTCCGGAGGCTGGACGCCCGGTTCCATCCGGATGACGTAGCCGATTTCCTTCTGCAGCCGCGCATTGAGGCCGACGACCATGTCGACGGTGCGCTGGGGCGAGCGATCGACGCCCGCGAGAAATACGGAAAGCCTTTCGCCCGCCGGTTCCGGCGTCATGTAGATCTTCAGGTCCTCGCTGAGGTCTTCAGGGTACTGAAACGGCCAGCGTTCGGCCTCCTCCTCGACGAAGAAGTCGAAGGGATTGTAGACGGTCATGTCGGCGACGAGATCGACTTCGATCTTCAGTTCCGTCACCGGATCGGGAAAGACATAACGGGCGAGATAGTTGCCGTAGGGATCCTGCTGCAGATTGACGAAATGGTTCTCCGGCGAGACCCTCAGCGAGTGGCTGATGACCTTCGTCTTCGAATGGGCAGCCGGTTTCAACCTGATGATCTGCGGCGAGAGCCTTACCGGCCGGTCATATTTGTAATGAGTCAGATGATAGATACTGGCCTTAATCGACATGCAGCGTTTTTCCCCTCGATGGCGGGTCCGTCGCCCGCCATTCGAGACGACTTTGTGCAATGCAAAGAAAGAAAGCAAGCCGAAACCGAGACTTGGCCTGGGCCGGTCAATGTGCTCGATTCAGTATCAGACGGGCGGTGGATTGATCCTCGCGAAGCCCTCCTGCCGGTAGTAGGGGAAGTGAGGATAGGGCGCCGTCGTCGCGCTCGCCGCATCGAGGCGGGCGATCTGCTCGGCCGCCAGCGACCAGCCGCCGGCGCCGAGGTTCTGGCGGAGTTGCTCCTCGTTGCGCGCCCCGATGATGACGCTCGACACGGTCGGGCGCTGAAGCAGCCAATTGATCGCGATTTGCGGCACCGTTCGACCGGTTTCCTTCGAAATCTGATCTAGCACCTGGACGATGTCGTACAGCTTTTCGTCGTCAACCGGCGGCCCGAAAGCGGCGGTGTCGTGCAGCCTGCTTCCTTCGGGCCAGGGCTCGCCGCGGCGGATCCTGCCGGTCAGCCGGCCCCAGCCGAGTGGGCTCCAGACAAGCGCGCCGACACCCTGGTCGAGGCCGAGCGGCATCAGCTCCCATTCGTAGTCCCGCCCGACGAGAGAGTAGTAGACCTGATTGGCGACGTAGCGTGGATAGCCGTGGCGATCGGCAACCGCGAGCGACTTCATCAATTGCCAGCCGGAGAAATTGGAAACGCCGACATAGCGCAGCTTGCCGGAGCGCACGAGCATGTCGAGGGTCGACAACACTTCTTCGACCGGGGTGCCGGCATCGAAGGCGTGCAATTGCATCAGGTCGATGTAATCGGTGCCGAGCCGTCTCAGCGCCGCGTCGACGCCTTTGACGAGGCGTGCGCGGGACGAGCCGGCATCATTCGGTCCGTCGCCGGTCGGCAGCGATATCTTCGTCGAGACGAGCACGGCGTCACGCCGCCCCTTGATCGCCGCTCCGAGGATTTCCTCGGAAGCGCCATCGGAATAGACATCCGCCGTGTCGAAGAGGTTGACGCCCGCCTCGAGGCAGATGTCGACCAAGCGGCGGGCCTCCGCTTCCGCCGTGGTGCCCCAGGCACTGAAAAGCGGCCCCTTGCCGCCGAACGTGCCAGCCCCGAAGCTGAGCGCCGGCACCTTCAGGCCGGACGAACCAAGCCGTCGATACTCCATTCCAAGAACTCCTTAGTGCTCATGTCACCCATGCGAGGAGAAAGATGGAGCGGACGGCGTTTTGGATATAGACTGGCAACGGGAACATTATCTGTGAGTTGAGTTCACATGTCACGACCCTCGGTCAACCGCTCGGGTGAGATGGAAGTCTTCGCGAAAGCGGTGGAGCTCGGCGGTTTCTCCTCCGCCGCCCGCCACTTCCGCATGACGCCGTCCGCCGTCAGTAAGCTCGTGCTGCGCCTCGAAGAAAGGCTCGGAGTCCGGCTCGTCAACCGTTCGACGCGTAAGCTCCAGCTTACGCCGGAAGGCCATGCCTTCTACGAGCGCACGACGCGGATACTTTCCGACATCGACGAGGCGGAACGCTGCGCTTCGGCCGGCGAAAGCCCGACCGGCAGGGTGCGGCTGAACGTCAACGCCTCGTTCGGCACGCATGTCCTGATGCCGCTGGTGCCAAAGTTCCGCGAGCGATTTCCGGCGGTCACCCTCGATATCGTTCAGACCGATGCGGTGGTCGACCTGATGGAGGCGCGCGCCGATGTGGCGGTCCGGGCGGGGCCGCTCAAGAGCTCGACACTGATCGCCCGCAAGCTCGGCGCGACGCGGATGGTGATCGTTTCAGCCCCGTCCTATCTCGCGCGCAACGGCATGCCCTCAAGTCTGGATGAACTGCGGGCCCATGACCGGCTCGGCTTCTGCTATGCCCGCGCGGTCGACGGCTGGCCTCTCCGGCAGGCAGGCGAGACGATCGTGCTGCCCGCTTCGGGAGCGGTGCAGGTCAGCGACGGCGAGGGCTTGCGGCACCTCGCCCTTGCCGGCGCCGGGCTGGCCCGGCTTGCCGAGTTCACCGTGCGCGAAGACATGCGTGCCGGCCGGCTGCTGCCGGTGCTCGAGGACTTGAACCCGGGCGACCTCGAAGAGATCCATGCGGTTTTCCTGGGGCAGGGCGGGGCTCTCCCCTCCCGTGTGCGTGCGGTTCTCGACTTTCTTGCGAGCCATGCCCGCGTGACGCCGATGCTGCCCGACGAGCTCGATCGGCAGCGGTTGGGTGTGTCGGGATAGAAGAAGGCCCGCGGGGACCGCGAGCCATTTATTGATTGGCGCTTGCGTCAGCGCTTCGGTGCGACAAGCGCGAAAACTGCGCCCTGCGGGTCGGCGCCCTGCACGATCCAGGCGCCGCCAGGCACCTCCATCGGATCCTGAATGATCTTGCCGCCGCCGGACGTGACCCGATCGATCGCCGCATCGAGCGCCTCGACGTTGAAATAATAGAGCCAGTAGGGTGGCGCGGGGATTTCCTTCGGCTTGGTCATCATGCCGCCGATCGGCCGGCCGTTGAAGGCGAAGATCTGGTAGACGCCCATTTCGCCCATGTCCATCGTCTGGTCCTTCGTCCAGCCGAACAGCTTCGAATAGAAGTCGAAGGCGGTGTCGAGGTCGCCCGCCATCAATTCATGCCAGCCGACGTTGCCGGCTCCCATCTGGTCCATGGCCGGCGGCGGTTCGCCATCGCCCTTGAACAGCGCGAAGGCAGCGCCATGCGGATCGGTGACGATCGCGAAGCGGCCGACGCCGGGAATGTCGTCCGGCGCGCGGTGGACGGTACCGCCGGCGGCGGCGAGCTTGTCGGCGGTCGCGTCGACATCATCGACTGCCACATAGCCGAGCCAGGCCGGCGGCACCTTCATCTCGAGCGCACCGTCGGGCATGGTCATCAGGCCGGCGATCTGGTGCTCGCCCTTGGAAAAAAGCGTGTAGTTCATGTCCGGCATCCCCGCGTCGCGGGCGGACCAGCCGACAACGCTCTTATAGAAGGCTTCCGCGGCCTTCGTGTCCGTCGTCATCAGCTCGTACCAGATGAATTTCCCGTGCATTGTCGATCCTCCGGTTTGGGTCTATGCAGGCGACGCAGCGATCGCCATGGCTCCAGCTATCGGCGGCGATACTCCGCCCTCATCAGTTCCTTCCAGTCTCCGTCTGCCGCCTGGACGCGGGCCGTCAGCACCCTGCGGTTGGCGTCGATCAGCGTTATTCTGTCCTGGTATCTGGCGGACTTGCCTGGGTTCTCAAAGTCCGGGCCCTCGCAATTCAGAGCGAGCGTCTTGCCGTCGTCTTCGATCTCGCCGTCATAGACCCACATATGCGTCATCATCGAGCCGACCCACGTGCCGAGATAGCGGCCGGTCAGCGGATTGAAGCCCAGCGTCATCAGGGTCTGGCCGGAACTTCCGTCGGGCATGGTGCCTTGCCCTTCGCAAACGACCCAGAGTCCCTGCATCGAACGGACATTCTCGACCCATGGCTCACTCGACCCGCCGCTTCCCATCGACTCTTCCGACGTGACCGTCCATTCACCAAGCAGCTGTTCCAGCCATCGGTGTTCTTCCTGAGGCTCTGCTTTCACGTTCTCCTCCTTGGTTTTTTCGATTGCATCGCCGTGGTCTGCCGCGCCTCGATGCTACGCGGCACAGAGCGTCAGATAGGGCCGACGGCCCTTAAGTCCATTCGACCGCGGCAGGCAGGCGTGCGGTCACAGTCAATCGTCATACAGGTCGCAGTGGCGAACGAATTCCGTGCTCGAATTCTCATGGGTGAGAACGTCGAACGGTGGATGCATCGCCATTTTTGCTTGACTATTTAGGTTGATATCAACATTAGTCGAGCATGTCAAAGCTGCCGCTCATCCCCTTCTCGACCACGATCGTCGTCAGGGACAGCTGTCTGTGCCTGCATGTCCAGCGTGCCGCCCGGGCCCTCGCCCGCCGTTTCGACGAGGCGCTGAGGCCGCTCGACATCACCAATGGGCAGTTCTCGCTGATGATGTCGCTCAACAGGCCGGAACCGCCAAGCATGAGCGCGGTCGCGTCGCTTCTGGCGATGGACCGCACGACGCTGACGGCAGCGCTGAAACCGCTCGAGCGCCGCGGTCTCGTCGAGACCTTCGTCGATCCCGATGACAGACGGCTGCGCCGCCTGCGATTGACGGAAGCGGGAGAGCGGCTGCTGGCGGAAGCCGTCCCGATCTGGCAGCGCACGCATGCTGCGGTCGATGCGCAACTCGGCGACGTAGGTCCCGACCGGCTGCGGACCGACCTCCTCGCTCTCACGGAAACGCCGGCGATATGCGGCGCGTGATCAGGTCGGCGCGCGACGCTCTCCGAGCAGCGCGGCGAGTTCGGCGATCAGCGCCGTCGCCTGCCGCAGCCTCTCCTCTCCCATCTCAGCGCCAAGCGCGTTCGCCCAGACGGCCTGCCTTGCCGTGATCTCTGCGAGCGCCGCTTCCCCGCCGGGCGTGAGCGTCATCAGCTTGGCGCGCTGATGTGCCGGATTCTGCCGGTAGGCCAATAGGCCCTCGGCTTCGAGAATATCGGCGATGCGTTGCACGCCCTGCCGCGCCAGTCCGAGGGCGCGGGCCGCCTCTGCCACCGACAACGTCGAATGCCTTGCCGCAGCCAAGACCTGCCAGCGGGCGCTGGTCTGGCCGGATGGCTGCGCCAGCCTATCTCCTTCCGAGGTCAAGTGTCCGGCAAGGCGCAGGACCGAGATGGCGAACTCGGCGAAGGCGTCGCCGGAGGGAGTCCGTGAGGGCTGATTCATGTTGACAACATATTGTCATTTGCGATAGATGTACTTTGACAATAAGTTGTCATATTGGTTGATGATTGGCAAGAGAGCGCCGGGAGGAACGGGATGAAGATGACCTACAAGGGCAGCTGCCACTGCGGACGTATCCGCTATGAAGTCGATGCCGATCTCGAGGCCGGCACCAGCCGGTGCAATTGCTCCTATTGCTCGAAGACGCGCTATTGGGGCACGCTGGTGAAGCCGGAGGACTTCCGGCTGCTCTGCGAAGAAGCAAGCAGTGGCGACTATCAGTTCAACACGATGAGCGGCCATCATCGCTTCTGCCCGACTTGCGGCGTGTCGCCCTACGGCACGGGAAATGTCGAAGAGCTCGGCGGCGCCTTCGTCTCCATCAACGTTGCCTGCCTCGACGATATCGATCCGGCGGTGCTTGCCGCCCTGCCGATCCAGTATATGGACGGGCTGCACGACAACTGGTGGAATGTGCCGGCCGAGACGCGGCACCTTTGAACATCAGCGACAGCTGAGCTTGCTGACTGCGGCGTCGAGACATGTCTCGAAAGCGGCGAGATCGGTGTAGATCGCATCGGGCCGGGCGTCGCCGACAATGACGACGCCGCCGCGGCGCTCGATGCCCGCATGCAGCATGAGGTTGTCAATCAGGCCGAAATCCTCGACCGACAGCCCGCCCGGATCGCGCAATTGACCGGCGGGATCCGGCTGCACAGCTCCCTTGAAGTGTTCGACAACACGGGCGGCGTGGTCGCGCGCCACATTCGTATAGGCGAAGACCGGCTTGCCGAGCGCGCACATGAAACCAAGCTCGAAGGTGGTGCCGGTATCGGCGGCAATCCCGCGAAAGGGCGTCAGATTGGCGATGATCGCGTCTGCTTCGAGCATCATCCGTTCATCCACGGCGCTGATCGCTGCCGCCCGTTCCCGTTTTGAATTGGTCGGAGGGATCTCAAGGTCACCCGGCGAAAGCGGTATCAGTCCGGCGGCACGCGTCAGAGACGCCTTGCGGTCGAGCATTTGGCGCGCGTTCGGAAGGAAGACTTCAGGTCCGGCCAAATAGACCTTCTTCGCCATGATTTCAGCCCCTGCACAGACAACATGGTTCGATCAGTGTTGCAATCGAGGCTCCGGAGCGGATGACGCTCACCCGGTCCGGGGCACCACTTTGAGCTGACGCGGTTTGGCTTAGCGGTCGCCGAGATCCCGCACCGCGCCGCGGTCGGCGGAGGTCGCGAAGGCGGCATAGGCCTTGAGCGCAGTCGTCACCTTGCGCTTGCGCGGCTCGGCCGGCTCCCAGCCTTTTGCGTCCTGCTCGGCGCGGCGCCTGGCAAGCTCGGCTTCGTCCACCCTCAGGCTGATGGTGCGGTTCGGGATGTCGATATCGATCATGTCGCCCTCGCGGACGAGCCCGATCGTGCCACCATTGGCCGCCTCGGGCGAGACATGGCCGATCGACAGCCCGGAGGTGCCGCCGGAGAAGCGGCCGTCGGTGATCAGCGCGCAAGCCTTGCCGAGGCCCTTCGACTTCAGATAGCTCGTCGGATAGAGCATCTCCTGCATGCCGGGGCCGCCCTTCGGCCCCTCGTAGCGGATGACGACCACGTCGCCGGCCTTGATCTCGTTGCCGAGGATCGCCTTGACGGAGGCATCCTGGCTCTCGAAGACGCGGGCCGGGCCGGAGAATTTGAGGATGCTCTCGTCAACGCCGGCCGTCTTCACGATGCAGCCGTCAAGCGCGATGTTGCCCTTCAAGACCGCGAGGCCGCCGTCCTTGGAGAAGGGATGTTCGACCGAACGGATGACGCCCTTTTCCCGGTCGGTGTCGAGGTCGTCCCAGCGCGCCTCCTGGCTGAAGGCAACCTGCGTCGGGATGCCGCCCGGAGCGGCGCGGAAGAAGTTGCGGACAGTCTCGCTCGATGTGCGGGTAATGTCCCAGCGATCGATCGCGTCGCCGATCGTCTCGCTGTGCACGGTCGGGCAATCGCGGTTGATGAGGCCGCCTTTTTCCAGTTCGCCGAGGATCGACATGATGCCGCCGGCGCGGTGCACGTCTTCCATGTGGACGTCGCTCTTCGCCGGCGCGACCTTCGACAGGCAGGGAACCTTGCGCGACAGCCGGTCGATGTCGCCCATGGTGAAGTCGACCTCGCCCTCGTGGGCGGCGGCGAGGATGTGCAGCACGGTGTTGGTCGAGCCGCCCATGGCGATGTCGAGCGCCATGGCGTTTTCGAAGGCCTTCTTGCTGGCGACCGAGCGCGGCAGCACGCGCTCGTCCTCCTGCTCGTAATAGCGGCGCGCCAGGTCGACGACGAGATGACCGGCCTCGACGAAGAGGCGCTTGCGGTCGGCATGGGTCGCGAGCGTCGAGCCGTTGCCGGGCAGCGACAGGCCGAGCGCTTCGGTCAGACAGTTCATCGAGTTGGCGGTGAACATGCCGGAGCAGGAGCCGCAGGTCGGACAGGCGGAACGCTCGATGACCTTGACGTCCTCGTCGGAGACGCTGTCGTCGGCGGCAGCGACCATGGCGTCGACGAGGTCGAGCGCGTGCTTCCTGCCGTGCAGCACGACCTTGCCGGCTTCCATCGGCCCGCCGGAGACGAAAACGGCCGGAATGTTGAGGCGCAAGGCTGCCATCAGCATGCCGGGCGTGATCTTGTCGCAGTTGGAGATGCAGACCATGGCGTCGGCGCAATGGGCGTTGACCATGTATTCGACGCTGTCGGCGATGATCTCGCGCGACGGCAGCGAATAGAGCATGCCGTCATGGCCCATGGCGATGCCGTCATCGACCGCGATCGTGTTGAATTCCTTGGCGACGCCGCCGGCCGCCTCGATCTCACGGGCGACGAGCTGCCCGAGATCCTTCAGATGCACGTGGCCGGGCACAAACTGGGTGAAGGAGTTCACCACCGCAATAATCGGCTTGCCGAAGTCGCTGTCCTTCATGCCCGTCGCGCGCCAGAGGCCGCGAGCGCCGGCCATGTTGCGGCCGTGGGTGGTGGTGCGGGAGCGATAGGCAGGCATGACGTGTTCCTTCACGGACGAATATCGATACGCGAATATAATGGCGATGATGGAGCGCCTTGCAGGCGTACTAGCGCAAATTTGCGCGCGCGTCATCTTTCGCGTCAGATTATTTCCGCCGCATGAGCGCCGCGCCGCGCCGGTCATTCGTCGCACATTCGAGGCGGCGTTTCCTTGAGGGTTGCCGACCTGCCGCTTCACCTCCGCCTGCAAGGCGCATTGCTTGCCAAGCCACGTCAACAAGTCCATTGTTTTCGGCATTCCGACCTGTGCCGCGGACGTCTCGCGGCGGGTGGGTATCGAGGTTCGTCGGCGATGAACTGCCATGAATGCGGTAGCGAGATAGAGAGCGGCTTCGCGTTCTGCCCGAAATGCGGCGCCAAGCAGCAGAGTTCGTGCTCTGCTTGCGGCTATCTCTGCGCGCCGCATTTCGCCTTCTGCCCGCGCTGCGGCACCCGGCTCGGAGCGCCGGCGGATGTCAGACCGGCTCCAAAGCCGCCGGCGGTAGGCGTCGCGCAGGCGCCTGCAGCACCCTCACCGGATATCGGCGCCGACCGGCGTACCGTCACGGTCCTGTTCGCCGATCTCTGCGGTTTCACCGGTCTCAGCGAGCAGATCGATCCGGAAGTTCTGCAGGCGCTGCAGAACGAGCTC
The DNA here is from genome assembly GCF_002944405.1 of Sinorhizobium fredii. NCBI lineage: Bacteria > Pseudomonadati > Pseudomonadota > Alphaproteobacteria > Hyphomicrobiales > Rhizobiaceae > Ensifer > Ensifer fredii. The sequence goes on along the minus strand of NZ_CP024307.1, from coordinate 3,494,597 downwards.
TTCGAGGCGCTGACGAGTGCCGTCGAGACGTTCGGCGGCTTCGTCGACAAGTTCATCGGCGATGCGCTGCTTGCCCTCTTCGGCGCCCCGGTGGCGCATGAGGATGATCCGGAGAGGGCCCTTCGGGCCGCATTGGAAATGCTCGAGCGGACCGCGCAGGTGAGCGAGCGCTGGCATGGGCGCATCGGCCTGCCGCTCAGCCTGCATATCGGCGTCAACACCGGCCCGGTCGTCACCGGCGGCTTCGGGGCGCGCGACGCGAAATCCTATTCGGTCACCGGCGACACGGTGAACACGGCGCAGCGGCTGCAGACGATGGCGGGGCCGGACGAAATCCTGGTCGGGCCGGTGACGCACAGGCTTACCCGGCACGCCTTCGCCTATGAGACGCTCGGCGCCGTCGCGCTGCGCGGCAAAACCGGCAGCCTTCAGGTGCATCGCCTGACCGGCGCGCTCGCGGCGCCGCGCCCGGCCAGGGGTCTCGACGCCCTCGGTCTCAGCGCTCCGCTCATCGGACGCAATGCGGAGATCGGCCGGATGCGCGACTGCCTGGCGCTCGCCTGCGCCGGTACCGCGCAAGTCGTCCGCCTGACCGGCGAAGCCGGCATTGGCAAGTCGCGTCTGGTGGGCGACTTCCTGGCCGCCATCGGCGAGGACCCGCGCTTTGCGCAGGTGGTCGTCAGGCGCGCGGCCTGTTCTCCGCTCGGCGAGCCGTCCTACGGGATGCTCGCCGCCGTGCTCGGCAGCGCCTACGGCATACCGGCCGGCGGCACGGCGGAGGAAATGCAGGAGCGGCTGGCTTCCGGTCTCGCCGAAATCGGCTTCACCGCCGATGAACTCGGTGAGGCGATGCCGCTTCTCTTCCATATTCTCGGAATGGGGGACCGGGACGGCGCCCTGCAGCACGTTCCTCCCGACCAGGTCCGGCGCCAGCTCCTCTCGGTCATCCGCACCATGTTCGAGCGGCGGCTCGAACGGACGCCCTTGCTCATCGTGCTTGAGGACCTGCATTGGGCGGATGCCGCTTCGCTAGAGGCGTTGCGCTTCGTGCTCGACCGGCTCGATCGCCGCCCCTTGATGCTGATCACCACGCAGCGGCCCGATTCCGGCCCGGAGCGCTTGGCTCCGGGGCGCACAAGCGTAACCGCATTGCGTCTCGGATCGCTCTCTCCCGCCGACGGACAGCGGCTCCTTGCGGGGTTCTTCGGAGAGAATTGCCTGCCTCAAGGCCTGCGCCGGCAAATTCTTGCGCGCGCCGGCGGCAACCCGCTGTTCATCGAGGAAATCGTCCGCGGCCTCATCGAACTTGGAACCCTCCGGCGCGACGGATCCCGGTGGCAGGTGGCCGCGGGCGAAGCAAGCGTCGACATTCCCGCTGGCATCGAGGCGATGCTGCTGGCGCGCATCGACCGCCTGCCGCCGGAGGTGCGCCGCCTCGTCCATGGCGCCGCCGTCATCGGCCCGCGCTTCGACGCGGAGCTGCTCGCCGCCATCTCCCCGCAATCCGGCGACGTCGCGACGGGACTGGAGTTGCTGTGCGACGCCGAAATCATCGAGGAGAGTGCCGGGGGCGGGACGCCGGCATCGCAAAGCTTTCGCTTCGTGCAGTCCTTGCTGCACGAAGTGGTCTACAACAATCTCCTCGTCAAGCGGCGAACGGAGATTCACGCGGCGATCGCCCATGCCCTGGAGCGCCGCCACGGGGAAAGCCCCGAGCGTTTCGAGGATCTGGCCGTCCTCGGGCATCACTACGGTCAGTCGGTCGACCGGGCCAAGGGGGCTCGCTACCTGATGGCGGCCGGAGACCGCGCAAGCCAGCTTTATGCCAACGAAGACGCGATCCGCTTCTATCGGCAGGCGATGGCCGCGCTGGCCACGCTTGGCGAAGAGGAGCCGGACTGGTTCGCCGCTCGCGAGCGGCTCGCCGATCTGCTGGTCCCCCTCGGCGAGCGCGCCCAGGCGGAGGAGCACTATCGTGCACTGCTCGATGCCCGTCCCGTCGCGGCGGATGCGGTAGCCTCTGCGCGGATCCTCCGCAAGCTCGGCCATCTTCTCTGGGAGGCCGGCAAGCGCGATCGGGCGCAGGCGCGCTTCACGGAAGCGGCCGGCCTGCTCGAGCGCGCCGAGGCACCGATCGAAAGCGCGTCGCTGCTGCAGGAGCGGGGTCATCTGGCTTTTCGCATGGGCGACTATCTCGGCGCGTCAGAATGGGCGGACGAAGCCTTGGAGAGGGTCAAGGCGCTTGGTCCCGACATGGGTGCCGAATCGAGTCGCGAGGTAGCCCTCGTCACCGCCGAGGCGTTGAATACAAAGGCGGTGGCCCTCGCGCGGCGCGGTCGCACGCGAGAGGCGATCGAGGCGGTGGAGACGAGCGTCAAGGTGGCCGAAGCGGCGGCCCTGATGCACGCGGCCTGCCGCGGCTATACCAACCTCGGCGTGCTCTACACGATCGTCGATCCGAAGCTCGCCATCGACGTCTGCCGGCGCGGCCTCGACATGGCCCGCCGTATCGGCGACCTCGGCTTCCAGGCGCGGCTCCTTGCCAATCTTGCAGTCGCCCATTGCACCTTTACCGACCGCTGCGCGGCCGAAGGGGTGCCGGCGGCGCAAAAGGCGATCGAGATCGACCGGGCGCTCGACCAGCGCGATCATCTGCCGGTCTCGCTGCTGGTGCTGGGGCAGATATTCCAGTGCCACGGCAGGCCAGCAGAGGCTCGCAGGCTCTACGGCGAAGCGCTCGATCTTGCCGGTGAAACGGACGAAGCGCAGGTGCTGTTTCCGTGCTATGATGGCTTGGCGACACTTTGCCTGGATGAAGGCGAGCTCGCCGAGGCCGAACGTCATTTCCGTTTGGCGCAAGAAATCTGCGAAAGTCACGATCTCGATCCGGAAGCCCTGGTGATACTGCCTTTCCTCGACTGAGCAGCCTTCACTCGGCAATGGCCCGGAAAGAGGCAGCGTCGCACGCCCCGAGAGGCCTGCGCTGCACGGCATGCAGGGAGGAGAACAGCCATGGCGGAGTATACCAGTTCCGGGCCGTTGCAGCCGGGCGACCGGGCGCCGAACGTGGTGCTCGACGCGATCACCCAGGAGGGCAAGATCGCCATTGATGATTTTCGGGGGCGCAAACCCGTTCTGGTGGGACTGTTCCGGGGCCTGCAATGCCCGTTCTGCCGCCGGCAGATCGCCACCATGGCGCAGCTCAAGGCCGCCCTCAACGAAAAGGGGGTAGAGACCCTGACGGTCGTCAACACGCCGATCGAGCGGGCCCGGCTCTATTTCCGCTACCATCCCCTGCCGAATTTGCTTGCCGCGTCGGATCCCGAGCGGCTTTCGCACCGAGCCTTCGGCCTGCCGAATCTCGAATTCACCGAGGATGAGGACGATTGGCCGCATAAATTGGGCATGCAGACGGTGATGTCGATGCGCCTCGACATGCCCGGCGAACTGCCGGAACCGATGAATCCTGTCGCCGCGTCAGCCTATCTCCAGAAAGCCGACGGCTATGAGATGACCGAGGACGACAAGCGGATGGAGGCGGCCGCCATGGCGCAGCTCGTCGGTGAGTTCCTGCTCGACCGCGACGGCGTCGTGCGGTGGTCCTTCACCGAAGCTTCGCCGGACGGCCGCAACATGTTCCGTTCTCCTACGCCGGACGAGGTGATGTCGGCTGCATCGCAGGTCCTCCATTGAGCGTGAGCGGCGGTGCCGGCCCGCCCTTCGGAACCGCTCCGGACAAACAAAAAGGCCGGGGTAAACCCGACCTTCCTCATCACCTTCCGCCTTTGCCAGTCCATCCGTGGTCAATGGCGAGGTGGGTTCTTCCTAGACGCTGTTCGTGACAAGTGCATGACGAGCAACCGAATACGCGATCGATTGCCGCGACAGGGAAGATCGATGCGCCGATACGATCCGCTTGAATGCAAGTTGGAACGTTAGCGCTTTCTAAAGAATTCATCGACAAGATGTCTATATGCGCGGCTTGCTACTGTTCATTGTTGCGTTGGCTGGTTTCTGGGCGATCGACCGGATCGCCTGCGAGGGGCGATACGGCCGCGCGGCCTGGCGCGAAGCAAAGCAGCAGGCCAATTCCGTTCGCTATCAAGTGGAATATTGGGTCGACGATATCGTCAGGCTTTAGCCCCCCGCCGATGGCAGAACCGGTTGCAACAGAAAAGGCCGGGCTCGCCCGACCTTCCTCATCACCTCTCGCCTTTGCCAGTCCATCCCCAGATGGCGAGCCAGCTGCTCGGATGATTGGTCAACTCGGGAAAGCGTTAGAAGCCTTGAAATCCGATCTGTTGGCGCCGATATTTTCTGCACTTCTTTTTCATCCGGTGTGAATGCGAAAGGAGGACATCATGCTTAACCCGGAACTGGTTTGGATGACGCCCGTCATCGTTCGCAAAAAGGACGGGACCCCGCAGGTCTTCGCCTGCGTCAACGATGCGCTTGATTTTCTCGAAGAGGACCTGGCCCTCCATCGAGGTGGAAAATACAGTCGAGCCGTTCAAACGTGCCGCCGTGCTCTGAACCGAATGACCCCAGTGGCCATCGCGCGCGAAGCGTTCATTGACGCCTGCCGAGATGCGGGCATGGCAGCGAGCGCGGATGCAATGTTCGGCGCGAAACCCGGTGCTGGCGGTCAACACTCGCTTGCCTAAAGGCTGGAGTCGGGGCACGCTTCCAGGCCCCGACCTATCGAGCAGCAACCCATGCGACCCGTCACCACGTTCTGAATGGCCCTGTCGTAAGGATTGCCCTAACCCCGCGACTCCGTCTCGCCTCGCTCGCGGGAATGTCCGGAAGTGCACGTCCGTCCAAACAAGTAATCAAGTCCGTCTTGAAGATTAATTTGCCCAAGATTACATCGTCTTACGCAGCGTGCGCAGCACGCGGAACAGCGTCAACAAGCTTCATTCGTGGCTCGGGCTCTGGTTGATCGTCTCGCCCTGCTGCAATTTGCGACACGCGCCGCTACTGAAAGGTACGGCGCTTCGGCCACAGCCGGTTACTGCTCCCCTCAAACTAGCGGCTCCTGTCGTCCACGACGATGTAGTTAAGTTTCCGTCTTTCCGCATAGGCAATGGCGGCCTCGCGGGATGGGAAGTTCGACCTGAGACAGCGTGTCACTCCCTCCGGTTTAGCCGATGAGATAGTCGATGACCGGCGGGTCTCTCCGTTCGAACACCAGCAGCCAAGGTCGCCTTGAGAGGCGCGCTGACGTCATCACGGAACGTGACGGACGAAAGATGCGTGCTACCGGGTCACTGTTTGGTTTTAGCCGGTCCTCAGCCGCCGGATGCTGGCTGTCGCCGATCTGCTCCGCGAATTTCCGATCATCGCTACGAGAGCTTTCCTGTCGAGAACGGCGTCCCGTAATGAGATAGGTTGTCGTCACCAGAATAGCCGGCCGGGCAATCGACCCGGCCGGCGGCGACGGTACTATTTGGCTTTATCGATGCTGATCCGCTTGACGTTGGCTCGCGCCTTCTCGGTCTTAGGCAGTGTCACCGAGAGCAGGCCGTTCCTGAACGTTGCGGCGACCTTATTCTCATCGACCTGGCCACCAAGAGCCAGCCGCCGTTCGAAGCGCCCGTAGTAGCGCTCTGTGAACCGGCGGCCCTTGTCCTCCGTTTCCGATTTCTTCTCGCCGCGAAGCGTTAGCACACCATCGTCCAGCAGCACCTCGACATCGTCTGGATCGATGCCCGGGACCTCCGCTATCACGCGGATTTCGTTGTCGTTCTCCTCGACCTCCACTGTCGGCCACGAGCCATTGAAGGACGTCGCAGCACCGAACAACGAGGGCTGGCCAAAACCTCGGAAGACGTCGTCAAACAGCCGGTTTACATTGCGGTGCAGCGAAAGGAACGGATCTAGGTCATCGCCGCGAAAGGCGCTTGGAACCTGGCTGCTGCTACGATTCCAGGGGATCAGGTCACGTACATTCATGGCTTCATCCTTTCTTCGGTTTCGTTCACGCCTTTTTTGCGCTCTCTCCCGGCCCTCGCCTTCGAAAACAGCCGAGGCTTGAGCGGCGCGCCGGTTTAGGCTGCCTTGTCGCCTTCGATCTGCTTCGAAGCGGGCTTGGTCACTTCGGTTTGGATGGTGATCCGATGTGGCTTCATCTCCTCAGGGATCTCCCTCCTGAGATTAATGACAAGCAACCCGTTTTCGAGCTTTGCGCCCTCGACAAAGACATGATCGGCGAGTTCGAATTTACGCGCGAACGGCCGCACGGCGAGCCCCTGATGGAGGTACTGTGCCTCCTCATCCTTGGACTTGGCGCCGTTGACCATGAGCATGTTCGCCTCATGGGTGATCGTTAGGTCGTCTTCGGCAAATCCCGCTACCGCGATTTCGATTCGGTAGGAATCTTCGCCAAGTTTCACGATGTTGTAGGGCGGCCAGTTTTCAGCGTTCAGACTGGCGTTTTCCAGCAGATCGAACATGCGATCGAAGCCGATGCTCGACCTGTAGAAGGGGGTAAAGTCGAGGCTTGTTCTCATAGCTACATCCTCCGTAGAGCAACATAGATACGAGGAAGCGCCAAGAAGCTCGGCGCTCCCTGACCAGGCCGACCCCAATGGGGCGTCGGCAGAAATGAGTTGGGGATCCCACCGCGTTACGTCAAGGGGGGTGGCGGGAAATGAAGCTATAAATTCATGGGATTAGCACTCACATGGATCGAGTGCTAAAAAATTGCGCCGCCCTCTTGAAACTCGAAAAATCAGAAACCAGATCGATTGGCGCGATGCCAAAACATCGTGCGTCCCGCGTCGGATTCGAGCCGGATGCGGCGCGGTGAGCTTCTATGAAATCTGTTTGTCCACGAGGTGAGCGACATGACGTTCCGTCCCCTGCATGACCGCATCCTGGTCCGCCGCATTGTAGCCGAGGAAAAGACGGCCGGCGGCATCATCATCCCCGATACGGCGAAGGAAAAGCCGCAGGAAGGCGAGGTCATCGCCGTCGGCCCGGGCGCACGCGATGACAGCGGCAAGCTCGTCGAGCTCGACGTCAAAGCCGGCGATCGCATCCTGTTCGGTAAATGGTCCGGTACAGAAATCAAGCTCAATGGTGAGGAGCTTCTGATCATGAAGGAATCCGACGTCATGGGCGTGATCGAGAACGAAGCCTCGGCGAAGAAGGCCGCCTGAGAGCCGGGCCAATTGGAGGAGTAGAAAAAATGGCTGCCAAGGAAGTGAGATTCCATACGGAAGCCCGCGAGAAGATGCTTCGCGGCGTCGACATTCTCGCCAATGCGGTGAAGGTGACGTTGGGCCCGAAGGGTCGCAATGTGGTGCTCGACAAATCGTTCGGCGCTCCACGGATCACCAAGGACGGCGTCACCGTCGCCAAGGAGATCGAGCTTGAGGACAAGTTCGAGAACATGGGCGCCCAGATGGTGCGCGAAGTGGCATCAAAGACCAGTGACATCGCCGGCGACGGCACCACCACGGCAACGGTTCTCGCCCAGGCGATCGTCAAGGAGGGAGCGAAAGCCGTGGCCTCGGGAATGAACCCGATGGACCTCAAGCGTGGCGTCGACAAGGCGGTGGAGGCTGTGGTCGAGGAGCTGCGCAGCAATGCCCGCAAAGTCACCAGAAACGATGAGATCGCCCAGGTCGGCACCATCTCGGCCAATGGCGACACGGAGATTGGCCGCTTCCTCGCAGAAGCGATGGAAAAGGTCGGCAACGAAGGAGTGATCACGGTCGAAGAAGCCAAGACCGCGGTCACGGAGCTCGAAGTCGTGGAGGGCATGCAGTTCGACCGCGGTTACCTCTCGCCCTATTTCGTGACCAATCCCGAAAAGATGCGCGTCGAGCTGGAGGAGCCCTATGTGCTCATCCACGAGAAGAAGCTGTCCAATCTGCAGGCGCTGCTTCCGGTTCTCGAATCTGTCGTTCAATCCGGCAAACCGCTGCTGATTATCGCCGAGGACGTCGAGGGTGAAGCGCTCGCCACGCTCGTCGTCAACAAGCTGCGTGGCGGCCTGAAGGTCGCTGCAGTGAAAGCGCCTGGTTTTGGCGACCGCCGCAAGGCCATGCTCGAGGACATCGCCATTCTGACCGGCGGTACTGCGATCTCCGAGGATCTCGGCATCAAGCTCGAGAACGTCACGCTCGAAATGCTCGGCCGCGCCAAGAAGGTGGTTGTCGAGAAGGAAAACACGACCATCGTCGACGGCGCTGGTTCGAAGACGGAGATCCAGGGTCGCGTCGCCCAGATCAAGGCGCAGATCGAGGAGACCACCTCGGACTATGATCGCGAGAAGCTGCAGGAGCGTCTCGCCAAGCTCGCCGGCGGTGTTGCCGTGATCCGCGTGGGGGGCTCGACCGAGGTCGAAGTCAAGGAACGCAAGGACCGCGTCGATGACGCAATGCATGCAACGCGGGCGGCTGTCGAGGAGGGCGTGCTGCCCGGCGGTGGCGTCGCTTTGCTGCGAGCCGTCAAGGCCCTGGACGGCGTTCAGACCGAGAACGCCGATCAGAGGCATGGCATCGAGATCGTGCGCCGTGCGATCGAAGCGCCGGTGCGCCAGATCGCCGAGAACGCGGGTGCCGAAGGCTCGATCATCGTCGGCAAGCTGCGCGAGAAATCCGAATTTGGCTATGGCTGGAACGCCCAGACCAACGAGTTCGGTGACCTTTACGAGCAAGGTGTGATCGATCCGGTCAAAGTCGTTCGAACCGCGCTGCAGGACGCCGCTTCTGTCGCCGGGCTGCTGATTACCACCGAGGCAATGGTCGCCGAGAAGCCGAAGAAGGAGGCGCCGGTTCCGCCGATGCCGCCTGGAGGTATGGACTTCTGACGGAAACGATGGGTTCGCGCCTCAGGGGCGCGGACCCATCGAACCATGGCTTGCCCCTCGATGGGTGAAGCGTTCGAACATCGGTTTGCAGCAGGGCGGCAGGAGCCCGAGATCGGCTCCAAGGAGGCCGGACCCGAGGCCCGTGTCAGCGCTCTTGGGCGTGGCGGCATCAATGTCGAGGGTTATGAGGATTTCATCCAGACCGACGCCTCGATTAATCCCGGCAATTCGGGAGGGGCACTGGTGACTGCCGATGGTCGGCTGGTCGGCGTCAGCACCGCCATCATCGCGCCGGCCGGCGGCAACGTCGGCATCGGCTTTGCGGTTCCGATCGCGATGGCCTCCGCCGTGATGCAGCAACTGATCGAGCATGGCGAAGTGCGGCGCGGCCGGATCGGCGTTTCCATTCAGGACCTCACGCCGGACCTAGCCGAGGCGCTCAGCATAGAGGAGACTTCCGGCGCCGTTGTCGGAAGCATTGAGCAGAATTCGCCGGCAGCGAGTGCCGGTCTGGCGATGTCATCATCGCCGTCAACAATCGCAAAATCACCGGCTCGGCAGATCTCCGCAATCGGATCGGTTTGGCTCAGGTCGGATCACAGGTCGAGATCGAATATCTGCGCGATCGGGCTCGCAAAAAGGTGACAATGCGCATTGAGCCGGCCGAGGCAAATGCTGAGGCCGATGCAACGCCCGCTCCCCTGCAGGGCGCGCAGTTCGAGGATGCGGCTGGTAATGTGGTTGTCTCCAGCATTGAAGGAGGAAGCGCAGCGGCGCGATCGGGTTTGCGCGCCGGCGACGTGATCATTGCCGTTAATCGAAAGCCCGTCGCCACCGTGGCGGAGCTCGCCGCGGCGTTGAAGGACGCCGGCGGCGCGATTGCGCTCGATCTGTTTCGCGGTGGCTCAAAACTGTTCCTGGTGATCGGTTAAGCGGCCGCCGCGCGCGTGAATGTCGAACGTTGAAGGGGAACGAGATGAGGAGCGCTGAGCCGCGACGGCATGACAGCACATGCTCAACGTGGTGCAAACGGTCTGCGATCGCATTGCGTTGTTTAGCAACGGCCGGATTGGATTCCTCGGCACCATCGAAGAGCTTGCCGACAAGATCGGGGGAGGCGCTTTCCTCATCGATGTCGAGGCCGATGGTATCGACCTTACCGAACTGGGCACGTCGGCCGAGGGCGTGACGTCGATCGCACCCGGTCGCCACGGCCATTGGCTGGTCGAAAGCGACCGCGATGTTCGCCCGGAGCTCGCCCGCCTCGTCGTCGATGCTGGTGGTTCCCTGAAGAATTTGGACCTGCGTCGGGCGCGGCTTGACCAGGCCTACAATCGGTATGTCCGGGAGGTTGTCCATGACGCGTGAAGGCTCACCCTTCAAGGTAGCGGCAACGATTGCCTTCAAGGAAGCGGCCGATCATATGACCAGCCGCGCGGATGCATCTGATCATGCTGCTCGTGCTGCTGACCGCGATCGGCGCCGTCTATGGTGCGATTGGGCGCATCACCGCAACCACAGCCGAGGATCCTTTCCTGTTCCTGAAGCTGTTGACGGAGGCGTGCGAGCCGCTTCCATCCTTCGCCGCCTTGCTTGGCTTTCTGTTGCCGCTGGTGGCGATCGCGCTGGGTTTCGACGCAGTCAACGGCGAATACGCCTGGCGGACAATAAGCCGGCTCCTGGCGCAGCCGATCTACCGCGATGCGGTTTTGTTCGGAAAGTTCCTCGGTGGCTTGCTTGTTATCGCAATCGCGCTGCTGAGGCTCTGGCTGCTCATGACAGGCCTCGGCATCCTGTTCCTCGGTCTGCCCCGTCGGCCGCCGACATCGTGCGGGGTGCCGCCTATCTCGCCGCGACGCTTGCCTACGCCGGTGTCTGGCTGGCGCTGGCGATCGCCTTCTCGACCTTGATCCGCTCGCCGGCGACCTCGGCGTTGGCCGCCCTGTCGGTCTGGCTGGTGCTTGCGGTGTTCTGGGACATGATCGCGCCGCTGTTTGCAGGCGCGCTGGCTCCCATCGATCCGCTCGAGCCGATGACGGTGGTGACACAGCTCGAAACGCAGTAGGCCATCAGCAGGTCCTCGCCTCAGACGCTTTACGGGGAAATCACCGGAATGCTGTTGAACCCCGCGGCGCGCTCGGTCGGTCCCTTGTTCTTCGATCAAGTCCAAGGCGCGATTGCCAGCGCACCGCTACCGACCGTGCAAAGCCTGCTGGTCGTATGGCCGCAGCTCTCGGGACTAGTCGCTGCGATGGTCCTGCTCTTCACTTTGGCCTACGTCGTCTTCCAGCGTCAGGAGGTCAGGGCATGATGGCTGCTCGGCGCGAAGCCGCCCGCACCTTGGCGCCATTAGCCACCAGAAACGACAAAGGGCTCAGCGGGACCGCTAAGCCCTTGAAAAGGATGGTGGGCGTGACAAGGATCGAACTTGTGACCCCTACGATGTCAACGTAGTGCTCTCCCGCTGAGCTACACGCCCATCCGATGCGGCGCATAGACCATAAAACCGGCGTGCGCGTCAATAGGCTTTTCGAAGGTTTTTTGACAGAAAGTTCGAAGGTGCCGGTGGGGCGGGACTTCGATGGGCGCGCGTTCGGCCTTTAGCCCGCTGCGGGCGCATCGGGCAGCTAAATGATTGAAATAACAGAGGTTGCTGCCGGAGGAACGGGCAGCGTGACGCGCGGCTTGCGAATTCTGGCGGGGCAAAGCGCAAGCGGAAGCCGATCAAGCAGATCGGCTTGGCCAGCCGTTTTGACAGATAGGGAAACCGCTTGGGGGGTCTCAGGCAGCCAGCATCTTGTTGACCTCGTCGACGAGGTCGCGAAGGTGGAAGGGCTTCGAAAGGACCTTGGCGTCCTTCGGGGCCTTCGAGTCGGGATTGAGCGCGACGGCGGCAAAGCCGGTGATGAACATGACCTTCAGGTCCGGGTCGAGCTCGGTCGCCCGGCGGGCGAGCTCGATGCCGTCCATCTCGGGCATAACGATATCGGTCAGCAGCAGCGAAAAGGGCTCTTCGCGCAGCCGGTCATAGGCGCTGGCGCCGTTGTCGTAGGACAGGACCTTGTAGCCGGCCTTTTCCAACGCCTTCACGAGGAAGCGGCGCATGTCGTTGTCGTCTTCGGCAAGGAGGATTTTCGCAGTCATGAATTCGGCCGTGGCTACTTCTTTTCGATGCTTGTGGGATGCGGCAGCCTAGCAAACCGCAACAGCGTAAATATCCGGTGAACGGCAGGGGTCAACCCCCGGAACCGACGGGAGGCCACTATGGACACAGAGGCGGCCAACTGGCAACATGATCAAAACAGCAAGATCCGCATATGGTAAAAGGGTTCAGATGGGGGAAGTGGCCGAGTGGGACGTGTTCGAGGTCTTGGAACCCGCGAGCCAGCGGATCCCCCTCGTGTTCAACTCACCGCATAGCGGGCGCTACTATCCCCAATCCTTTCTCGATCAGTCGCGGCTCGATGCGCATTCGATTCGGCGGTCCGAGGATCACTTCGTCGACGAACTCTTCCAAAGCGCCACGCTCCTTGGAGCGCCGCTGCTGAGGGCCCATTTCCCGCGTGCCTTTCTCGACGTCAACCGCGAACCTTACGAGCTCGATCCGCGCATGTTCGAGGGGGCGCTGCCGCCCCACGCCAATATCAGCTCGATGCGGGTCGCAGGCGGGCTCGGCACGGTGCCGCGGCTGGTCGCCGAGAATATGGAAATCTATCGCAGCCGCGTGCCCGTCGAGGAGGCGCTGGCGCGGATCGAATCGATCTACAAGCCCTACCATGCGACGCTCCGGAAGCTGATCGCCCGCACCCATGTCCAGTTCGGCATGGCGGTGCTCATCGACTGCCACTCGATGCCCGGCAACGTTCACCTGGCAGGAAGCGGCCAGCGACCGGATTTCATCATCGGCGACCGCTATGGAACGAGCGCCGCGGCGGAACTGTCGCGCTTTGCGGTCGAACTCCTGGAGCAGCTCGGCTATGCGGTGACGCGCAACAAGCCCTATGCCGGCGGCTTCATCACCGAACATTATGGCCGGCCGACGCGGGGGCTACACGCGCTTCAGATCGAGATCAACCGCAGCCTCTATATCGACGAGGCGACGCTGGTCAAAAAGCCGGGATTTGCCGCCCTGGAAACCGATCTTGCGACGTTCGTCGCAGGTCTGGCGCGCCATGTCGAGGATTACGGCGCCTATCTGCCGCTTGCCGCGGAATAGCCTGCTCTTGCCCTTAAAAAGAACCGCGCCAATGGCGCGGTCAAGTCTAGGGAGGAAACACCCAAGGAGGGTATTTGCAGCCACTCGTGACTGCCAGGAAACTTTAATATTGCACTGCACAATTGTCAAGTTTCTACAGCGCCGCGCGTCTTATCAGACGCGCAAAGGTTGCTGTAGCACTTTGAATTTGCCGCATGTCTTTCTCCTTGAATCGGGTCGATTAAGGAGACAGGCAGTAGGCGAGCGTGTCTTGGCACCGCAGCTGCGAGCGCCCGGCGCAAGCGTTGCCTTTCGGCAGATTTCCTCTATTCAGAATGAACTTCCTTCTCGCCTCAAGAGAGTGACATGCTGCCCGACCGTTCCTTCTTCGACCGCCTCGCCGATGCCGCCAAGGCGGAAACCCTGCCGCGCTTCCGCACGGGCACGAGCGTCGTCAACAAGCTCGAAGGCGGATTCGATCCCGTCACCGAAGCCGATCAGTCGGCCGAGGCGGCCATCCGGCGATTGATCGAAGCCGCGTTCCCTGAGCATGGTATCCTCGGCGAAGAGCACGGCAATATCGGCCTCGACCGCGAACATGTCTGGGTGATCGATCCGATCGACGGAACGCGTGCCTTCATTTCCGGATTGCCGGTCTGGGGAACGCTGATCGGCCTCTATCGCCACGGCAAGGCGATCATGGGGCTGATGGACCAGCCCTTCACCGGCGAGCGCTATTTCGCCGACGGCGAGAAAGCGATCTATCGGGGCCCCGGTGGCGAGAAGGTGCTGTCCGCGCGTGCCTGCGACGCGCTTTCCGATGCTGTCCTGTTCACCACCTCGCCGCATCTCTATACCGGCGATCTCAAGGAGCGCTTCGAAGCGCTGCAGGCCAAGGTGCGGCTCTTCCGCTACGGATGCGATTGCTACGCCTTCGCACTGCTTGCGGCCGGCCATGTCGATCTCGTCATTGAATGCGGCCTGAAGCCCTACGATGTCGGCGGCCTCATTCCGCTAATCGAACAGGCGGGCGGCATCATCACCGACTGGCAGGGCGGTCCGGCGGAAATGGGCGGCGAGATCATCGCCGCGGGCAGCCCGGAGCTACATGCGCAGGCGCTGGAGACGTTGCGAGCGCGCTAAAACGCGCCCGCTTTGTGCATGTCGTTACCTCAAAGCTGCTGCCCACATTTGTGGGCGACATGCAATGAGTTACGCATCTTCCATCGTCTGCGGCGAAAGGTCGATTTCCTCGGCGTCGGTCCCCGGCAGGAAGGCCAGAATGGCGGCGAGCGCCTGGGCGCGGTAGCGGTCGGCTTCCTGGAAGAGCTCGTGGCGCGCCCCGTCGATCGGGATCAAATGGCCGGCGCGGAAATTGCTGGCGAGATATTCCATGGCGAGATAGGGCACGAGGCCGTCGGCCGTCGGCGCCAGGATGACCGTCGGCACGATTATCCTCGTGAGGTGCTCGCGGCGCGTCGTGCGCCTGATCACCCGGAACGCTTCGCTCAACCAGCGGCCGGTCGGCGGCCCGATGCGCAAATGCGGACAGGCGTCGATGACGGCAAGGTTGCGGGCATAACGCCGGCTGTCCGAGGTCAGCGGGTTGTTCCTGAAGGGAGACTGGCGCTCCTTGTCGCCGCGCACCGGCAGGTTGCCGAGGCCGAACCAGCGCATTGCCGTGGCGATCGCGACTATGCCGGGCTCGCCGATCGCCTGGCCGCTCAAGCCCAGAAATGGGGCCAGCAGCACCATTCGGTCGATACGGCTTGCCAGCATCGGCGCCAGCGACAGGGCGACGAGCGCCCCCATCGAATGGGCGACAATGGAAAAGGGCAGGCGCGTGTCGGGCAGGACGATCTGCTCCAGGAATATCGACAGATCGCGCTCGTAGTCGGCAAAATGCTCCACGTGGCCGCGGCCCGGCTGCGGCAGCAGCCGTTCGGATCCACCCTGACCGCGCCAGTCGAAGGTCGCGACCCAGAAACCGGCCGCCGTGAGATCGCCGATCGTTTCGAAGTATTTCTCGATCGACTCGTTGCGCCCCTGCAGGAGCACAATCGTGCCGCGCGTGACCGGCGCGTTCGCCTTGAAGACGGCGTAGCGGATCTTGCGGTCGCCGGCGCCGTCCAAAAAGCCCACCCGGGGCTTGCCCGGTATCGGATTATCCGGCGTGGAATGAAGGATCGTCGTCATTAAGCGCGCGGCCGAGGAAACGAAGTCGAGATAGTTTAGGGATAGGCGGCAGTCCTGCCCACGTCAAAGAAAAAAGCCGGAAGCGGCGGATGAAATCCGGACGATCACCGCTTCCGGCCGCTGAAGGAGAAGGGACATGTCGCTTCAGCCCTGGGCGCTTCCACCCAGTGTGTCTGTTTTAGCTGCGCGAGGCTGAACGGCGGCCGAACCCGTCGTTCATTTGCCGTTCACCAATGTGGCCAGGTCGGCCCTTGAACTCATGCGAAAGCGCTCCCATGTTTTGGCTGCGGGCGCCGAAGACGGGTCCGCTCACCGGTCATGCCGCAGCCTTATGGGGCGGCAGGCCAGACATCGCAAACCGTTGCTCTTGAAGGAGGACACCATGCGTCACTTTGACTTTTCCCCCCTTTACCGCTCCACCGTCGGCTTCGATCGCCTGTTCACCATGCTTGACAGCCTGGGCCAGCCCGATCAGGCGCAGACCTATCCGCCCTACAACATCGAGCGGACCGGCGAAAACGCCTACCGTATCACCATGGCCGTTGCCGGCTTCGACGAAAGCGAGCTTTCGGTCGAAGCGCGCGAGAATACGCTGACGATCAAGGGCGAGAAGAGCGAGGAGAAGGGTGAGGAAAGCCAGTTTCTCCATCGCGGCATCGCCAAGCGGGCCTTCGAGCGCCGCTTCCAGCTTGCCGACCATGTCGAGATCCGAGCTGCTTCGCTGAAGAACGGCCTGCTTCACGTCGATCTCGTGCGTGAGATTCCGGAAGCTGCCAAGCCGCGTCGCATCGAGATCACTTCGGTCTCTTCCCAGCCGAAGCAGATCGAGGCGCAGACGGCCTAACGTCCATCATTAGACCATCAAAGACGGCGTCCCTCGGGGCGCCGTTTTTTCATGGGCATTTCTGCCGCGCATTCCCTTGTTCAGCAGGCCGCGATGAACTGGTCGACGTCATCGGCGCGCGTCGCGAAGCTTGTGACGAGGCGGTAGAGGCCTTCATCCGCGGCGAGGCTGGAGGAGAGGTCTTGCGGCGCGGGCCAGTCGTAGAAGACCGCCCCCTGCTCCTGCAGACGCGCGGCCACGTCGCGCTTCAGGATCACGAAAACTTCGTTGGCCTCCGGCGTCCAGGCGAGCCGGCTCACGGCCGAAGCCGCGATTCCTTCCGCAAGGCGGCGGGCCATGCCATTCGCATGGCGGGCGAGATCGAGCCATAGATCGCCCTTGAGATAAGCGTCGAATTGGGCGGCGATGAAACGGGACTTCGAGAAAAGCTGGGCCGCCCGCTTGCGTAGGAAGTGCATCTCGTGCGCCTTCGACAGGTCGAAGAGGATGAGCGCCTCGGCGCACCAGCAGCCGTTCTTCGTGCCGCCGAAGGATAGAAGGTCGACGCCGCGCTTCCAGGTCATCTCGGCCGGGGTTGTGTCGAGGCTAACGAGGGCATTGGCGAAGCGCGCGCCGTCCATGTGCAGCGGCAGCCTGTGTGACTTGGCGATCGAGGCGATCGCTTCGATCTCCGGGAGCGAATAGACCGTGCCGCTCTCCGTCGCCTGCGTCAGCGTCACCGCCATCGGCTGGCCGCCATGCACGACGTCCGGCGGAAAGCGGCGGATCTCGGCCTCGAGCCGCGCCGCATCCATCTTGCCGCGCGCGCCGGCGACCGGGCACAGCCTGGCGCCCTGCGAGAAGAATTCCGGCGCGCCGCATTCGTCCACATTCACATGCGCTTCGCGGTGGCAGAAGGCGACCCCTCCGGCCCGATTGGTGCTCGCCAGCGCAAGCGCGTTGGCCGCCGTGCCGGTGCCGACGAAGAACACCGCCACGTCCGTTTCGAAAATCTCCGACAGGCGCTTTTCCACATTCCGGTCGAGTTCGCTCGTGCCGTAGGCGGAAACATAACCCCGCGCTTCGGCGGCGAGGTTTTCGGAAATGGCCGGATGAGCGCCAGCCCAGTTGTCGGAGGCAAATATCATCAGAATCATCCTATCTGTCAGCCTCGGCGGCCGATTCGGGGTGACCATAGCCGAGTTCGGCGTCCAGACAATGCCTACAGCGCCGCGCGTTTATCGCGCGCGCAAAGGCCGCTGTAGCACTTCAATGTCTTTGTCCGTTGAACCGAGTTCGATTTAAGGAGACATGTGGTAGCTTCTTGGCGATGCCAACAGAAGACCAGTTTGAAACCAAAGTGAAGAAAGCGACGGCGTCGCGTAATTTTATTTCAAACCGGCGAAATTTTTGGCAATGTTCGGCAAAGTCTCCAGCATTATTTGCGGCCATGCCCCTTGCGGAGGGGGGCGCTTTCTGGCATAGAACGCATGAAATAGGACAGGTTTGCTGTCCTATTTCGGTCTAGGGACCGGAACAATCGCCGGAAGGGCCGCGAAAAGCGGCCTCGGGCGGGGAGCGTAAGGGGTTTCGCCGGGTTTCATTCGGCTGTTATCGCCTACCATCACCATGGTCGCGGACATTCGTGCCTGATGGGCCGCGCTTCATTTGCGACCTGCTCAGGATCATGCGACGATAATGCCCCGGCTTGCCGCGATGCGAAAACGCGAGGCGGCTTAGGCGCGCGGGCCGCGGTATGCCCGGATTTCCGGGTACAACAGGAGGGACGACGATGACGGATCATTCGCCATCACAACAGATTGGGCTCCACCTCGCACAGAATGCTGCGACGGCTGTGAAAACGCCCGCATTCCCCTCCGGTCTGCCGCGAAAACAGGGCCTTTACGATCCACGCAACGAGCATGACGCCTGCGGCGTCGGCTTCGTCGCGCATATGAAGGGCGAGAAGTCGCACCAGATCGTGCGCGACGGGCTCTTTATGCTTGAAAACCTGACGCACCGCGGTGCGGTCGGCGCCGACCCGCTGATGGGCGACGGCGCGGGCATTCTCGTGCAGATCCCCGACCGCTTCTTCCGCGAGGAGATGGCGAACCAGGGGGTCACCCTGCCGAAGGCGGGCGAATATGCCGTCGGCTATCTCTTCATGCCGCGCGACGAGAAGCTGATCGCCCATTTCAAGGAGGTGATCAGCGAGGTGGTGGCCGAGGAAGGCCAGCATCTGCTCGGCTTCCGCGACGTTCCGGTCGACAATTCGTCGCTTTCGAAGGCGCCAGACATCGCCGCCACCGAGCCGCACCATGTGCAGGTCTTCATCGGCGCCGGCCGCGATGCTGCCACCAATGCGGAATTCGAGCGGCGACTGTTTACGCTGCGCAAGGTGATCTCCAACCGCATCTATGCGGAGGCGGACGGCGGCGACCTCGGCTTCTATGTCGTATCGCTGTCGACCTCGACCATCGTCTACAAGGGCATGTTCCTTGCCTACCAGGTCGGCGCCTATTACAAGGACCTTGCCGACGAGCGTTTCCAGTCGGCGGTGGCGCTGGTTCACCAGCGCTTCTCGACGAACACCTTCCCGTCCTGGAAGCTGGCGCATCCCTACCGCATGGTAGCGCATAACGGCGAGATCAACACGCTGCGCGGCAACGTCAACTGGATGGCGGCGCGGCAGGCGTCGGTTTCCTCGCCGCTCTTCGGCGACGACATCTCCAAGCTCTGGCCGATCTCCTATGAGGGCCAGTCGGACACTGCCTGTTTCGACAACGCGCTCGAGTTCCTGGTGCAGGGCGGCTATTCGCTGTCGCACGCGGTGATGATGCTGATCCCGGAGGCCTGGGCCGGCAACCAGCTGATGTCGCCCGAACGCAAGGCGTTCTACGAGTATCATGCGGCCCTCATGGAACCGTGGGACGGGCCGGCGGCGGTCGCCTTCACCGACGGCCGCCAGATCGGCGCGACGCTCGACCGCAACGGCCTGCGCCCGGCGCGCTATATCGTCACCAGCGACGACCGTGTCATCATGGCGTCGGAAGCCGGCGTGCTTCCAGTGGATGAGGACAAGATCGTCAAGAAGTGGCGGCTGCAGCCGGGCAAGATGCTGCTGATCGACATGGAAGAGGGCCGCATCATCTCCGACGAGGAGGTGAAGTCGTCGCTTGCCGGCAAGCATCCCTACCGGCAGTGGCTCGACGATACCCAGCTCATCCTCGAAGACCTGAAGCCGGTCGAGCCCCGGGCGCTGCGCCGCGACGTATCGCTGATCGACCGCCAGCAGGCCTTCGGCTACAGCCAGGAAGACACGAAGCTCCTGATGTCGCCGATGGCGACTACCGGCCAGGAAGCGATCGGCTCGATGGGCACCGACACGCCGATCTCGGCCATGTCAGACAAGCCGAAGCTGCTTTACACCTATTTCAAGCAGAACTTCGCCCAGGTCACCAACCCGCCGATCGATCCGATCCGCGAGGAACTGGTGATGAGCCTCGTCTCGTTCATCGGTCCGCGGCCGAACATCCTCGACCACGCCGGCATGGCGCATGCCAAGCGGCTGGAGGTTCGCCAGCCGATCCTGACGAATGGCGATCTTGAGAAGATCCGTTCAATCGGCCATACGGAAGACCGCTTCGACACCAAGACGCTCGACTTCACCTATGACATTTCGCGCGGTGCCGAAGGCATGCCGGAAATGCTCGACCGACTCTGCGAGCGCGCCGAAGCGGCGGTCAAGGGCGGCTACAACATCATCGTGCTTTCCGACCGGCAGATCGGGCCGGATCGCGTGGCTATCCCGGCGCTGCTGGCGACCGCGGCCGTGCACCACCACCTTATCCGCAAGGGCCTGCGCACGTCTGTCGGCCTCGTGCTCGAATCGGGCGAGCCGCGCGAGGTGCATCACTTCTGCCTGCTCGCCGGCTATGGCGCGGAAGCGATCAACCCCTATCTCGCCTTCGATACGCTCGTCGACATGCACAAGCGCGGCGACTTCCCAAAGGAAGTCGACGAGAAGGAGGTCGTCTACCGCTACATCAAGGCAGTCGGCAAGGGCATCCTCAAGGTCATGTCGAAGATGGGCATCTCGACTTACCAGTCCTATTGCGGCGCACAGATCTTCGACGCCGTCGGCCTGTCGTCGAAGCTGGTCGACAAGTATTTCTTCGGCACGGCGACGACGATCGAGGGCATCGGCCTCGATGAGATCGCCGCCGAGACGGTTTCCCGCCACAAGGCCGCCTTCGGCGCCGATCCGGTGCTTGCCAACACGCTGGACATCGGCGGCGAATACGCCTT
This sequence comes from Sinorhizobium fredii, assembly GCF_002944405.1. Classification (NCBI taxonomy): domain Bacteria; kingdom Pseudomonadati; phylum Pseudomonadota; class Alphaproteobacteria; order Hyphomicrobiales; family Rhizobiaceae; genus Ensifer; species Ensifer fredii. The sequence goes on along the minus strand of NZ_CP024307.1, from coordinate 3,474,254 downwards.
CCGCATGCGCGGCGAGAGCCATGCCTGGACGCCGGACGCCATCGCTTCGCTGCAGCATGCGGTGCGCGGCAATGCCGAGGACCGCTACCGCGAATTCGCCGAGATGGTGAACGCCTCGGCGCTGCGCATGAACACGATCCGCGGACTGTTCACGATCAAGAGCGCAGAGGCCGTCGGCCGCAAGCCGATCCCGATCGACGAGGTCGAGCCGGCAGCCGAGATCGTCAAGCGTTTCTCGACCGGGGCGATGTCCTTCGGCTCGATCAGCCGCGAGGCGCATACGACGCTGGCGATCGCCATGAACCGGATCGGCGGCAAGTCGAACACCGGCGAGGGCGGCGAGGAAAGCGACCGCTATCTGCCGCGTCCGGACGGTTCGATGAACCCGGAACGCTCGGCGATCAAGCAGATCGCCTCCGGCCGCTTCGGCGTCACCACCGAATATTTGGTCAATGCCGACGTGCTGCAGATCAAGGTGGCGCAGGGTGCGAAGCCCGGCGAGGGCGGTCAGCTGCCCGGCCACAAGGTGGATGCGACGGTCGCCAAGACCCGGCATTCGACGCCGGGCGTCGGCCTCATCTCGCCGCCGCCGCATCACGATATCTATTCGATCGAAGACCTGGCGCAGCTGATCTACGATCTGAAGAACGTCAACCCGGAGGCCGATATTTCGGTGAAGCTGGTGTCGGAAGTCGGCGTCGGCACGGTTGCGGCCGGTGTCGCCAAGGCGCGCGCCGACCACATCACCATTGCCGGCTTCGACGGCGGCACCGGCGCCTCGCCGCTGACTTCGCTGAAGCACGCCGGCAGCCCTTGGGAAATCGGCCTTGCCGAAACCCAGCAGACTTTGGTGCTGAACGGCTTGCGCTCGCGCGTCGCCCTTCAGGTCGATGGCGGCCTTAAGACCGGCCGTGATGTGATCATCGGCGCGTTGCTCGGTGCTGACGAATTCGGTTTCGCCACCGCGCCGCTGATCGCCGCCGGCTGCATCATGATGCGCAAGTGCCATCTGAACACCTGTCCGGTCGGCGTCGCCACACAGGATCCGGTGCTCCGGAAGCGCTTCAAGGGCGCGCCGGAACACGTCATCAACTACTTCTTCTTCGTGGCCGAAGAGGTGCGGGAAATCCTCGCTTCGCTCGGGGTCCGCAAGCTCGACGACATCATCGGCGCCTCGGAACTGCTCGAGCGCGACCGTATGATCGAGCATTGGAAGGCGAGGGGCCTCGACTTCTCGAAGATCTTCCACAAGGTCGAAGCGCCGAAGGAAGCGACCTACTGGACGACCCGCCAGAACCATCCGATCGATGACATTCTCGACCGCAGGCTGGTCGAGAAGGCGAAGCTGGCGCTCGAGACCAAGGTTCCGGTGGCGTTCGAGGCGGAGATCAAGAACGTCGACCGCTCGGCCGGCGCGATGCTTTCCGGTGCGCTCGCCAAGCGCTGGGGCCACAAGGGGCTGAAGGACGACACGATCCACGTGACGCTCAAGGGCACGGCGGGCCAGTCCTTCGGCGCCTTCCTGGCGCGCGGCATCACTTTTGATCTCGTCGGCGACGGCAACGACTATGTCGGCAAGGGCCTTTCGGGCGGGCGCATCATCGTTCGGCCGCCGGAAAGCGCGAAGATCGTGCCGCAGGAGTCGATCATCGTCGGCAACACGGTGCTCTACGGGGCGATCTCGGGCGAGTGCTACTTCAACGGCGTCGCCGGCGAACGCTTCGCCGTGCGCAACTCGGGTGCGGTGGCGGTCGTCGAGGGTGTCGGCGACCACGGCTGCGAATACATGACCGGCGGCGTCGTCGTCGTGCTCGGCGGCACGGGGCGCAACTTCGCGGCCGGCATGTCCGGCGGCGTCGCCTACGTGCTCGACGAGGAGGGAGACTTCGCACGCCGCTGCAACATGGCCATGGTCGAGCTGCAGCCGGTGCCGGAGGAGGACGACATGCTGGAGAAGCTGCACCATCACGGCGGCGACCTCATGTACAAGGGCCGGGTGGACGTCTCGGGCGATATGACGCGCCACGACGAGGAACGGCTCTACCAGCTGATCTCCAACCACCTGCACTTCACGGGGTCGGCGCGCGCCAAGGAGATCCTCGATCAGTGGACGGACTACCGGCCGAAATTCCGGAAGGTCATGCCGGTCGAATACCGCCGCGCGCTCGAGGACATGGAACGCATGAAAATGGCGGTAGCGGCCGAGTAAAGGCACCTGTGACAGCGGCCCCCGAACCGTTCCCGGTGACGGGGGCCACCACGCGCCTCATGGGCGCCTGTGCAGATTTGAAGATATCAGGATCGTAAGATGGGCAAGGTTACTGGATTTCTCGAGATCGACCGGCAGGTGGCGAAGTACCAGCCGGCGTCCGACCGCATCCGCCATTTTCGTGAATTCACCATTCCGATGTCCGACCAGGAAGTGCAGAAGCAGGCCGCTCGCTGCATGGACTGCGGCATCCCTTACTGCCATGGGCCGACCGGGTGTCCGGTACACAACCAGATCCCGGACTGGAACGACCTCGTCTATAACGGCAACTGGGACGAGGCGATCCGCAACCTGCATTCGACCAACAACTTCCCGGAATTTACCGGCCGCGTCTGCCCGGCGCCCTGCGAGGAAGCCTGCACGCTGAACCTCGAGGACGTGCCGGTGGCGATCAAGACGGTCGAGCAGGCGATCGCCGACAAAGCCTATGAGATGGGCTACATCGTGCCGCAGCCGGCCGTTACCAAGACCGGCAAGAAGGTCGCGATCATCGGTTCTGGACCGGCCGGCATGGCGGCTGCGCAGCAGCTTGCCCGCGCCGGCCACGAGGTTCATGTCTACGAGCGCGAATCGAAGCCCGGCGGGCTGCTGCGCTACGGCATTCCGGACTTCAAGATGGAGAAGAACTTCATCGATCGCCGCGTCGAACAGATGAAGGGCGAAGGCGTGACCTTCCACTGCGGCATCAATGTCGGCGTCGACCTGGCTGTCCAAACGCTCATCGACGATCACGACGCGGTGCTCTATTGCGGCGGCTCCGAAACGCCGCGCGATGCTGGGATCCCGGGCGTCGAGTTCATCGGCGTGCACGACGCCATGCCCTATCTGGTGCAGCAGAACCGCCGCGTCGGCCGCGAGAACATCGACAGCGTCGGCTGGCCGTCCGAGCCTATCCTCGCCGGCGGCAAGCATGTGGTGGTCGTCGGCGGCGGTGACACGGCGTCCGACTGCGTCGGCACGGCCTTCCGCCAGGGTGCCGTCAAGGTGACGCAGCTCGACATCCGCCCGCAGCCGCCGGAGAAGGAAGACAAGCTCGCTGTCTGGCCGTTCTGGGCAACGAAGATGCGCACCTCATCGAGCCAGGCCGAGGGTGCCGTTCGCGAGTTCCAGGTCGCCACGCTCGAATTCATCGGCGACGAGGACGGCAACCTGACGGGCGTCAAGTGCTGCCAGGTGGACGATCGGCGCAAGCCGATTGCCGGTACCGAGTTCATCATCAAGGCGGACCTCGCCTTCATCGCCATCGGCTTCCGCGGCCCGTTCACGACCAGCGTGCTCAAGGACCTCGCTGACAGGCTGTCGCTGAACACCGACCGGCGCGGTTCGACCAACGTCGTGGCCAACGAGCGGGACTACAGGACCTCGGTCGACAAGCTCTGGACAGCCGGCGACGTCCGCCGCGGCCAATCGCTCGTCGTCTGGGCGATCCGCGAAGGCCGGCAGGCGGCCCGGGCGATCGACGAGGCGCTGATGGGATCGACGGTGCTGCCGAGGTAAAGGCATTGCCTTCCTTGTGCCCCTCTCCTCGGGTTTAACCCGAGGACTAAGCCTCTCCCCACGCGCGGGGAGAGGGGACTGGACGGCGCGACGGTTCTCCTCCGCCCCGCCTCCGGCGAAGGGACAAAGGCGATGTGGCGCGCGTCCTTCGCCCCGCCTGCGGGGAGAAGGTGCCGGCAGGCGGATGAGGGGCAAAGAATCTATGGCTGTGCATTCCGCAACAGCGGATTGCTGATCACCGTTGCGGGCTTTGCCAGCCGGAAATCGTCGATGCGGCCGACTGGGGCGGTGGGTACCTCGCCCTTTTCCACGAGCAGATCTCTCGGGCTCTTTCCGGTGCCCTTCTCAGGCGCGCCCGCTCCGAGAAGGGCTGTGGCGCCGTCGAGCGCCGGATCGGTGACGCTGATCGGCGGCGTCTTGACGATATCCTCGTTGGCAAGCGGGGCGGTAACCACAAGATCCTTGAGTTTCCCGGCACCCGGCACGTCCGCGTCCGCGGCTGCCTCGCCGAGAAGCTTGCGGATGTCCTTCTCGACATAGAAGGCAAGCTTGCGCTTGCCCGCCTTGGTCAGGTTGATGCCGTCGGAGCCGCGCAGGCGGACCTGCTGGCCGTTGATGTCGGAGCCGGTCAGAACGAACTTGCCGCCTTCGTCGACGAAGCCGTCCCAGATGTCGATGAACTGTCCGCCGACCTTCTCCGCCTCCTCGCGATAGATGCCGTTGAAGGTGACCATGTCGGCGGTCATGGCGGTCGACTGGAATGGCGGCATGCCGACCCAGAGAAGCGGCAGATTGTCCTTTCGAGCCAGCGCGGCGAGCGCGTTGACGCGCTTGCGGTATTCCGCCATCCACAGGTCGCTGCGGAACGCCTCGTTGGTTTCGCCGATCCGCATCATCTGGCGATCATTGGCGCCAAGACTGACGACGATGACCGAGGGCTTGAGTTCGGCGACATAGCCCGGCAGGTTCTCCGGCAAATCGAAGTAGTCGTCCCGGACGAGGCCGGACGAGCCGTTGGCGCGCGTCTCCACCACGACACCTGGCGTCATCTCGAAGGCAGTCTTCAGGCCGTCGCCAAGACTTCCGGCAACGAAGTCGCCGACGACCAGGACCTTTTTCGCGTCCGGCGACTTCTCGACGACCGGAGCGGGCGGGGGGGCGTCCACGACGCGCGGCTTGGCGCGCTGCTGGCGCGGCCGCTGCTGCTCGGCCGGCTGCTGCCGCCGCCTCTGTATGCGACGCGGCCGCGGTTGCGGCGGATAGGCGCTCTGATCCTGATAATAAGTTCGCCGTTGTGGCGCGAAGCCGCCGAAGAGCCGTTGGAAAAAAGTGCGACGCGGGACGGGCTCTTGCGCCTCGGCCATGCTGGCAAGGAAGCCGGTGACCAGCATCGCAGCCGCAGCCAGGAAGACCGGCGTCAAACGCAGGAGAAGCGACCCTTTCCCGGCATCTCTCGTTCTAAACATGGTTACAATCACCGTCGAATGGCAGGCGCGCTCTCAACCATACGCCAAATCACAGCGATTTGGGACCGAATGATCGCAAATCGCCGTGATCCAGGAAGGTCGTGGCGAGCGTTTAGCGGCGCAGGGCGCGCAGCAGGTTCTGCGTCGGCTCGCCGTCCGGCGTCAGGCCGTTCTGCGTCTGGAAGGCCTGGATCGCGGCTTTCGAGCCCGAGCCGAAATTGCCGTCCACCTCGCCATCGTAATAGCCAAGTTCCTTGAGCCGGTTCTGCAGTTCGAACTTCTCGCTGATGTCGAGCGAACCGTCGGGCCGCGGCCAGCGCTGCTGCATGCCGGCATAGCCGGCGATCTGGTCGGCGAGAAGCCCGACGCCGAGCGCATAGGAATCGGAGGCGTTGTAACGCTTGATCACGAAGAAGTTGCGCGTCATCAGGAAGCCCGGACCGCCGCCGCCGCCCGGCAGCTTGAGTTCGGCGCGGGTTTTCGAGTTGCGGAACCCCTTGCCGTTCGGGCGAAGGAAGCCGAGCGCGGCCCATTGGCCGAGCGTCTTCGTCTGGCCAGAATATTTGGCCGCATTGGCCGGCGCCACGACCTCGTAACCCCAGGTCTCGCCCGGCTGCCAGCCGTTCTTCTTCAAGAGGTTGGCAGCCGTCGCCAGCGCATCGGGAACCGAATTCCAGATGTCGCGATGGCCGTTGCCGTCGGCGTCGACCGCGTAGAGCAGGTAGCTGGTCGGGATGAATTGCGTATGCCCCATGGCGCCCGCCCAGGAGCCGGTGAGCTCGCGCGGGGTGATGTCGCCGCTCTGCAGGATCTTCAAGGCCGCGATCAGCTGGGTCCTGGCGAATTTGGCGCGCTTCGGGTCGGCATAGGCAAGCGTTGCGAGCGCGCGCGGCACATAGTGCAGCCGGTCGTCCTTCTGCAGGACGGCGCCATAATTCGACTCCATCGACCAGATCGCCAGCAGGATGGTGCGGTCGACGCCGAAATGCCGCTCGAGCGAGTCGAGCGTGCGCGCGTGCTTGGCCGCCATCTCCTGGCCTATGCGCCTGGTGTAAGGATTGACACGCGAGTCAATATATTCCCAAATCTTGTGCTTGAATTCGGGCTGGTAGTTGGCTTTCTCGATGACGGCCGGGTCGGGCGTCATCACGCCGGCGAAAGCTTTGCGGTAGGTCGCCTGGCTGATGCCGCTCTTGGCGGCCGTTGCGTAGAAGTTGTTGATCCAGTTCTGAAAACCTTGATCCGCCCGCGCGGGCGATGAACCCAGCGCGGCGGCGGCGACGAGAGCGGCGGCGATATGTCGGAAGAACGTCCTGCGGTTTCTGATCATCTGCTGTCGGTTCCGTTTCTCGGCGGAGCATTCAGCCAGCGTTCATGCCGGACGGATTACTCCGGGTTTTGCGAATCTTCCCCGCAAGCGCGCCGCGTGTGGGGCAGCATGCGGTCCTTCGTGAGGCCGAACGGCAGCAGCCGTTTCGGGTCAGTGGAGAAGCCTACAGAAACGAAGTCAACAAAGTCTTTACCATGAAATTGCCGAGTCGTCTTCCTTCGCAAAAAATGGCAAATGACGACTAAAACCGATTCAATTCGCCTGTTTCAGGCTAGACTGAGGTCCACTCCAAGGAGGTGTTCATGACCGACAAGCGTAAAGTTCGCAAAGCCGTTTTCCCGGTCGCAGGCCTGGGAACGCGTTTCCTTCCCGCCACCAAGGCAGTGCCGAAGGAAATGCTGACGGTCGTGGACAAGCCGGTCATCCAGTATGTCGTCGACGAGGCGCTGGAGGCAGGGATCGAGCATCTGATCTTCGTGACCGGTCGCAGCAAGGCGGTCATCGAGGATTATTTCGACATCCAGGTCGAACTCGACCAGACGCTCCGGGAGCGCAACAAGAAGGCGGAAATCGAGCTGCTCGAAGCCATGCTGCCGAAGGCCGGCACGACGAGCTTCACCCGCCAGCAGGCGCCGCTCGGGCTCGGCCATGCCGTGTGGTGCGCGCGCGATCTCGTCGGCAACGAGCCCTTTGCGCTGCTTCTTCCCGACATGATCATGAAGGGCGAGAAGGGCTGCCTCAAGGGCATGGTCGAGCTCTACGAGCACAGCGGCGGCAATGTCATCGCCGTCGAGGAATGCGCCCCCGACCAGGCGCACAAATACGGGATCGTCGGCGTCGGCGACCGGGTCGGCGACGGCTTCAAGATCACCAAGATGGTCGAGAAACCGGCGCCCGGAACGGCCCCGTCCAACTTCTTCATCAACGGCCGCTATATCCTGCAGCCGGAAATCTTCCCGATTCTCGAGCGCCAGGAACGCGGCGCCGGCAACGAGATCCAGCTGACCGACGGCATGGTGAAGCTTTCCGGCGCGCAGCCCTTCGCCGCCTATCATTTCCGCGGCGAGACTTTCGACTGCGGTGCGAAGGACGGCTTCATCCTCGCAAACGTTGCCTTCGCGCTCGAGCGCGCCGACATCCGCCCGATCGTCGAAGGGCCGCTCAAGACGCTGTTGCATGGATTGAAGTGATCGCTTGCGCTTCGAGCGGATTTGAACGACGGAGACTGGCCGCGTCCCTCTGGCGCGGCCTTTCTCTTTGAAGCGGAATCCGCTTGCTTCAGCGCCGCAGCGTCAGGCCGACGCCGACGCGTGTCGTATCGCTCGAGGGGCCGATATCCCTGTTGGTGCGCTCGTAGCTGACATCGCCGGTGAGCGCCAGATAGCGGCTCATGTCCCAAGTGAGACCCGCGCCGGTCCGCCAGGTGGCCTCGTCGGAGGCGGCGGCATCCGAGGGGAAATCGCGCAATGTCAGGCTGTTCGACAATGTCGCCACCAGTGACGAACGCAGCTGGTGGGTGATGATATTCGTCAGCTCATAGTTGATCGATCCCGGATTGCCCGCTGTCGTGGACGGATCGAGATAGGTCAGGAGCCCGAAGAGCACGTCGGTGCCGCGCTTGGGCGACCAGTTGACCCGCCCGTCGACCGACAGGCCGCCCAAGTCGCCCAGCCGGTCGTCGTCGAGCCGAAACGTCTCATAGCCGAGCGCGAGTTCGCCGTTGAGCTTCTCGCCGAGGTCCACCTCCATACCGGCGCGGCCGGCATAGCTCATGTAGGAACGCTCGAAGCCGAGCGTGTCCCGCCTGAGATCGTAGATGGATTTGCCGACCGAGGCTTCGAGAAAGGGAATGAGGGCCGGCGACAGCTCGTAGCCGAGCCGCCCGGTAAGCGTGCCGGTATTGCGGTTGCGGTCCTCCTGCGACAGCGTCGTGCCGTTGTCGAGCTCGACATCGCCATAGGTCTGGCGCTCGAAGTCGAGGCCGAGGGAACCGCGGACGAGGCCGAGGTCGCGCTCGACGGCAGCGCCCAGCCGGTAGGTGTTGACCGCCGATTGCTCCACGGCATTGGCGATAGCGTTCGGATCGTTGGCGTCCTCGCGCTCGAAACTGTAGCCGGCGCTTAACTTGGCCGTCGTTTCGTCGCTCAAGTCGAGGCGCAGTTCCGCATCGACGTCGGCGCGCGGCTCTTCTTCGCCTTCGCCCGATATATTGTCCTGCAGGACGCCTTCGCCGATGACGCTCAGCTGGTGGCGCGCCCAGTCGGATGTGAGCGTGCCCTTTAGGCCCGTCTCGAGAAAGGTCCGGCTCTGGCTGGCGCTGCCATTCTTCTGCCGCTCGTGATTGAACGTTTCGCTGAGCGCCGGCTTCAGGACGAAGCTGCCGATGCGGATGCCCGGCGCCTGGCCGGCTTCCGGATCGATGCGCATGCGCAGCCCGTCGGTCGTTTCCTCGCGCCGGTTGAGGCGGTTGAAATCCTCGTCCAAGGCCGGGGGCAGATCGGAACTGGCGACGGCGCCGGTCGTCTGGGGATCGGTGGCCGCCGGGGAGGCACCGGTCTCAATCGTGCTGCCAGTGACTGCGGTGGTTGCGGCTTGCGGCGCATCAAGGCTTTGCGCGGTCGCCGTGTGGGCGAAAAGAAGCGCACAGCCCGCCGACAGCCAGGCCCGCTTTCTCGCAAGCGAGGCGCCCGCCGTGATCGAGCGTGAAAACCTGGGCGCCATCTGCCGTTTGTCCGCAAACCTGATTGCAATCGTTTCGCAATCGTAAAGGCACGTGGTTAAGCAATCGTTTCTGAAGCGAAATCAGCCATGAAGATGCGAGGGTTTCAGGCTTGCTCGACGGTCAACTGGCGGCCGCTGCTTGCGACGATGCGCACGCGGGCGCCGGCGGGCAGATCCGGTCCTTCGACCAGCCAGGTCGTATCGTCGAGGCGGACGCGGCCGCGGCCTTCGGCAATCGGCTGCTCGAGCACGGCCGTGCGGCCGACGAGGCTTTCGCCTCGCCTGTTGAGGAGGGGCTCGTCGCTTTCCGACGAGGAGACGACGAAGCGGCGCCCGATCACCACGGAGACGAGCGCGAGCAGCGAGAAGGTGACGAGCTGCACCTCCCAGACCCACAAGGCCGTGTCCCACAGGAGGAGCGACAGGACGCCGGTCAAAAGCGCCGCAAGCGCGATCCAGACGAGGAACACGCCCGGCAAGATCACTTCCGCCGCCAGCAGCAGGAGGCCCAGGACCCACCAGTTCCAGGGGCCGAGCTCGAAGGCGATGCGCTCGATCATCGACCGATCCTCACGCGTTCTCGGCGGGGCCCGGCGCCGGGCCGGTGCGCGGCGTCGACTGGCGCGGGCGAGAAGGAGCGGGCGGCTGCCCGTCGCCGAAGACTTCGCGGGCGATCGCGCCGATGCCGCCGAGCGAACCGATCAGCGAGGAGGCTTCCATCGGCATCAGGACGATCTTCTGGTTGTTGGCGGTGCCGATCGAAGCCAAGGCTTCCGTGTACTTCTGCGCGACGAAATAGTTGATCGCCTGCACGTCGCCGGCGGCGATCGCTTCGGAGACCATGCGGGTCGCCTTGGCTTCCGCTTCCGCCAGGCGCTCGCGCGCTTCCGCCTCGCGATAGGCAGCTTCCCGCTGCCCCTCCGCCTCGAGGATCGCCGATTGCTTGGCGCCTTCGGCGCGCAGGATCTGCGCGTTCCTGGCGCCTTCCGCTTCGAGCACCTGCGCGCGCTTCTCGCGCTCCGCCTTCATCTGCCGGGCCATCGCCTCGACGAGGTCGGTCGGCGGGGCGATATCCTTGATCTCGACGCGAGTGATCTTGATGCCCCAGGGATTGGCCGCTTCGTCGACGACGCGCAGCAGCCGGTCGTTGATCGTGTCGCGGTTGGAAAGCAGCTCGTAGAGATCCATCGAGCCCATGACTGAGCGGATATTGGTCATCGTCAGGTTGAGGAGGGCGTTTTCAAGATTGGCGACCTGATAGGCGGCCTGGGCGGGGTTCAGCACCTGATAAAAGGCGACCGCATCGGCCGATACGCTGGCATTGTCCTTGGTGATGACCTCCTGGGTCGGAACGTCGAGCACCTGCTCCATCACATTCATCTTCGCGCCGATGCGATCGAAGTAGGGGATGATGAAATTCAGACCGGGATCGAGGGTCTTGATATATCGTCCGAAGCGCTCGATCGTGTAACGGTAACCCTGTGGAACCGTCTTGATCCCGGCGAAAAGCGTCAGGAAAACGAGAACGACGAGCGCAATGACCGCATAATCCAAGCCGCCCAAGGTCAATCCTCCCTCTTTGCAGCTCCAGACCTGGAGTGCTGCCCGGCCTATGACGTGGCGATTCGCGGGAATAATTCAAGCGAAAGTATCTTTCTGCGTTTGCTACTGCCCGGTGCCGGTTCGAACTTAATAAAGCTCAAACCAGTTGTCGTTTAAGGTCGGTCTTCTACAGGTGATGAAAGGCCGAACGCAGCGCGATGAATGGCATTTGGGGGCAGTTTGTTGGCAACCTTGCATTTGTAAGCCTGTCGATTTCGATCTGGGCGCATCTGTCGATCTGGCTCCGCCGGCGGTTTGCCGGACACGAGAAAATCCTGTTCGGGCTGATGGCCGGCATCGCCTCTATCGGCTCGATCCTGCTGGCCGTGGAATTCAGTTCCGGCATCCATATGGACCTGCGCTACGCACCGCTGGCACTGGCCGGTATGTTCGGCGGTCCGCTCGCGGCGGCCATCGGCGCAACCCTGGCGGCTATTTTCCGGATCGCGCTCGGCGGTGTCGGCGCACCCGATGGCGTGGTGGCGATCATCGCCCTCACGGGCATGGGCCTTAGCGTCAATCTGTTGATGAAGAAGAGATCGCCGACCCTTCTGCATGTCGTCGTGCTCGGCGCGGCGGTCGGAATCCTGCTGGTCGTGCTGATGGCGGTGCTGCCCACTCTGTCGAAAAGCCATGCTTTGGCGACAATGGGTCTGCCCATGGCGGCGATGAATTGCACTGCGACCATTGTTTGCGGCTTCATCGTGCTGACGACCCAGCACCTGGAACTCGAGCGCAGAATGCTCGAGACGGCGTTCTCGCAATCGCCCGACTATCTCTACGTGAAGGACAGGGACAGCCGCTTCATCACCGTCAACGAGAACATGATCCGCCTCTACCGTATGAGGACGACGGCCGAGATGGTGGGTTTGTCGGATTTCGATCTCCATCCGCGACGGCTCGCCGAGGAGCTTTACCATCGCGAGCAGGAGGTGATGCGCACGGGCGTGCCCCTTATCGATTCCCTCGAACACATCGAGGGCCGCGACCTGCTCGCCTCCAAGGTGCCTCTCCGCGACAGGGAGGGACGGGTGATCGGGCTGGCGGGCGTAACCCGGGACATTACCGAACGCACCGCGCTCGAGCGGGAACTCAGGGAAAGCAAGAACCTGCTCTCCCATGCGATGGCGGGGATGTCCGACGGCTTCGCGATGTTCGACAGGGATGGCTATCTCCTCTTCTGCAACGAGCAATACCGCAGCGCTTTTCCGCTGTCGGGCAGAGCCCGGGTGATCGGTGCGCATATCAGCGACATTGTCCGCTGCGTCGCCGAAACCCGAGAGCGGCTCAACGTGCCTTACGAATCCGTGGATGAATGGATCAGTGAGGCGACTTCCACGTTGCACTGCAACAAGGACGAAGAGGTTCAGCATCAGAACGGCGACTGGCACAGCATCAGGACAAGGCTTGCGCCCGGCGGGACCGCGATGGTGGTCGTCTCGGACATCACCGTCATGAAACAGGCCGAAATGGCACTCAGGCTTTCGGCCGAGCAGTTGAAGAACCTGGCGGAGACGGACGGCTTGACCGGCCTTGTCAACCGCCGCGCCTTCGATGAAGCCTTCGTGCGCGAGGCGGCGAGATGCGCCAGGATCAATACGCCGCTCAGCCTCCTGATGATCGATATCGATCGCTTCAAGGCTTACAACGATACTTACGGACATCCGGCCGGCGATCAGTGCCTGCGTCTTGTCAGCAAGTGCCTTCTGAATTCCGCGCAACGGCCGGCGGATATCGTCGCCCGTTACGGTGGCGAGGAATTTGTCGTGCTGCTGCCGGACACCGACGACAAGGCGGCCGCCATCGTTGCCGAGAAATTCGCCGGTCTGCTCGGCGAGGAGAAAGTCGTCCATGCGCAAAGCGAGTTTGGATCTGTCACGGCAAGCATCGGCATAGCCTCGGCAATCGGGCATATCCTGCAGGCCGAGCCGGGCCGCCTGCTGTCGGAGGCGGACGCCGCTCTTTACGAAGCCAAGATGCTGGGTCGCAATCGCATTCTCGCGCGTGTGCTCGCCGACGCGGCGGACGTCAGGTTGGCAGGCTAGGCGCAGACCTCGGAGCCAGCGGCAAGGCTTTCCGGCTCAACGATCAGGATCTGATGCGGCGCGTATCATGCGTGCGCATACACGCGGTATTGGATATTCCGCTCACCCAACGAAAGTCTGGCCATGGTCTTCTGATGACGTGAAACCGGAGCGGCGTCATGATTCGGGTGGGTACCAAGTATCAACACCTCGTGCACGGCACTGGCTGCGGCTGCTTCAGCCCCGTTTTACAGCAAGCATCGCGCCGCTTGGAAGAATTTTCCCGCAGGAGCTTTCTTGCTTGTGCGGGTGCCGCGGCCGCCACCGGGATAATGCCTGGGCCATCCTTCGCCCAGGGACCCGCCTCCAAGGTTCTCTTGAGCAAAATCCGGTTGTTCGATGGCAAGTCCAACCTTTGCGGGCCGGGGTTCAGGTCCTGATCGAGGGCAACAGATGCGACGAACAGGGCTCCGCCGTTCGACGCGACCGTGATCGATTGCGGCGATCGCGTTCTGATGCCGGGCATGATCGATGCGCACTGCACACGCTGTATGCCGCAGTTCCCTTGACGGTCATAGCGACTTGCGATCTAGGCTTCGTGTTCTCCGCCTCCACGGCCGAAGCGGAACGGACACTCCTGCGCGGCTTTACCGCCGTCCGTGACCTGGGCAGTCCCGTCTTCTCTTTCAAGCAGGCGATCGACAGCGGCGTGATACCGGGTCCGCGCCTTCGGCGAGGAGGAACTCCGTGCGGCGATTGACGTTGCCCGGGACTGGAACACCCACGTCACTGTCCATGCCTATGCCCCGAACACAGTCCAGCGGGCGATCGCGGCGGAAGTGCGCTGCATCGAGCATACGCATCTGATGGACGAGGAGACGGCAAGGCTCATGGCCGACAAGGAAGTCTGGCTCAGCACCCAGCCTTTCCTGTCGACGAAGGATATCGCCCCGCAGGCACGGCCATCGGCCGAACGCATGCAGCAGGTCTTTGCCGGAACACCGAGAACCTACGAGCTGGTTCGTAAGCACGGGATCAAGGCGGCATGGGTGTCGGATGTGCTGTTCTCCCCTGAAGTGACGCGGCGCCAGGGCATCATGCTCACCCATCTCAGCCGCTGGTACACCAACGCCGAAACGCACCGTATGGCGACATCGGTCAATGCGGAACTGCTGGCGCTCTCCAATCTTCGCACGCCTTTTCCGGGCAAGCTCGGCGTCATACAGGAAGGCGCGCTCGCCGATATCCTGGTTCTCAATGGCAATCCGCTCGAGGACATCCGCCTGATCGAAGATCCGGAGAAAAACGTGGCCGTCGTCATGAAAGACGGCCGGGTTCGTAAGAACGCGCTGTAGCGCCTTCAACCCTCGGGGATCTCGCCCGGCCGATAGTTGGGCAGCTTGCCGGCCGGCAGGATCGTCAGGAGAGCGAGCCCGGCCATCATCAGGAAGCCGAGCTTGAGAGCCCGCAGCCTCGCCTCTGTGTTGATGCGAAGCGCCTCGGCCTTCTGCTCGGGCGTCGCGGTGGTGGCCGCGACTATGCTCCCGAGTCTTTCGTTGCTGACAAAGGTGATGCTGTCGAGGTTCACCTGCGACTGGATCTCGATCGGCAGCGTGGGGTTTTCCGCAAGCTGGCGCATGACCGCCGAACTCAGCAGACCGACAAGCAAGGCACCGGCGACGGCAGTGCCGACGGCGGCGGCAAGGTTGTTTGCCGTCCCCCGGAGCGAACCGACGTCGCCAGCCAGTTCCTTGGGCGAGGACGTGACCAGGACATTGAACAGCAAGGTTACGAGCGACCCCTAGCCGATGCCGAAGAGCACCAGTCCGAAGAGCACGGGAATGGAACTCCAGTCGTTGCGCACGACAAAGGCGAGCCAGATGAGCGCTACGGCACAGAGCCCAAACCCCAAACGGCCGATCTGTCGTGGCGTGACCCTGCCGTAGAAACGGACGATCAGCATGGCAGCGAAGAACACTGTCAGATTGAACGGCAGCATGGCGACGGCGGTAGCGAGCGGCGAACGACCTTGTACGATCTGGATGTAGAGCGGCACCGAAAAGTTGAGGGCGGCCTCGAGCGCGACCACGGAAAGCATGGCGAAGACGGCCGCGCGCTCCTGTGGTGAATCCAGCACGGCGAGCGGCAGAAGAGGGGTGCGATTGGCCGTCTCGCGGCGCCGCGTCCACAGCAGAAATCCCTGGCCGAGCACGATGCCGATGAGAATCAGGATCGGTGCCGGCGACAGGCCAAGCACGTTGAACGGTGCAGTCGGCCGAGCCAGAGCAAGTCCCCAACCGTTCAGATTGTTGAAGCCGAAGCTGATTAGAATCATGCGGCAAGCAGCACGCCGAGGAAGTCGATCCGCACCTCAGGGCGACCGTGATCTGGCTTGAGCCGGAAGCTCAGCAGCAGGACGAGCGCCGAGACGGCGATCAGGATTCCGAAGACCGGCCGCCAGCCGATATAGGTGCCGAGCACGCCGCCGATCAGGAATGCCAGCACGCCGGCGCCTGCCCGGGCCGATCCCAATGCGCCCAAGGCCGTCGCCTGCTGGGTGCCGTGGTAGTTTTCGGCGATCAAGGCGATGAGGACGGGAACGATGACGGCGCCGGCGGCACCGCACAGCGCCTGCGCAGTGATCATGGCCGTCGCGTTTGGGCTGAAGGTCATGAGAACCTGCGCCAGTCCAAACACAATGACAGCCAGCCGGAAGACGCGCAGCGTACCGAACCGCTGTACGAGCTTTGCACCCAGCATGACAAAGCCCGCGACGATCATCGAGTAGGCAACGATGCCGGTGGCTACCACCGTCGGTGCAAACTGGAAACTTTCGACCATGCCGCCAAGCGCGACGGGCAAGGACGCCACATTGAAAGACATGATCGCCTGGCCGAATGCAATCGCGACCATGGGAATCCAGGAGGCTCGCTCTTCCGCAAGTTCCTGCTGGGCGGATGTCGTCGCGGCCATAGATAGTCCCCTTTGGACCTGGCGATTTCTTCAGCTAGCTGAAGCGGCGCGCCGGCCATCAACCGGGCGGTGACATCAACAGATCGAGCCCGAGCCGTTGTGACAGGAATTGCGCCACCAATTGTCCCTTGACGCTGTTGCCCGCCTCGTCGAGAGGCGGCGCGAAGGTGCCGAGACCCCCTTTTCCGGGCGAGACAGTAACGATGCCGCCGCCGATTCCGCTTTTGCCCGGCAGCCCGATCTCGTAGAGCCAGTCCCCGGAGGTCTCGTAGAGGCCGGCGGTCAGCATGACCGCCAAGGCATAGTGACAGACTTCGGGTCTGACGATCTGTTCGCGCGTCAGCGGATTGAAGCCGCCATGCGCGAGCGTTGCGCCCATGACGGCGAGATCTTTGGCGCTGACGTTCAGCGAGCAATGCCGGGTATAGAGCTCCGTCGCCTCCATGGGATCGCAATAGATGCGGCCGAGGCTTTCCAGCATCCAGGCAATGCTCCGGTTCCGGGAGTTTGTCCGGGAAGCGGAGTCATAGACTTATCGTTGACGGACAGCTGCCTTCCGGCAAAGCGAGACAGGCCCTCGCTGATGAAGCGCCATTTCGCTTCCTCGGTCTCTCCCGGCACCAGGCTCGTCGTGGCGATGGCTCCGGCATTGACCATCGGATTGCTGCGGCCCTCCGCGTTGCGCTCGGTCCCGGCAACGGAGTGAAGGCGTAGCCGGTCGCATTCACGCCCAGCCGCTCACGCGCGCCGGTGGCGCCGATCACATCGCAGATCAGAGCGAAGATGAACGGCTTGGAGACGCTCATGAGGGTGAATTCATGTTCCGCGTCTCCGACGGCGAACACGCGCCCGTCAACGCTCACGACGCAAATGCCGAAGAGATTGCTCGGCACGTGGGCCAGGGCCGGATAGACTTGGGAGTTCTGTCCCAGCGCGACGGAGGCAAAGCGTTCGTGGGCCTGCGTGACCAGGCGTGCGACATGATCGGACGGCGGAAGGCTCCCTGTCGAGACATAGGAGCTTTGCGGGTCGAAGAGGGGATCCAGTAGCTCCACGTGCCCTCCTCAGCGGTCGGGCGACCAATGCTACGTTCAACTCAGCGGTGTATTCTACATCAGAAGAAAGGGCGCTGCAACTACAGCCAGCCCTCGAGTTCACGGCGCACGACGTGGTTGAGCACGGCCATGCCTTCGGCGCTGTCGTTCAGACAGGGGATATGGGCGAACTTCTCGCCGCCATTGTGATGGAAGCTTTCGGCCGCCTGGCCGGCGATTTCTTCCAGCGTCTCCAGACAATCGGAAACGAAGCCCGGATTGATGACGGCGATGCGCTTGACGCCGTCCTTGGCGAGCCTCTCGACCGTCGCGTCCGTATAGGGCTGCAGCCATTCCTCCGGTCCAAAGCGCGACTGGAAGGTCACCTGCAGCTTCTCCTTCGACCAGCCGAGCCTCTCGCGCAAGAGCCGCGCCGTCTTCTGACAATGGCAATAATAGGGATCGCCAAGCTCGAAATAGCTTTTCGGAATGCCGTGGAACGACGCCAGAACGACCTCCGGCTGCCAGTCGAGCCTTGCCAGGTGGCGCTCGATCGACGTGGCGAGCGCGTCGATATAGACCGGGTCGTCGTGGTAAGGAGGGACGGTGCGCAACGCCGGCTGCCAGCGCATCTTCAACAGCGCCTCGAAGGCCTTGTCGTTGACCGTAGCGGTCGTTGCCGCTGCATATTGCGGGTAGAGCGGAAATACCAGGATGCGCTCGCAGCCCTGCTTTTGCAGCGCCTCCATGCGCGAGGCGATCGAAGGCTGGCCGTAGCGCATCGCCCAATCGACGACGACGTGCGGGCGATCGGCGAAGCCTTCGGCCATCAGTGCGGCCTGGTTGCGCGTGTAGGTTCTGAGCCAGCTTTCGTTGAGCGCCCTGTTCCAGATCAGCTCATAGGCCTTGCCGACCTTCTGCGGGCGCGTGTTGAGCACGATGCCGTAGAGGATCGGGTACCAGAAGAGGCGCGACCATTCGATGACGCGGCGGTCGCTGAGGAACTCCTTGAGGTAGCGGCGCATGGAAGCGTAATCGGTGCCGTCCGGCGTGCCGAGATTGACCAGCAGGACGCCGACCTTCCCCGATTTAACGGCGGGGTGAGCAGCGGCGGTCGGTTCGGCAACTAGGTCTGTCATCGTCTTCCTCACGGGCGTTTATATGTTTAGCAGCGCCTCTGTTTTCAAATCCTTCTAAAAAGAAAAGCCGGCGCGGGAAAGCCCGCACCGGCCTTTGCCACAGAGGCAAATTGTCTTACTTCGCCGGAATCTCCAGTTCCCTCCCGATCTCGAGCGCGCGCGGGGCCGGATCGCCATTGGCTGCCGCGATTTTCTTCCACTCGAAGCCGTTGCCGTAGAAGGACTCGGCCAAATCCCAGAGCGTGTCGCCCCGGGCGATGACGTGCTTCTGCGGTCCGCCAGCGGCCGATGCGGTTCCGCCCGATGGCTGGGCGGCGGGTGCCGCGGCAGCGCCTTCGGCCGGCTTGGTTTCGGCAGCCGGTTCCGCCGGCGTCGTGCCGGCCGCAGCGGCGACCTCCGAAATGCGGCCGTCCGTATAGGGTTTGAACGGCTGATGCGCCGCAAGATAGTCTGCCAGCACCGTTTCGAGACCCGGACCGTAGTCGTAGGCGTTCTCGCCCTTGGATTTGAAGACCGCGTAGCCGTCGCCGCCGCCGCGCATGAAATTGTTGCTGACGAGCGAATAAGTCTTTTCCGGATCGAGCGGCTTGAAGGCGTCACCCTCCTTCACCTGGATCGAAACAAGGCGGCTGCCGGCGGGCTTTGAACGATCGAAGGAGAATTTGAGGCCGGCCACTTGCGGGAACCGCCCGCCGCCTTCCTCGACCTGGCTGACGCCGTTCTCCAGCGCCGCGCGGATATCGGCACCCTTCAACTGGAAGGTCGCGACGGTGTTCTGGAAGGGCAGCACCGTGATCACTTCGCCCATCGTCACGTCGCCGGCGTCGATCGAGGCCCTCAGGCCACCGCCATTGGTGATGGCGATCGTCACGCCCTGGCCCTTGACGCGGTCGAGCAGGGCATCGGCGACGAGACTGCCCATCTCGCATTCCTTCGCCCGGCAATTCTCGCGCGATCCGTCGATCGGCGCTTCCGTTTTGGCGACGATCTTCGTGCGCAGTTCTTCGATCGGCTTAGCGAGCTCCTTGACGCGCGCGACCACTGCCTCATCCGGCTTGATGGAGAAATCGACTAGGATCGGATCGCCCTTGGCGGCCTTGACGACGCCGCTGTCGTCGAACGTGACGACGAGGTCGCCGAGATACTTGCTGTAGGAGCCCGCCTGGACCACCGGCACCTTGTAGCCGCCGGGGTTGTCGACCATCGTCGGATAGGGGCCTTCGGCCTTCTCGTCGGTGTTGGAGAGGAGGCTGTGGGAATGGCCGCCGACCACGACGTCCACATCCGGGATCTTGGCGATCGCTGCGAGGTCGCGCGGATAGCCGACATGCGTCAGCGCGACGATCTTGTTAAGGCCCTGTTTCTTCAGCTCGTCGACGGCGCTGGTGATCGTCGCCACGTCCTCGCCGATCAGGATGTCCGGGCCCGGCGAGGAGAGCTCCGGCGTGTCGTTGGCGACCGCGCCGACAATGCCGATCTTCTGGCCGCCGAGGTCGAGCACGATCGACGGCTTGATACGGTCGCCGATCTTCGACTTGTGGCTAGGAAGAACATTGGCGGTGACGACGGGGAACTTGACCTTGTCGAGGAAGCTCGCGAGACCGTCCTCGGCTTCGTCGAACTCGTGGTTGCCGACGGTCATCGCGTCGAACTTCATCAGGTTCAGGAATTCCGCTTCCGCCGCGCCCTTATAGGTGGTGAAGAACAGCGATCCTTGAAAGTTGTCGCCGGCATTGAGCAGAAGCACGTTCTTGCCGGTAAGCTCCTGGCGCTTATGGTCGATCAGCGTCTTCAGACGGGCGACGCCGCCGAAGCACTCGTTCTTGCCTTCCTCCTCGGCCGAGCAGGTCGAATCGAACTTGTTGATCGACTCGATGCGCGAGTGCAGATCGTTGATATGCAGGATGTTCAATTCGTAATCGGCGAAGGCGGCGCCCGATGAAAGGGCGAGAAGGGATGCGGTGATGAGGCCGGTCCGCATGGATTTGATCATGATGTTCTCCTGTTGCCTGTCGTCTTCAGCCGATTGCAGGCCCCAGTCGGAAATCATCGCCCGGCCGAGGCATTTCAGCAGGCCGGATGTTTTCATCAGTCGCGCCGGACTTCAAGCGCTAAACACGTCTCTTCTTTGCCGGATTCCAAGTAGGGTTAAGCCGGCTCAGAAACAAAGAAGCCTCCGGTCGGAGGCTTCTTTGACATGCATTGTCGGATCTCTGCTCAGCCCTGGCGGGCGAGCGAGAATTGGGCGCCTGCATCCGTCGTGCAGTTCAGCTGCGCCGGTGATACGAGCGCGCAGTTGACCCTGGATTGGGTATTCCTGACCAGAGAGGTCATGTTGATCTCGACGAGCGTCGGGCTGACATTCACATAGGTGCCGGAAGCGAGAAGCTGGTTGGTGTCGGTGGTGCGCGTCGAGAAGGTGCCGCCGGCAAAGGTAGAGATAATGCCGTTCGGATCGACCCAGGCGCCCTCCACGCCGCTCGCCCGCGCCTGCGGCGCCTGGCGGATTTCCCTCGGAGACGACTGGCAGGATGCAAGCGCCGTGGCGGTTGCGAGAATGGTCAGTATGGCGAGTGGCTTCATCGGCGTTTCTCCCGCGTCACGAGTTGAAGCGGAATGCAAACGCAATGCCGCTACAGACTTCTGTTCGCCCCGCTCTACCGCATAATTCGCTCCGCCGGAACCGGCTTGACGGCAAATTGAGCAGCGGAACAGCGTTCCAGGGCGACTTTGTACGCCGGGCGTTGCGCCCAAGCCGCAGGAGGCTTTCGATTTCGCCGTTCAGTTGTGAGCTGCAAGCAAGAGGAGGAAGCGGCGCCGCGGCGCGACAATCATGGTCGGGGCGCCCGGAGCCAGCGAGCTCCGGGCGCAATCGGCTTAGCGGACAAGGATGTTCTTGAACTGCCAGGGGTCCTTGGTGTCGATGTCTTCCGGGAAGAGGCCGGGCCGGCCGTCGAGCGGCGTCCAATCGGTGTAGTGGCCTTCGACCGGACCGAGATAGGGAAGCTGCACTTCGAGGCAGCGCCTGTAGTCCATCTCGTCGGCCTCGACGATGCCGGCCTTCGGGTTCTCCAGCGCCCAGACCATGCCGGCGAGAACGGCGCTCGTCACCTGCAGGCCGGTGGCGTTCTGATAGGGGGCGATGCGGCGGGTTTCCTCCAGCGACAGGCGCGAGCCGTACCAGTAGGCGTTCTTTTCGTGGCCGTAGAGCAGCACGCCGAGTTCGTCGATGCCGTCCTCGAGTTCCGTCTCGTCGAGCACGTGGTGCACCGGTTGCGGCGTGCCGCCGTTGCCGAACATTTCGTGCAGCGACAGGACCGCGTCGTTGGCCGGATGATAGGCATAGTGGCAGGTCGGCCGATAGGTGACTTCGCCGTTCTTGTCGCGGGCGGTGAAGAAGTCGGCGATCGAGATCGATTCGTTATGGGTGACGAGGAAGCCGTATTGCGGACCCGGCGTCGGGCACCAGCTGCGCACGCGGGTGTTGGCGCCCGGCTGCTCGAGGTAGATCGCCGCCTGGCAACCCTTCTTGTGTCTCCTAGCGTTCTTCGGCATCCAGTTCTCATGGGTGCCCCAGCCGAGTTCGGCCGGCTGCATGCCTTCCGAGATGAAGCCTTCGACCGACCAGGTGTTCCAGAAGACGTTGAGCGGCTTCGGGTGCTTGGTGCGCTGGGTGTCGCGCTCGGCGATGTGGATGCCCTTGACGCCGGCCTTCTTCATCAGCTTGGCCCAGTCTTCACGGTCGTCCTGGTGCGGTTCCTCGTATTTGAGGCCGAGATCGTCGGCGAGGTTGAGGAGCGCCTTCTTGACGAACCAGGAGACCATGCCCGGATTGGCGCCGCAGGTCGAAATCGCCGTGGTGCCGCCTGGGTTCTTTTCCTTCTCGCGGCGCACCGTCTCGCGCAGCGCGTAGTTGGTGCGCGCGGCGTTGTCCATCTCGGAGTCGAAATAGAAGCCGAGCCACGGCTCGACGACCGTGTCGATGTAGAGTACGTCGAGCTTGCGGCAGAGCTTGATGATGTCGAGCGACGAGGTGTCGACCGAGAGGTTGACGCAGAAGCCCTGGCCGCCGCCTTCGGACAGGAGCGGCTTCAGCAGTTCCTTGTAATTGTCCTTAGTCACGGCGGCGCGGACGTGGCGGACGCCGTGGCGGGCAAAAATCTCCGTGTCCTTGGCGTCTTCACGGGGCTCCACCACGATCAGCCGGCTCTTGTCGTATTTGAAGTGGCGCTCGATCAGCGGCAAGGTGCCGTGGCCGATCGAACCGAAGCCGATCATCACGATCGGGCCGGTAATCTCGCCATAGACCGGGTAGCTGGTGTCTGCCATTTTTGCGTCTCTCCTGACAAAACGTCTCTGATGCTGCTTGAATGCGCGCGGAACAGCGCGCTTCGGAATCTCGCGTGAGGCCCTAGAGCATAGTTTCGTGTCACAATAAAGGGCCGGCGGGTCAACCGCGATTTCGGATATTGCTTAACCGGCTATCGATAGGAGGGCCGAGATCAGCGCCTCCCGCTTGCTGACGAGGCCCTTGTAGGCCGCCTGCGGCGGCGTCAGGTCGTTCAACTGTCCGATGAAGACGCGGGCAAGAGCGGCCGCGTCGGGCCTGTTTCTGAGCGCGGCAACCGGGTCGGAATAGATGCGGATGGTGAAGACGATCGCGCCGGTTCGCGGCAGCTTGCGAAGCGTCTGCCTCTCGACGCGAATGAAGGTGCCGTCCTCGGTCAGGTGGACGGCCTCGGCGCCGATGCCCTCGGCCTTCGATTTCGGCAGATGCAGCGCGCCGTCGACATTGACCGCCCAGTTGAAGCGCTCGACGAAGCGGGCCGGCGAGAGATTGTCGAACATGCGGGCGATCAGCTCCGCATTGCGGCTTCCGCGCTCGAAGCCAGGCACCGGGGCGTGAATTTCGTCGAGCGTCCGGCCGAACTTCTCACGGAGAGACCAGGACGACGGAAAGGCGACATAGGCGGCGGTAAGCCGCCATTCGCCGGCCTTGCGTTCGAGGATCGCCAGATCATCCTGGATCAGCGAGCCGGCGATGACGAGAGGAACGTCGTCGTCGAACGCAACGCGGCGGCCGCCGGCGATCATCGTGCCGTTTTCCCGCCGATAAAGCTCGGGGTAGCGGTGCTGGAGGTAGTCGGTCAGAAGATCGAGCAATTCCCACTGGGCAGTGTCGGTCCCGTCCTCGGCCGCGAAGACCTCTTGGCGGCTTGTGGCAAGCAGCCTCGCCTTTTCGCTGAGATAAAAGTCCAGCGCCTCGTCCGGCTCGATCCAGCGATCGGGGTCGAGCTGCGTGAGCCCGATCGTGAAGGGCTTCGACGAACCGTCATAAGGTGTGTGCTTCATGTGCGAATTCGGCACGTTCTGCGACTTAGCCATTTTCCCTTGGTTTCACATGTTGTACGACTTGCCGCAAGCTTTTCGTGCTATAGCTTTAGTTGATCCGTCCGCTTCGCGCCGTGATTGATTTGTTGTTCAAGCTGGAGCAGACCAACCGTGACCGGTGATTACCTCAAGGCCCTGATGGGTTTGCAAGCCCGATCGCCCGTGCTGATCTCGCTCTACGATCAGCACGATCGGCTGCGCTTTGCCAATTCGGCATTCCGTTCCACTTTTCATGTCGGCGCCGACGAGTCGCCGACATGGGAAGAGATCATGCGCCGCAATCACGCGGCAGGCCGGGGCGCAATGCTCGGGATCGACGACATCGAGACCTGGATCGCCACGGCGCTCGCGCGGCGCCGCAGCGTGCCGTCTCGTGCGTCGGAAGCCGAACTGCATGACGGGCGGTCGCTGTGGGTGACCGAGACCGTTGACGAAAAGGGCTGGACGCTCTCCATGGCGGTCGACGTGACCGGGATACGGGAGGAGGAGCGCAAGCACCGGAAGGACAGGGATTTCGCCTTGCGGGATTCGCCGGTGGAGGAACTGGTCCACGTCCCCGACCGCCGCCATACGCTCGGGAAGCTTGCCGAGTTCATCCAGGACTGCGCCGAGAATCCGCAGATGTGGGGTTGCGTGGCGATTGTCGACATCGACTATTTCAAGGCGATCAACGACCGTTACGGCCCGCAGCGCGCCGACGAGGTCCTGCTCGACTTCGCACGCCAGATGCAAGGCTTCGTCCGCCGCTCCGACTGCTTCGGCCGCATCGGCGGCGAGGCGTTCATGCTGATCCTGCCCGATACGACGGTCAGCGAGTCGAACCTCATCCTCGATCGCCTTTTGGAGAAGATACGAGGCGCCAGGCCGCTCTCCAACATTCCGGAGTTTTACTACACGTGTTCGGTCGGGCTTGCGGAGTATCGCGACGGCGACAAGGTCAGCGATATCTATTCCCGCGCCAACCAGGCGCTCCATCTGGCGAAGCGCGAGGGCCGCGACCGGGTGAAGCGCTACACCCTGCCAGGCTCAGACCACGAGTTCCGCCCGGATCAGACCTCGTAGTGAATTGCCGACATAGAGACGGCCGCGCCGAAGGTCGGCAGCCGACAGCCGCGCCACTCGCGCGCGCCGCTGGCAGATGAGTTCGCTGCGCAGCACGCCGGCGAGCAGACCACAGGCGATCGGCGGCGTCTGCAATATGCCGTCGCCGTCGTCGAGAAAGATCGAGGTGATCGTCCCCTCGCAGATCTCGCCCTTCTCGTTCAGCAGCACCACCTCGTCGGCCTCGGCCGAGGAAAACTCGCTGCGCGCCGTTTCGTAGGCGCCGCGCCGCGTCGTCTTCATGCGAAGCAGCCGGTCCGAAGAATCGAGCCGGGTCGAAGCGATCCGGACACGCCACAGCGCATCGGCCGACAGCGGCACGAACGGCGCGGTCGTAACCGCTATGGCACCCTCGCGGTCGAGCGTAAGGCGGACGCGCAAAGCGCCGCGCGAGTTGCGGACTGCCTCGAACAGCCGCTCCTCGGCCTCCGCGGTGCCGGCAAAACCGAGACGCCTCGCGGACCGCGTCAGTCGGGCAAGGTGCAGCCTAAGGCGGACGAAGCCGGCCTCCGGTTCGTAGCGCAGGGTCTCGATCAGCGAGAAATCCGTCATCGGTCGATCTCGGCGTCGCCGACGGCGAAACGCGCCTTCAAGAGGCACTCGTCGTATTCGGCCTCGACCTTGGAATCGAAGACGATGCCGCCGCCGACATTGAAGATGGCGCGGCCGTCGGGAAATACCGAAATCGTCCGGATCGCCACATTGAAGCGCATGACGCCGTTCGGCGCGATGAAGCCGATCGCCCCGCAATAGGCATCGCGAGGGCCGGATTCCAGCTCGTGCAGGATTTCCATCGCCCGCATTTTCGGCGCGCCGGTCACGGAGCCGCACGGAAAAAGGGCGGCGAAGATGTCGGCGATCGTAATGTCCGGCAGGAGCTTGGCCCGAACATGGCTCACCATCTGATGAACGGTCGGGTAGGTCTCGATCTCGAAGAGCTTCGGCACATCGAGCGTACCGACCGCGGTGACGCGGGAGATGTCGTTGCGCAGCAGGTCGACGATCATCCGGTTTTCGGCCTGGGTTTTCTCGTCTTCGCGCATCTCGGCGATGATCGCCGCGTCCTCCTCAGCGGTCGCCCCGCGTGGTGCCGTGCCCTTCATCGGATGCGTCTCGATCCAGCCGTCCGCATCGACACGGAAGAAGAGCTCGGGCGAGCGCGACAGCAGGAGCGGCCCGTCGAGCGCCACGAGTGCCCCGTATTTCACCGGCTGGCGTTCGATCAGCGACCAGAAGGCGGCGCGCGGGTCGCCGGACCAGCGCGCGTGGATCGGCATCGTCAGGTTCGCCTGGTAGCAATCGCCCCGTCGCAGGTGCTGGTGCAGCCGCTCGAAGCGTTGGCGATAGGCAGGAAGATCCCAGCCGGCGCGGGCCTGGGAAAGGAACGGTTCGTTTTCCAGGCGTCGGCGCGGCTCGGCGAGGGGGTGGCCTTCCGCCGGCGCGTCGAAGACACCAAAGGACATCAGCGGCGTCTCGCGGTTTTCCTCGGCGAAGGGCGTGAGCTTTTCCTCGAAGAGATGGCCCGCCTCATAGGCCATATAGCCGGCGAGCCATTTGCCGGCACGGCGGGCAGCCTCGAGTTCTGAAAGTCCGCGGCGGAACTCTGCCCGCGTGCGCGCCGTGATCACGCGCGACGGCTCAGCGAAGACTGTCGTGCAGTCTTCGCTGTCGTCCCGGAAGAGGACAAAGGGCCCGTGTTCGATCATCTAAAGCCGTCGCTGTCAGTCGCCGTCCTGGCTGGATCACGCCCTATCAAGCGCTTCCAGCTCGTCGATCAGGCCCTCAATCATCGACAGCCCCTGTGCCCAGAACGACGGATCGGCGGCATCGAGCCCGAAGGGCGCCAGGAGTTCGGAATGATGCTTGGTTCCGCCGGCCTTCAGGAGCTCGAAATACTTCTGCTGGAAGCCGCTTTCGGCGTTGCGATAGACGGCATAGAGCGAGTTCACCAGGCAATCGCCGAAGGCATAGGCATAGACATAGAAGGGCGAGTGGATGAAATGCGGGATATAGGCCCAGTAGGTCTCATAGCCCTCCGAAATCCGGATGGCCGGCCCGAGGCTTTCGCTTTGCACCGAAAGCCAAAGTTCGCCGAGATCGTCGGCCGTCAGTTCGCCCTGCTTGCGCGCCGTGTGGACCTTGCGTTCGAACTCGTAGAAGGCGATTTGCCGCACCACCGTGTTGATCATGTCCTCGACCTTCTGGGCGAGCATCGCCTTGCGCTCGCGCTTGTCCTTGGTGCTGTCGAGCAGCGCGCGGAAGGTCAGCATCTCGCCGAAGACGGAGGCGGTTTCGGCGAGCGTCAGCGGCGTCGACGCCATTAGCGCGCCCTGGCCACCGGCAAGCACCTGGTGGACGCCATGGCCGAGCTCATGGGCTAGCGTCATCACGTCGCGCGGCTTGCCCATATAGTTGACGAGCACGTAAGGATGGACGGACGGAACCGTTGGATGGGCGAAGGCGCCGGGGGCCTTGCCCGGCCGCACCGGCGCGTCGATCCAGCGGTCTTCGAAGAAGCGCCGGGCGATCGAAGCCATTTCCGGCGCGAAGCCGTGATAGGCGGATAGGACCGTGTCCTTCGCCTCGGCCCACGGGATCAGCGCGGTCGGCGTTTCCGGCAGTGGCGCGTTGCGGTCCCAGAACTCCATCTGTTCCATGCCGAGCCACTTGGCCTTCAGCGCGTAATAGCGATGCGACAGACGCGGATAGGCAGTCTTGACCGCCGCAGCGAGCGCGTCCACCACTTCACGCTCGACCCGGTTGGCGAGATGGCGGCTGTCGGCGATGTCCTCGAAGCCGCGCCAGCGGTCCGAGATCTCCTTGTCCTTGGCGAGCGTATTGGTAACGAGGGTAAAGGTGCGGATATTCGCCTTGAAAGTTTCGGCCAGCGCCATGGCTGCCTTCTTGCGGTTTTCGGAGGACGGATCCTGCAGGAGGTTCAAGGTCACCTCGAGCGGCAGCGCTTCGCCATCGACCGAAAAGGTGAGCGAGGCGATCGTCTCGTCGAACAGCCGGTTGAATGCACTTGCCCCGGTCATCGATTTTTCGAGGAAAAGCTGCTCGAGCTTGTCGTCGAGTTGGTAGGGCTTGTCCTTGCGCAGGTCGAGAATCCAGGGCTTGTAGTGGGCAGCGAGGCTGTCCGCCTCGAGCGCCGCATCAATCACCTTGTCGTCGATCCGATTGAGTTCCAGCGAGAAGAACAACAGATGCGCC
Source organism: Sinorhizobium fredii (assembly GCF_002944405.1). Lineage (NCBI taxonomy): Bacteria > Pseudomonadati > Pseudomonadota > Alphaproteobacteria > Hyphomicrobiales > Rhizobiaceae > Ensifer > Ensifer fredii. The sequence continues at coordinate 3,446,494 of NZ_CP024307.1, read as the reverse complement.
GATATGTCGGTGAGCTTCGATTGGACGTCGCCATAGAGTTTGCCGTTCGCCGGATTGGACGTATCGGAGAAATAGGTGAGGCCGGCGAAGGAGGCGATGCGGCCCATCAGGTCCTCGAGCGCCTCGAACTCCTTGACGGCCGCGCCGACGCCTTGATCGCCCGTCCTGCCGGCGGCCTCCGCGAGCTTGCCCTTCCACTTGTTCTCGAAGGCGAGCGCGTCGGATTCCGCCTTTGCGAGGTCGGAGCGGAACTCGTCGGAGGTGGCCGAGGCGTAGAGATCCTCGAGCCGCCAGGTGGGCAACTCGCCGAGATCTGCCGCCGGGCGGGCCGCCTGCCCGGCCGGCGTGAGCAGTGGAGAGGGACCGACGGCGGCGAGAAGGGGCGAGGCGAGGGTCATCGGCGGTTCTCTCCTTTTGACTATGGAAGGCAGCGATATGGGGCGCATTGCTACCGCCCGCAATGGCTAAAATGCAAGCATTTCTCAAAACACGATGTTCAGCCCTTTATGGCACGAATGGCTGGCATGATTTGGCACATGAGGCTGGCCAAAGAGTACCGCGTGTCCTGAGCAGGAGGCTTTCGTGACATCCCATATTCTTGTCATCGACGACGATCCGGTGCAGCGCCGTTTGCTGACGAACATGATCGAGCGGCTCGGCCATGTCGCGCATCTCGCCGACAACGGGCGCAGCGGGCTCGAACTGTTGGAACGCAAGGGCGGCATGATCAACCTCATCCTGCTCGATCTGTTGATGCCGGAGATGAATGGCCACGGCTTTCTCGAGGCGCTTGCCGAACGCGGTATCGACACGCCGGTCATCGTCCAGACCGGGCAGGGCGGCATCGAGACGGTCGTGCAGGCGATGCAGGCGGGCGCCTTCGACTTCCTCGTCAAGCCTGTCTCGCCGGAGCGGCTGTCGATCGCCATCGGCAACGTGCTGAAGATGGCGAGCCGCGACGGGCGGGTCAAAACCTCTCGCCGGCCGCGCGGCGGCGCCGTCGGTTTCGACGATATCGTTTCGGCGAGCCCGGCGATGATCCGGGTGCTCGACCTGGCGCGCCGCGCCGCGCAATCGAATATCCCGATCGTGCTCGAGGGTGAATCCGGCGTCGGCAAGGAGATGGTTGCGCGGGCGATCCAGGCGGCAAGCGACCGGGCCGGCAAGCCCTTCGTCACCGTCAACTGCGGTGCCATCCCGCACAATCTCGTGGAGAGCATCCTCTTCGGCCATGAGAAGGGGGCGTTCACCGGCGCGACCGAAAAGCACAGCGGCAAATTCGTCGATGCGGACGGTGGCACGCTCTTCCTCGACGAGATCGGCGACCTGCCGCTCGAGGTTCAGGTGAAGCTGCTGCGCGCCGTCCAGCAGGGCGAGATCGAGACGGTCGGCGCGCGCCAGCCGCAGCGGGTCAGTGTGCGGCTGATCTCGGCCACCAATAAGGATCTGATCAACGAGGTGCGCGAAGGGCGCTTCCGCGAGGACCTCTACTATCGCCTCAACGTCTTCCCGATCACCATCCCGGCGCTCCGCCGGCGCAAGGAGGACATTCCCGTCCTGGTGCGCGCCTTCGTCGAGCGATTCACCGCTGAGCAGAGGCTCAACCACCCCTTGACGGTTTCGAACGGGGCGATGGCGCTGCTGACCGCCTATGACTGGCCCGGCAACATCCGCCAGCTCGAAAACGCCATCTTCCGCGCCGTCGTGCTTGCCGACGGCGGCGACCTCACCGTCAAGGACTTTCCGCAGATCGCCACCCAGATACCGGGCTATGTCGTTGCCGACCGTGGCGGGCTCTCCTGGGGCGAGGCGGGTCCGGACCGCCGCGCGGCTCCCGCCCCTGCGACCGTTCACGTTCCGCGCGCTGAACCTCAGGAAAAGTCCGACTCGTTCGGCGCGGTTTCCGAAGGACGGTTCGAGAACGCCATCGCCAGCGTCGATCAGGGCGGCGAAGTGCGCAAGCTTGCCGAGGTCGAGGAGGAACTGATTCGGTTTGCGCTGAAGTTCTATCGCGGCCAGATGAGCCAAGTGGCCCGCAAACTCGGCATCGGGCGCTCGACGCTCTACCGAAAACTCAAGGATTACGGCATCGATCCCGACAATCCACTGCGCGAAGCGGCATAAAATCGACGCATTCACACCTCATTTGCCGTCCAATTCAGTCACCGCCGTTTAGACCTTGTTAGGAAACTGTTCACTATATTATAAGGGGCGGTGACTACTGTGGCATATTTGCCATGCTGTCACCTTATTTGACAGTCATCTGAGACAGCAAAGCACGGTTGTCCGTCGAACGGGGATTGAATGCCAAATTTGTTCGGTTTGGGGGGACCCATCGGTTCCTTGACGCGCAGACTCTGCTCGGCGATCACCCGTAAGGGGCCGCAGATTCTCGCCTCCATTGCCTTGACGTGCTCCCTCGTCACTCCCGGAATGGCGCCGCCGGTCGAGGCCGCCGGCCAGACGCGGACGCTGAAGCTCTATTTCATCCATACCAAGGAAAAGGCGCAGATCACCTTCAAGCGCAACGGCCGTTACGATGCGAAGGGCCTGCAGCAGATCAACCGGTTCCTGCGCGACTGGCGGCGAAACGAGCCGACCAAGATGGACCCGCGCCTCCTAGACCTCATCTGGGAAGTCTACCAGAAGAGCGGTTCACGCGACTATATCCACGTCGTCTCTGCCTATCGCTCGCCCGCCACCAACGGCATGTTGCGATCCCGTTCGAAGGGCGTCGCCAAGAAGAGCCAGCACATGCTCGGCAAGGCGATGGACTTCTACCTGCCCGACGTGAGGCTCAAGACGCTGCGCGAGATCGGCATGAAGTTCCAGGTCGGCGGCGTCGGCTATTATCCGACCTCCGGATCGCCCTTCGTGCACATGGACGTCGGCGGCGTGCGCGCCTGGCCGCGCATGACCCGCAACGAGCTCGCCCGCCTCTTCCCCGATGGCAAGACGATGCACATTCCCGCCGACGGCAAGCCGCTACCGGGCTTCCAACAGGCGGTTGCCGATTACAAGCGGCGCGTCGGCGCGTCGGCGATCGAGGTGGCCGGCGGCGGCGCGAAGGGGCCGGGCGACGTTGGCACCGGGAAGCGCCGCAATCTCTTCGCCGCGCTCTTCGGCGGCGGCGGGGACGAGGATGAAGAACCGACGGCGATTGCCGCCGGCGCGGGCGAAGGCGGCGACGAGGGAGTTCCGGCCAAGGCCCAGACCGCCTCGGCGCCGGCCGATCAGGAGGCGCTGCCGGGTGTCGCCGGTTCGGTCGCCGGTGCGCCGGCCGACGATCAGCAGAATATCAACGCGCCCGTGCCCGCCGTGCGACCGGCCTTCAAGAATGCGCCGGCCGAAAGCGGCGTAGCGGTCGCGCTCGTTGCACCGGAAAAGAACAGCGCCCAGGAGGCGCTCGCCGCGGCCATGCCGCAGACCGGGCAAACGCCATCGGAATATGCGGATCTCAGCACGCTGAAGGTGCCGGTCCCGCAGATGCGTGAGAACACGCTCATGGCCGGCGAAACGCTCGTGGCCTCCGCCGACGGCCAGACGGCCGAACTCGGCTTCGTGCCGGTGCCGGGAATGCGTCCGGCCGGACAGGCTGCGCTCGCCGCCGTCGCCGCGGCCGATGTCACCGCCCCGCTCGTTGAGGAGCGCCCGGTCGCGGCCGCATCCGTGGCCGAGACGATCGCCATGGCCCGGCCGCCTGAAACGCGTGTCGCGCTCGCTACCCCGACGGTCGACGAGCATGCTGCACCGGCGGTCCAAATGGCCGCCTATGCGCCGCAGCCCGACAGCAGCTCGCGGGCCTCGATCTTCGACAGCGCCTTCGACACCGAGGCGGACCTGCCTTCGAAGGGCGCGCGCCCGAAGCGGCAGGATGCGGAAGCAGCAAGCCGCTCGTCCGTTCGGACTGAGCCGAAGCTGACGAAGAAGATCATTTCCGAATGGGCGCTTTCGACCGGCCGCGTCGCCACGCTGTCGAAGCCAGTCAAAGCGCCGCGCTTCGTCAGCAGCTCGCTCAGGGCCGCGCCGACGACCGTCTATGCGGCCGGCTTCAACAGCAATGTCGGCGCCACGGTCGATACGGCTCGCTTCAGCGGCACTGCGGTGAATTTCATGGAAGTGAAGAAGTTCAGTACCAACTGAGGTCCTTCTCCCGGACACAGAAAAAGCCCGCCAGGTCTGAACTGACCGGCGGGCTTTTTCATTCAGCCTGATCGGGCTTAAGCGGCCTCGTCGGCGGCGGGAACCATGCCCAGTGCCTGCAGATAGGTGTCGAGGATTGCCTCCTGCTCCATGCGCTCGTCGGCGTCCTGCTTGCGGATCGAAATGACCTTGCGCAGGATCTTCGTGTCGAAGCCCATCGACTTGGCTTCACCATAGACATCCTTGATGTCGTCGGCGATCGTCTTCTTTTCTTCTTCCAGCCGCTCGATCCGTTCGATGAAAGCGCGAAGCTGATCGCGTGCGAAGCCTTGAGCATCGGACATGGTCTTCTCCTTTTGGGGAATGAATTCTGGTGCTGTGACCTGCCGCGAACGGCAGGCGAGGTCAAGGGCGATTGCGCAACAGGTAGGGCAATTCCTCCCCGCGCCGTCGCCGAAGAGGGCCGCAGATGTGGATTGATGTGGATACGGCGGAAAACGGCCGCTATTCCTTCGGGCGATTGCGCTCGAACGCCGCCTGCTGCTCCGCGGACGCGTCCTTCTGATAAAGCGCGCGCCATTCCTCATAGGGCATGCCGTAGACGATCTCGCGCGATTCATCCTTGGTCATCGATATGCCCGAGGCTTCGGCCGCTTCCCGGTACCAGTTCGAGAGGCAGTTGCGGCAAAAACCGGCGAGGTTCATCAGATCGATGTTCTGGACGTCGCCGCGCTCGCGCAGATGCTCGATCAGCCGGCGGAAGGCCGCGGCCTCGAACGCGATACGCTGCTCCTCGCTGAGCTCGGTCATGTTATGTCTCCGTTTGTCAGCCATCATAGGCACCGGTTCGCGAAGGATAGCGCTGATAGGCGTGGAGCGCCGGCATGTCGTTGAGCTCCGCGAGGATCGGCGCCAGCCGCTCGGCCCAGGCAGTGACGCCCGCCATGTCGGAGATCAGGTCCTGTCTCACCTCGATCAAGGCATGGGCGATGCCCGGCACCATGCAATGGCGGTACATCGTATCGCCCCTCAGCGCGCCGTCATAGGGCTCGTTGTTGCCGACGACGATGTCGCCGGCGCTCTCGAGTCTTTCGATCAGTGGAAAGACGGCGCGGGGGTCGTTGTCCCAGAGCACCGCCGCGTGCCAGGGGCGCGCGATACCCTTCCAGGCAGGCGTGAAGGAATGCAGCGAGATCACCAGAGGCGCCTTTCCGCTCGCCGCAGCGGCCTCGGCGATCGTTTGCGAGGCCGCCTCGTGGTAGGGCCGGTGGAACCGGTTCAGCCGGTTCTGCCATTCCTCGTCGGTGATCGGGTGGTTGCCCGGAATGACGGCGCCGTCCGAGATCTTCATGATCAGCGTCGGATCGTCCTCACCGCGGTTTGGGTCGATCAGCAGACGCGAGAAGCAGCCGAGGACTGCCGGTGCTTCGAGGGCCGCCGACAATTGCCGCACCAATGGCTCGATGCCGATATCATAGGCGATGTGGCGTTCGAAGGCGCTGTCGGCAAGGCCGAGTCGCCCGTATTCCGGGGGAAGCCGGTTCATGGCGTGGTCGGCCAGAAGGACGAGGCCGCTTTCGCGCTTGCCGCCGATGACTTCATAGGGGGAGAAGTGCCGCATTCCGATCCTGTGTCGCTCTCCAACGTTCCGCACCTGATCGCACGCAAGATTGCCGCTCGCAATTAAAAAGCCGTGAGTTCAGCGCCTTCTGTCACAGGAATGGCAAATATAATCGATTAGAGTTGCGTTGACTTTCCCGGCTGGCCGTCGCAAGAAAGTGCCACACAAATCAAAACGGAGTTCCGCAGGAAGCCGTGTCTAGATATCCTTTTTGCAAAGCGAAGCCGGGGTCGACGACGTTAGGAGCCATCCTCCTGTATTCCTTGGTACTTTCCGGTGCATTTCTCATTTCTGGCGAGGCTCGGGCCGACTTTCGCGTTTGCAACGGGACGCAGCAGCTGGTCGGCGTGGCGATCGGCTATCGCGCCAAGGACGGCTGGGTCACCGAGGGCTGGTGGCAGGTGCCGGCGACGACCTGCGCGACGCTGATCGAGGGCGAACTCCAGTCCCGCTACTACTATCTCTATGCGGAAGACGCGGCCAAGGGCGGCCGCTGGACCGGCGACATCAACATGTGCGTCGCCGAGAACGAGTTCAAGATCGTCGGCGTGCAGGACTGCTTTGCGCGCGGCTTCCAGCGCATGGGATTCAAGGAATATGACACGGGGCGGCAGGGGAGCTGGATGGTTCAGCTTTCCGATACGCCCGGCACGCAGGAAAGCCAGAATTGATGAGACGGAACAGAAAAGTCAAAATCCTCGCCACGCTCGGGCCGGCATCGTCCGAGGAGCAGATGATCCAGAAGCTGCACGAGGTGGGGGCCGACCTGTTCCGCATCAATATGAGCCACGCCAGCCATGAGGTCATGCGCACCCTCATCGAGCGGATTCGCAGTGTCGAAGCGCGCTGCGGCAGGCCGATCGGCATCCTTGCCGATCTGCAGGGCCCGAAGCTGCGCGTCGGCAAGTTCGCCGAAGGCAAGGTCGAGCTCAAGATCGGCCAGACTTTCACGCTCGACAACAGGGACGTGCCCGGCGACAACACGCGCGTCTTCCTTCCGCATCCGGAAATTCTCGAGGCGGTGAAGCCCGGCGACCGCTTGCTGATCGATGACGGCAAGCTGCATCTGCGCGCCGAGAAAACCGATGGCAAGAGCATCGTCACCACCGTGGTTTCCGGCACCAGGATTTCGGACCGCAAGGGCGTCAGCCTGCCCGATACGCTCCTCGGTGTCGGCGCACTGACCGATAAGGACCGTGCCGATCTCGACGCGGTACTTGCCACCGGCCAGGTCGATTGGGTGGCGCTTTCCTTCATCCAGCGCCCGGAGGATCTTGCCGAGGTCCGCAAGATCGCCCGCGGTCGGGTCGGGATCATGTCGAAGATCGAGAAGCCGCAGGCGATCGAACGCATCGACGAGATCATCGAGCTTTCGGACGCGCTCATGGTCGCGCGCGGCGATCTCGGTGTGGAGATGCCGCTCGAATCCGTGCCCGGCCTGCAGAAGCAACTGACGCGCGCCTGTCGGCGTGCCGGCAAGCCCGTCGTCGTCGCGACGCAGATGCTTGAATCGATGATCTCGTCGCCGGTGCCGACGCGCGCCGAGGTCTCGGACGTGGCGACCGCCGTGTTCGAAGGCGCCGATGCCGTCATGCTTTCGGCTGAATCGGCCTCCGGCGAATACCCGGTCGAGGCGGTCGCTACCATGGCCTCGATCGCCAGCAACGTCGAACGCGACCCGCATTATTCGGGCATCATCTACGCCCAGCGCACGCCGCCGGAGGCCACCGGCGCCGACGCCATCTCACTTGCGGCGCACCAGATCGCCGAGACGCTCAACCTGGCGGCGATCGTCACCTACACCTCGTCCGGCGCCACCGGCCTGCGCGCCGCGCGCGAACGCCCGCAGGTGCCGGTCATCGCCCTTTCGCCGATCGTCCAGACGGCCCGCCGCCTCTCGGTCGTCTGGGGTCTGCACTGCGTCGTCACCGAGGATGCGACCGACCTCGACGACATGGTCAATCGCGCCTGCCGCATTGCCGTTTCGGAAGGTTTCGGCAAACCCGGCGACCGGATCATCATCTCCGCCGGCGTGCCGCTCGGAACGCCCGGCGCCACCAACATGCTGCGCATCGCCTATATCGGCTCGGACGGACGTACCGGCGTATAAGCGAGTTCCTCGACCGGGTCCTCGACTCTCAGGCGGGCTTCGGCCCGCCTTGCGAATTCCTGGAGGTCGTGCGGCTTTCCGGAGATCTTCTCGATGGCAGCGACGACGAGGTCGGTCACGACATAATCCGGCTTGTGCCCCAGATTGCTGATCCACAGCAGCTCCGATCCCTTGATTGAGCTCGCCAGGCTGCGGGAATGGATATCGGCCAAAACGATGCCGTCCCGGTCACCGGTTATGATGACGGTCGGCGCGGAGATCTCCGCGTAGCGCGGCGACATCTGCGTGACGTAAGCGTGAAGATTGGCGACATCGACTGCATTGTTGAGAAAGGTGGCCGGCCTCAGGACGAGGTGTGGCGCAGTATTGGCGATGTAGTCCTTCGGGCGCGGATTGGGCGAGAATATGGCTTGCGTCACCCGGTCGATGCGCCTCAGCCCGATCGGAATGACGGCCGTGCTGGCGAACAGCCAGCCGACAAAAGGCATGGCAGCGAAGGTGATATGCCAGTCGACGCCTCCGGGCCACGGATGCGTCGCCGGCGCCAGCAGGACGACGCCTTCGGTTCTGTCCGGGTGGTGAAGCGCAAGGCTGGCGGCGATCGCGGCCCCGAAGGAGTGGCCGACGATGATTGCGCGGGAGAGGCCGCGCTTGTCCATCAGCCGGACAATGGCGTCGGCCTGGCCGTCCGGCCGGGCATTGGCCGGCCCGCCGCGCTCCGAATAGCCGTGTCCCGGCCGATCGACGAACAGCATCTCGGCACGGCCATCGAGCGCCGGCTGGAAGGCGTGCAATTGGTCGAGAAGATTGCCTCCGGCTCCGTGAATGAAGACGATCGGCGGCAGATCCGCGGTCCCGTGGGACCGGATGTGGACGCAGTTCATGCGGAAACCGCCGACATCGACCAGTTCGCCGCTGTTCGGGAAGCGAGCGGCAATCCTGCGTGCCTGCCAATAGCTGTGGGCGACCGCGGCGAGAATGAGAATGGCGAGAATCAGAAGGGCAAGGAACATCCGTCGGTCATATCAGAGCGGCTGCGATAGGGCAGAGGTCGCCGATCAGGTCCGGCTGCCGGCGAGCTTCTCGGCGAGTTCCCCGAATTGCTCCTGGGCCTTGCGGTCGGAGGGGTAGATATCGAGGAATTGCTGCCACGCCCGCATCGCCAGCTCGTTCTTGCCGGCGGCCTCCAGCATGGTCGCCATGCCGGCGATCGCCCCGAAATGCCGGGGTTCGATGGCAAGCACGCGGTTTATGTCGGACATCGATTTGCGGTAATTGCCCATCTGGAAATGCAGCGTCGCGCGGCGGTTCCAGCCTTCGACATAGCCGGGGGCAAGCACGATGACCTGGTCGAGGATGTCGAGCGCCACTGTTTTCTTGTCGTCGGTGATCGCCTTGTCGGCCGACTGCATCAGAAGGTTCACCGTGGCGCTGCCGGACTCCTGCCACTCGAGGCGAATGCGGTCGGCAAGTTCCCGTGCCTTGCTCTCGTCGCGCTCCTTCTTGAGGTCGAGGAACAGGGCGTCCAGGCGTTGCTCGGGTGTGGCGAGACTTGCCGCCTCCGGCCGGGGGGCGGGTTCGGCAGCCTGCGACAGGGCCGCGGTTGCCGGGACGATCAGGGCCAGAATCAAAGGTAGAAAAAAGCGCATGGCGGACATCGTAGCCCGCCATGAAACAAGATCAAAATCAAATGTGACGGAGGATCACCGAAGCGACCGACGTTCAGGCCGGCGGCAGAAGCCGCCCGAGGGCATCAGCCCTGACGTGCCTTGAAACGCGGGTTCGACTTGTTGATGATGTAGACGCGACCCTTGCGGCGAACCAGGCGGTTTTCGCGGTGACGGGTCTTCAGCGACTTGAGCGAATTCTTGATCTTCATTTTTCCTGATCCGCAGGTTTCGGGGAATGAAAATTCGCCCGGTAATTCCAACAATCAAAAGCGCGCCATTCAGCGCGCTCTTCAAGTAGGCAGGCACATAGCGTGTCGCCCCCATCCTTGTCAACCGCAGGACCGCGGGATTTCGACAGCTGCGCGCGCGTTCCTGGGCCACTCGGTTCAGCTGAGGCGGGTGAAATGCCCCATTTTGCGGCCGGGGCGCGCCTCGGCCTTGCCGTAGAGATGGACCAGCACGTTCGGCTCGCCGAGCAGAGCGGGCAATTCGGCGATCTCGTCGCCGATGAGGTTCTGCATCACGCAGTCCGAGTGACGCGAGGCGTCGCCGAGCGGCAGGCCGGCAATCGCGCGGATATGCTGCTCGAACTGCGAAACGACGCAGGCGGCTTCCGTCCAGTGACCGGAATTGTGGACGCGCGGAGCGATCTCGTTGGCGACGACGCTGCCGTCGGCAAGCACGAAGAATTCGACACCGATGACGCCGACATAGCCGAGCGCTTCGAGAATGGCGGTCGCAGCCTTGCGGGCAGCCTCGGCGGTCGAGGCGGCAACCGATGCGGGCACGGTCGAGGTGTGGAGAATGCCGTTCCGATGGACATTTTCCGCCGGATCGAAGCAGGCGGTGGCGCCGTCAGGGGAGCGTGCGGCGATGATCGAGATTTCCCGCTCGAAGGCCACGAAGCTTTCGAGGATCAGCGGGACTCCGCCGAGGGCGGCGAAGGCGTCGGAAGGATTGTCCTTGCCGGAGCGGAAGACGCGCTGCCCCTTGCCGTCATAGCCGAGGCGGCGGGTCTTCAAAACGCCGGAGCCATCGAAGTCGGCAAGCGCCGCTTCGAGGTCGGCCTGGCCGTCGACGGCGTGGAAGCCGGCCGTGGCAATGCCGCAGCCATTGATGAACCGCTTCTCGACCAGCCGGTCCTGCGCGACTTCCAGCGCCTTTGGTGGCGGGAAGACCGGCCGCGATGCCGCCAGCCGCTCGGCCGCGGCGACGGGGACGTTCTCGAATTCGTAGGTGATCAGATCGGCGGTCCGGGCGAGCTCGTCGAGCCCTCGCGGATCGTCATAGGCGGAAACAATCTGGGTGTTCGCCGCCTGAGCGGCGGGACAGTCCGGCTGCGGCTCGAGAATGACTGTGCGGAAATTCAGCCGCGCAGCCGCCATGGCGAGCATGCGGCCGAGCTGGCCGCCGCCAATGATTCCAATGGTCTTCATGCCTGGTCTACCGGGTACTCGGCGACCGAGACGGTCTGCTGCTCACGCCAGTCGTCGAGACGGTCGGCGAGGTCCTCGTCGCTCAGCGCCAGGACGGCGGCGGCGAGCAGGGCGGCGTTGACGGCCCCGGCCCTGCCGATCGCCAGTGTGCCGACAGGAATGCCGGCCGGCATCTGCACGATCGAGAGCAGGCTGTCCTGGCCCGAGAGAGCCTTCGACTGCACCGGGACGCCGAAGACCGGCAGCGGCGTCATCGCGGCGCACATGCCCGGCAGATGGGCCGCCCCGCCGGCGCCGGCAATGATCACCTTGAAGCCCTCGTCGCGCGCGCCCTTGGCGAAGCGGACCAGCCGGTCGGGTGTCCGATGCGCGGAAACGATGCGCGCCTCATAGGCGATATCGAGGGCCTCGAGCGTGTCGGCCGCATTCTTCATCGTCTCCCAGTCCGACTGGCTTCCCATGATGATGGCGACGGGCGGGGTCGTGGTTTCGGTCACGTCTATCAGGATCCGTTCAGGCAATGATGTCGGGGATGATCTGATCTTCGATCTTGCTGATCTTGTCCTTGATGGCCAGCTTCTTCTTCTTCATGCGCTGGATGCGCAGGGCGTCGCAGCCGGTTTCGATCATGGCATTGATGGCGACGTCATAATCTTCATGTTCCTGCCTCAGGCGCGCTATCGTCAGTCTGAGTTCGGCCTGGTCCTGGTCCGGCATGCAAAACGATCCCCATAAGCCCGGCTGCGTCCATGCCGCGAACCGGAATTTCCTGCGCCGCTCTATCACATCTTGGGCGGTGACGGGAAGTTATCCGACGTCATCATTTCGCCTTCGACAAATGAAAAATGGCATGGCACACTGGTAAGGTTACAACCATGGAACATCCGGCATTTGCGTGCCGGATGCAAGCAAAAGGAAGGGACTGCCAATGACCATTGAGGCTCATCTTGCAACGCTTGAGAAAAAACATGGCGCCCTGGAACAGGAGCTGCATGAAGCGCTGAATTCTCCCTCCTGCGAGGACGAGTTGATCAGCGAACTCAAGCGGCGGAAGCTGCGCATCAAGGACGAAATCGAAAGACTCCGTTCCTCGACACACTGATTGCGAACGGTATTTCCCGCGCTTTCGGGAGGCGTCGTCTTCGTGAAGGAGAAACGACGCGAAAGGTCAACAACAATCCCATATATGACGGATCGCTCGACCGGGCCTAAGGCCCGGTCCGCTTCTTCGGCGACTTCCTTAACGGCCGCCGCGGAGCGGGCGAATGTAAGCCGTCAGGACCAGAACTGGTCGAGCCATAGATTGAGCCGGTCGAAGCCCGGCCTGTGGATGGCGTAAATGCGCCTGGTGCCGCTTGTCGACACCGATACGAGATTGCAGTCGAGCAGCGCCTTCAAATGCTGCGACACCGCCGGCCGGCTGATCGGCAGCCCTTCGGCGAGTTCATTGACAGTCTTGGGCGCGCGCCGCAGCTCCTCCAGCAGATAACGCCGGTTCGGATCCGCAATGGCATCGAATGGGTCCGCGATCGTCATGACGGGACGTTAGGCGAATTTCCTGCGACCGGCAAGAAAATTGTGCATTGCGATATGCCGCATTGCTTTGCAGCATTATTCGAGCGGAGCAAGGCTCGCTCAGCCGGCGGACAGAAGGCTGGTTAGCCCCTCCCAGATAAGTCTAGATCCGGCGATGAAAGCCATGGTGTACATAAAGGGATAGAACACCTGCGGCTTCATGCGGCGCACGATCCATGCGCCGCAGGCCGTTGCGACCATCGCCAGAGGAAAGAGGGTCGCCGATGTCATGAGGTTGCTGGTGTCGAGCTGCCCGAGCGCGAAATAGGGAATGAGTTTCACCGCATTGAGCGTTGCGAAGAAGCGCACGATGGTGCCGGTATATTCGCGCGGGTCCAGCTTCAGCGGCAGGGCGTAGATCTGGAAAGGCGGCCCGCCGGCATGCGCGACGAAGCTGCCATACCCCGCAAAGCTTCCCCATAGCGCCGCAGGGCCCAGACGGTGCTGCTTCGGAAGGATCGGCGTGCCGCTGCGGCTGCGCCAGACGGTGTAGACGTAACGCAGCACGAACACGACCGTTATGGCGCCGATGATCAGCCGCAGCGCATCGCGCGGCACGTAGGCCGACGTCGCCCAGCCGATGGCGATGCCGGCCAGCGCGCCGGGCAAGAGCATGGTGAGCGTCTTCCGGTCGCCGTGCTTCCGCCAGATCCATAAAGAGACGATGTCCATTGCGATGAGAATGGGGAGGAGCAACGCCGCTGCCTGGACCGGCGAGACCGCCAGCGAGAGGATCGGAACCCCCATCAGCGATAGCGCCTCTCCCATGCCTCCCTTGCTGAGGCCAACGAGCAGGACCGCCGGCACGGCGACCAGATAGAAGTCGAGATCGGGAAGCATAGGCGGCGGTTGATCCTTTGGTCATCTCCGTCTATCGGTTTTCCCGATTGAAATCGAGTAGCGGATTTCCGCCCTCGAGCGGGCTTCGCCAGGAACGAACGACATGAGCAATACCGATAACCGCTGCCGCCTTGTGCTGATCGCGCCCGACATGCCGGATGCCGCCGAGCGCGCGAAGATCCTTGCGGATGCGCTGAAAGGCGGCGACGTGGCCTCCGTCATTGTTCCGCAATATGGCCTCAACGAGACGGATTTCCAAAGGCACGCCGAGGCGCTGGTGCCGGTGATCCAGCAGGCGGGTGCGGCGGCGCTGATCGAAGGCGATACGCGGGCCGCCGGCCGAGCCAAGGCCGATGGTCTTCATATCGCCGCCGGTGCGGACGTGCTTGGCGAGGCGATCGAGCGGCATACGCCGAAGATGATCGTCGGCGGCGGCAATGCGACCGACCGCCACCACGCGCTCGAGATCGGCGAACTCCGGCCGGACTACGTGTTCTTCGGCCGCACCGACGGCGACATCAAGCCGGAAGCGCACCCGAAGAATCTGGCGCTCGCCGAATGGTGGGCATCGATGATCGAAATTCCCTGCATCGTCATGGGCGGCACCGATCCGCAGTCCGCGCTTGCAGTGGCCGAGACCGGCGCCGAGTTCGTCGCGCTGCGTCTCGCGGTCTTCGCCGAGTCGGGCCAGGCGCCCTCCGTGGTTGCCGCCGTCAACGCCTTGCTTGACGAAAAAGCGCCACGGTTTGAAGATTAGACGTGGCGATGCTGAGCCGATCCCCCCTGAAACGAAGCCGGTTCGCGACCCTTGTCGTCGCCGTCACTCTGGCCGCCTTGCCGGCTCGCGCCGAACAGCCGCCGGCACCTGCGGATGAGGGCATCGTCCCGAAACGGGGCCGGATCACACCCTTTAACGGTGCGGCGCTGCCGGAAGGCGCCGAAAAGCCGGCGAAGGGCGATACGAACGCCAAGCCCAAGAAAGACGACGAAAAACCCTCCGGAGGCGTCAACGTAATCGACCGCATGGGGGCCGAACTTCCGGCGCTTCCGGCCGAAAAGCCGTTCGCCGGCAAGGTGGACGAGGCCTATGGAGCCTTCCAGCGCGGCTATTACCTGACGGCAATGGACCTTGCGCTGCCGCGCGCCCAACTCGGCGATCCGGCGGCCCAGACGCTGGTCGCATCGATTCTCGAGCAGGGCCTCGGCGTCGCGCGCAACCCCAAGGATGCGGCTTTCTGGTACGGCCAGGCGGCGAACAATGGCGATCCGGCGGCGATGTTCAAATATGCGCTGATCCTGATGGAGGGGCGCTATGTCAAGCGTGACCGCAAGGCCGCCGACGAACTGATGAAGAAGGCCGCCGATCTCGGCAACGCGGCCGCCCAGTTCAACTATGGGCAGACGCTAGTTGCCGACGCACCCGGCCAGAAGGGCCTAAAGGCGGCGATGCCCTATTACGAGAAGGCGGCCGAACAGGGCATTGCCGATGCGCAATATGCGCTTTCGCAGATCTATCTCAATGTCGAGGGCATCGACGACGGCAAGCGGGCGCGTGCACGCGAATGGCTGGCCCGGGCGGCGCGCGCCGGCTACGACACCGCGCAGCTCGACATGGCGATCTGGCTGATCGAAGGGATCGGCGGCGACCGCAACCTGGACGAGGGCTTTGCCTGGATGAAGCGGGCAGCCGAGGGCGGCAACGTGGTTGCGCAGAACCGGCTTGCCCACCTCCTCGTCAATGCCATCGGCACGCGGCCCGATCCAATCGAGGCAGCGAAGTGGTACGTGCTGTCGCGCCGGGCGGGGCTCAAGGACGATGCGCTCGAGGATTTCTATCTCGGCCTCAACGACTCGCAGCAGAAATCGGCGCTCGCGGCCGCGAACAAGTTCCGCTCGTCCTGAGCCTAGATTCGACCGGCGCCATGTATTTCGCTTGAACTCTTGGGGTTTTTGTGGTCTTGAAGCCGCGGTTTTGTCCGCGGCCCCTCATGCCATCTCCGCGGGCGGAGTGACTTCTCACTCGGTTTTTTGACGACGGTTGCGTCTTCGCCGACCCTTTACGAGGGCGGGCCGTCAAGCAGGTTCAATGTCCGGTCGAGACGGCTCGGCCGGCCTTCGCTTTCAGAGGATTGCCCTATGGCCCGTTCTGCCCTTCTCAATGTCATGGTCCAGGCGGCCTTTAAGGCCGGCAAGTCGCTGGCGCGCGATTTCGGCGAAGTACAGAACCTACAGGTGTCCTTGAAGGGGCCGAGCGACTACGTTTCCCAGGCAGACCGCAAGGCCGAGCGGAGCATCCGCGAGGATCTCCTGAAGGCCCGCCCGACCTACGGCTTCCTCGGCGAGGAAGGCGAGGAGATCAAGGGCACCGACGGCGCCCATCGCTGGATCGTCGACCCGCTCGACGGCACCACAAATTTTCTCCACGGCCTTCCGCATTTCGCCATCTCGATCGCGCTGGAGCGCCAGGGCGAGATCGTCGCTGCGGTGGTCTTCAATCCGGCAACCGACGAACTCTATACGGCTGAGCGGGGCGGTGGCGCCTTCCTGAACGACCGGCGGCTGCGCGTCGGCGCCCGTAAGGTCCTGTCCGACGCGGTGGTCGGCACCGGCACGCCGCATCTCGGCCGCGGCAATCACGGCAAATATCTCATCGAGCTCCGCCACGTCATGGGCGAGGTTGCCGGCATTCGCCGCTTTGGCTCCGCCTCGCTCGACCTCGCCTATGTGGCTGCCGGTCGCTTCGACGGCTTCTGGGAGCGCGATCTCGCTGCCTGGGATATCGCCGCCGGGGTCCTGCTCGTTCGCGAGGCCGGCGGCTGGGTCACCGACATCGACGGCGGCAGCAAGCCGGTCGAAGACGGCTCGATCATCTGCGGCAACGAATATATCGCCAAGGCGCTGCGCGAGGTCATCCACCGCCCGGTCCCAACGAAGTAGGGCCGCCCAAGGCCATGCTGCGGACCGGCCGCGTACACGTGTCTTCCGGTCCGCGTTCGACATAAGGCATTGGAATCGAACATTTCTGCTCCTTTGCAGCGTTGCGACCCGACCTCCCTGGAGGGGGCGGCGCATTCCTGGGCCGGCTCTGCCGTTTTCCCTTCAATTTGGCGCAAAGTTCCACTAGTCTCCGAGCCGATAGGATGGTCTCCGGCCATCGGCGGCATCGTTCGGCCGAGATCGCTATTGATTTCGAGAATGATCCGCTACTTCAAAGAGTTGCAGCAACCGGCGCTTGTGCGGACAGGCGCAGGAGCGTGCCGCAAACCGGGAGATTGGCAAACGCATGACGAAACTCAGTCTGTCCGGCTGGCGTGGGCAGGAAGTGGCGGAGGAGAACTATAATCCGCATAAGCTTTCGAGCCCCATGCCCTACTTCTGGACGATGGTCATTTTCCTGATCATCGTCGGTTTTGTCGCGGCGATCCTCTTCCGGCAGGCACGCGAGGCCTTCGTCGGCAATCCCGGCCTCAACGGGCTGATCCTTGGGGTGCTGCTGATCGGCATTCTGCTGGCTTTCAACCACGTGCTCGGCCTCAGGCCCGAAGTGCGATGGTTCAATTCATTCCGCGCCGCTGGCAGTGCCGACAAGGTCGGGCGCGATCCGGTGCTGCTTGCACCCATGCGGGCGCTGATCGGCGGGCGCCAGACGACGGCGATTTCGACGATCGCGCTCCGCTCGATCCTCGATTCCATCGCCACCCGCCTCGACGAGTCGCGCGACATCACCCGTTATCTTGCCGGCCTTCTCGTTTTTCTCGGCCTGCTCGGCACCTTCTGGGGCCTTCTCGGCACGATCGGCTCCATCAATACCGTCATCCAGTCTCTCGACGCCGGTTCCGGGACGACGGAGGACCTCTTAAGCTCGCTGAAGAGCGGTCTCTCGGCGCCGCTGACCGGCATGGGCACCGCCTTCTCGGCCTCGCTGTTCGGCCTTTCCGGTTCGCTGATCCTCGGCTTCCTCGATCTCCAGGCCGGCCGCGCCCAGAACCGTTTCTACACGGAACTTGAGAACTGGCTTTCCTCGGTGACCGATGTCGGCTCCGGCTTTTCGGCGCCGATCGAGACGACCGGCGGCGCACCGGCGGAGGAAATGCGGCGCGTCGCCGACCAGCTCTCCCGCCTCGCGCAGGACGGCGGCGTCAACCAGCGCACGACGGCAGCGATGGCGAGCCTCGCCGAGGGCATTCAAGGTCTCGTCAAGAACATGCGCGGCGAGCAGCAGATGCTACGCGACTGGATCGAGGCGCAGCAGGAGGAGGCGAAGTCGATGCGAAAGACGCTCGACCGGCTGACCTCGCGCATCGGCCAGGCCGACCGGATCGCCGTCAACAGCGAGAGGGCCACCTCGCAGGCGAAGCTCAGCCACGCCGACGAAAGCGGGGGTGATTGATCCATGGCTCTCGCCCGAAGGGGCCGCAATCCGCGGACGATCAACTACTGGCCGGGCTTCGTCGATGCGCTGTCGACCTTGCTCATGGCGATCATGTTCCTGCTCAGCGTCTTCGTCACGGCTCAGTTCCTGATGGGGCGGGAGATCACCGGCAAGGACGAGGTGCTGAACCGGCTGAACAGCCAGATCAACGAACTGACCCAGCTTCTCGCCCTCGAGAAGAGCGGCAAGCAGGATCTCGAGGATTCGCTTGCCAATCTCCAGGCCTCGCTTGCCCAGTCGGAGGGCGAGCGGTCCCGCCTTGAAGCGCTGCTTGATCAGGGGGCCGGCAGTACCGATGCGGCCAATCAGAAACTCGGCCGGTTGGGCTCGGAGCTCGAAAACGAAAAGCAGGTCAGCGCCCGCGCGATGAGCCAGATCGAGCTCTTGAACCAGCAGATCGCCGCGCTGCGCAGCCAGATTGCCGCCATCGAGGGCGCGCTTCAGGCTTCCGAGGCGAAGGATCAGGCTTCGCAGGCGAAGATCGCCGACCTCGGCCGCCGGCTGAACGTCGCGCTCGCCCAGCGCGTGCAGGAACTCAATCGCTACCGCTCGGACTTTTTCGGCCGCTTGCGGGAAATCCTCTCCGACCGCGAAAATATCCGCATCGTCGGCGACCGGTTCGTCTTCCAGTCGGAAGTGCTTTTTTCCTCGGGCAGCAGCGACCTGAACCCCGAGGGCCAGGTGGAAATGGCAAAACTCGCCACGGCGCTGCTCGACCTTGCCAGGGAAATTCCGGCCGAGATCAACTGGGTGCTGCGCGTCGACGGCCATACGGACAACGTGCAGCTCTCCGGCACCGGCCGCTTTGCCGACAATTGGGAACTGTCTTCGGCGCGCGCCACTTCGGTCGTCAAGTTCCTGATCTCCAAGGGCGTGCCGGCCGACCGCTTAGTGGCGGCCGGATTTGGCGAATACCAGCCGATTGCGGCCGGGGAAAGCCTGGAGGCGCGGGCGCAAAATCGGCGTATCGAGCTCAAGCTGACCGAAAAATAGACGAGCGGCCCCCGCTTGAATTGACCTTGACGTATGCGTAAGAGTTGCTGGTCGAGGGATGTTGGGGGAGAGCGCCTTGATGGATTGCGATGTGCTGGTCATCGGTGCCGGCCTTGCCGGGCTCGTGGCGGCGTCCGAGGCGGCGGCGCTTGGTCGCAAGGTCATCGTTCTCGACCAGGAAGGCGAGCAGAATCTCGGCGGCCAGGCCTTCTGGTCGCTTGGCGGCCTCTTCTTCGTTGACAGTCTAGAGCAGCGGCGCATGGGCATTCGCGACAGTCATGAACTCGCCGCCCAGGACTGGATGGGATCGTCGCAGTTCGACCGGCCCGAGGATCACTGGCCGCGCCTGTGGGCCGAGGCCTATCTCGATTTTGCCGCCGGCGAGAAGCGACGCTGGCTGCATGCGCTCGGGCTGCGCTGGTTTCCGGTGGTCGGATGGGCCGAACGCGGCGGTGGTCTTGCGCATGGCCACGGCAATTCGGTGCCGCGCTTCCACATTACCTGGGGCACCGGCCCGGCGGTGCTCGAACCCTTCATCCGGCTGACGCGGCAGGCGGAGAGCCGGGGCCTTGTCCGTTTCCGCTTCCGCCACCGGGTCGACGAACTCGTAACGACGGACGGTGCCGTGACCGGCGCGCGCGGGGCAATCCTCAAGGCGGATCCGGTCGGCCGCGGCGAGCGCAGCTCGCGCGATGAGATCGGCGATTTCGAGATCTCCGCCGGCGCGGTGGTCGTCAGTTCGGGCGGCATCGGCGGCAATCATGAGCTGGTGCGCCGCAACTGGCCGCGCAAGCGGCTCGGCCAGCCGCCAGCCTCCATGGTCAGCGGCGTGCCGCACCACGTCGACGGCCGGATGCTGGACATCGCGGCTAAGGCGCGCGGCTCCGTCATCAATGCCGACCGCATGTGGCACTATACCGAGGGCCTCAGGAACTTCGACCCGATCTGGCCGGACCACGGCATCCGCGTCCTGCCGGGCCCGTCCTCCTTCTGGTGCGATGCCGATGGCAACCGTTTTTCGGCGCCGGCCATGCCCGGTTTCGATACGCTCGGGACATTGGCCGCGATCCGGCAGAGCGGCCATGACTATAGCTGGTTCATCCTGACGCGCGCGATCATCAAGAAGGAGTTCGCCCTTTCCGGGTCCGAGCAGAACCCGGATCTGACCGGCAAGAGCATAGCGCTTCTGCTGAAGCGGCTCGGCGCAAAGCCGACCGGCCCGGTGCAGGCCTTCATGGACAAGGGCGAGGACTTTGTCGTCAAGGACCGGCTCGAAGATCTTGTCGAGGGGATGAACAGGTTGACGGGCGATAACCGGCTCTCGGCGAGCCACCTCAAGGCGCAGATCGAGGCACGCGACCGGGAGATCGACAATTCGTTTTCCAAGGACGCGCAGGTTACCGCCATCCGCGGCGCGCGTGCCTATCGCGGCGACCGGCTGCTCCGCACCGCCAGGCCGCATCGTCTCCTGGACCCGAAGGCAGGCCCGCTGATCGCCGTGCGATTGCACATCCTGACCCGCAAGACACTCGGCGGTCTGCAGACCAACCTTGCCGGCCAAGTGCTGGAGCTTTCCGGCGATCCGGTGCCGGGCCTTTATGCGGCCGGCGAAGTCGCTGGCTTCGGAGGCGGCGGCATGCATGGCTACAACGCCCTCGAGGGCACTTTCCTGGGTGGCTGCATCTTTTCCGGCCGTGCCGCGGGGCGGGGCGCGGGCGGGGACGTTTGATCAAAGAATCTTATCATCGCTTGTAATGCCCCTCACCCTAACCCTCTCCCCGTTTTGACGGGGAGAGGGGACTTGCGTGCCTACTGCCGGCCGCTTCCTCAGGCGATGGGTTGGAAGGCGCCGCCGCGAGTCTCCTTCGCCCCGTAAGCGGGGAGAAGGTGCCGGCAGGTGGATGAGGGGCAAACACCGGTCTCTCGTCAATCCATCTGGATGTTTGCGTCGCGCACGACCGGTGTCCACTTCGC
This sequence comes from Sinorhizobium fredii, assembly GCF_002944405.1. Classification (NCBI taxonomy): domain Bacteria; kingdom Pseudomonadati; phylum Pseudomonadota; class Alphaproteobacteria; order Hyphomicrobiales; family Rhizobiaceae; genus Ensifer; species Ensifer fredii. The sequence continues at coordinate 3,425,700 of NZ_CP024307.1, read as the reverse complement.
AAGCTCCGCCTTCACATGGGCGCCGAGTTCCTCGGGCGTCGAGCCGACGATCTTGGCGCTGAATTCCTCCATGCGCTTCTGGACCCCCGGATCGGCAAGCGCCTTCTTGGCCGACTCGTTCAGGCGCGCGATCGCCGGCTGCGGCGTATTGGCCGGGGCGAAGAGCGCATTCCAGGTATAGGTCTCGTAGCCGGGGATGCCGGATTCGGCGATGGTAGGCACGTCCGGGAAGGAGGGGGCGCGTTCCGCCGTAGTCACCGCCAGTGCCCGGAGCGTTCCGGCCTTGATGTGGCTGGACGAGGAGGGCAGGTTGTCGAACATGATCGGCACCTGGTTGCCGATGACATCGTTCAGCGCCGGGCCGGAGCCCTTGTAGGGGATGTGCTGCATCTCGACGCCGGCCATCGACTTGAAGAGCTCGCCGGATAGATGCAGCGGCGTGCCGTTGCCGGAGGACGCGTAGCTGTACTGGTCAGGCGATGCCTTGAGCAGCGCCAGCAATTCCTGCACCGATTTGGCCGGCAGCTCCGGATTGACGACCAGCACGTTCGGAACGACGACCAGCAGCGAGATCGGCGCGAAGTCCTTCTCCGGATCGTAGGGCTTCGTCTTCAGGATCAGCGGGTTCAAGGCGTGGGTTGCGACCGTCGCCATCAGGATCGTGTAGCCGTCCGGATCGGCACGGGCGACATTGGACGCCCCGAGATTGCCGCCGGCGCCGGCGACGTTCTGGACGATCACCTGCTGGCCGAGATCCTCGGACATCTTCTGGGCGATGATCCGGGCCACGACGTCGGTGGAACCGCCGGCGGCGAAGGGGACCACGAGCGTAATCGTCCGGTCCGGAAAACTCTGCGCCTGCACCGGGCCGCCCAAGGTCATGGCGGAAAGCGTGGCGATGCCGAAGGCAAGGGCGGCGCGGCGGGTCATGCTTAGAAATGGCATTACGGATATCCTCCCAATCTCGTCGAAGGCGCTGCCGGCAAAAGCCGGCCCCCTTACAATAGGGCTGCGCTTGCCGCGGGCAATGGCGGATCGAGAAACAATCACATCCGAGGGCCGCGTGGTTAACGCCCGGTCTCAGGCCTGGGATGCGACAAACAATCCTTGCGCCCCGTGATCGAATTGAAGCCGCGCGAGCTTGGCATAGAGCCCGGCCTGGCGGATCAGCGATGCGTGGGTGCCTTCCTCGACGATACGGCCGTGATCCATGACCAGGATTCGGTCCGCCTTCAGCACCGTCGCCAGCCGATGCGCGATGACGAGCGTGGTGCGCTCCCGCATCAGCCCGTCGAGTGCCTTCTGCACCAGCGTCTCGCTCTCAGCGTCGAGGGCCGACGTCGCTTCGTCGAGAAGCAGGATCGGAGCGGCCTTGATGATCGCCCGGGCAATGGCGATACGCTGGCGCTGGCCGCCGGAAAGCGTCACGCCACGCTCGCCGACCAGCGTGTCATAGCCGCGGTCGAGCCTTGCGATGAACTCGTCGGCCTGCGCCGCGACGGCGGCCGCCTGTACCGCCTCGCGGCTCGCCGTAGTGCCGAAGGCGATGTTGTCATGCACCGAGGCGGCGAAGATCGTCACGTCCTGCGGCACGATGGCGATCCGTTCGCGCAGGTCTTTCGGGTCGACGCTGCGGATGTCCATGCCGTCAACCAGCACGGTTCCCTTGATCGGGTCGTAATAGCGCAGCAGCATCGAGAACAGGGTACTCTTGCCGGCGCCGGAGGGGCCGACGATGGCAACGGTCTCGCCCGGCTCCACCGCGAGGCTCAGGCCTTTGAGGCTCTTGTAGTCGGGCCGCGCCGGATAGGCGAAGTGCACGTCGTCGAAGGCGATCGCCCCCTTCGCCGGCACGGGCATTGGGGCGGGGTGCTCGGGCGCGCGGATCTGCGGAACTTCGCTCAGGAGCTCGTTCAGGCGCTCGGCGGCCCCTGCGGCCTGCGAGATCTCGCCCCAGACTTCCGAGAGCGCTCCGAGGCTGCCGGCGGCAAAGACGGAATAGAGTAGAAACTGGCTGAGCGTGCCAGCCGAAAGCGTGCCGTCCAGCACGTCGCGGGCTCCGAACCAGAGCACCGCAACGACGCTGCCGAACACCATGGTGATGGCAAAGGCGGTGAGCGCCGAGCGGGCTCGGATCGCCGCACGGGCGGCGCCATAGGCCTCCTCCACGGCGGCGCCGAAGCGGTTATTGGCGCTCGCCTCGCCATTGAAGGCCTGTAGCGTGCGGGTGGCGGCGATCGCTTCGCCGGCATAGGCGGAGGCAGCGGCGAGCGTGTCCTGCGCCTGACGGGCGCGGCGCCGGACGGAACGGCCGAAGCCGACGAGCGGGAAGACGATGAGCGGAATGGCGGCGATCACCAGGCTCGACAGCTTCGGGCTGGTATAGACCATCATGCCGATCGCGCCCAGACAGAGGATCAAGTTGCGCAGCGCAACGGATGCCGTGGCGCCGACCGCCGACTTGATCTGCGTCGTGTCCGCGGTCAGCCGCGAGACGATCTCGCCGGACTGGTTGACGTCGAAGAAGGAGGCGGAAAGGCCCGTGACCCGGGCGAAGACGTCGCGCCGGAGATCGGCGACGATGCGCTCTCCCAGCGAAATGACGAAGTAGTAGCGGGCGGCGCTCGCCAGCGCCAACACGATCGCCAGCACCATCAACATGGTGAAATAGGTGTTGATGAAGGCGGAATCGGAATTGGAGAAGCCGTGATCGATCATCCGGCGGACCGCCAGCGGCAGCGTCAGCGTCGTCACCGCGGCGATCGTCAGCGAGATGGCGGCGCCGATCGCAAAGTGGCGATAGCGCCTGACATAGGGCAGCACGGCTGCAAGCGGCCGGACGGACTTGCGCTCTCGTACTAGGTTCTCTTGTCTTGGCACGTGACCCCCGATCGCCTGCCACGGAGGGTCGATTAGTCTTCCGCGCGGCACTTGTTATCCCGCAGACCTTCATGTATAGGCACGGCATCGAATTGAAGAAGCCGTGGCCGAGAGCGGTCCGCGGCTCCATTTACGTGTTCGGTCCCAAAGTCGCAATGCCTTGCGACAATTGGACCCTGGAACTCTAGGAAGATTGTTATGAAGGCAGGCATCCATCCCGAATACCACACGATCAAGGTGGTCATGACCGACGGCACCGAATACGAAACCCGCTCGACCTGGGGTTCGGAAGGCGCAACCATGCACCTCGAAATCGACTCGAAGTCGCACCCGGCCTGGACCGGCGGCAACCAGCAGCTCGTCGACCGCGGCGGCCGCGTCTCGAAGTTCAAGAAGCGCTTCGAGGGCCTCGGCCTCTGATCGCTCGCGATATCGCGTTTCTGGAGCCCGGCAATGCCGGGCTTTTTTGTTGGCTGTTGTTGCCTTCTGGACGAAAGAGTCAGATGCAGGCTTTACGCAGGCGATCCTCTCGCTCGGCGGCTTGTGCATGGATTCTCGGCAAGCCCGAGAATGACGAAGAAGAAGGGGGCCGTTTTCGTCGGAGACGAGCGAAGGTTGACAGCACCTGTCGCTTACCCTCGTCTCAACTTAAGACCGAGCGTTGTCAAGGGGGTCCTCCTCGGGCTTGACCCGGGTAAAACCCGAGGATGACGGGAGAGTGAACCGCTGTCGAAAAAGGGGAGCGCACCTGCCGGCATCATACACCGCTTGATTTGCACTGAGCATTACCCAGAAGCGTCATCCTCGGGCTTGCCGCGAGGATTCACACACACGCACTCCTTTGCGTGCTGGCTCGGACAGGCAAGTGCGTGAGAAGAGAATGCAAGGACCATGCAAGACAGACCGCTGGGAAATTCGCGTGCCGCACGCACGAAAAACCCGGCGCGTGGCCGGGCCTCGAACTCTGCCGTGATTACCGTCGACGTCAGTTGCCGCCAAACGCTGTCTGCAAGAGCTTGATCTGTGCCTTGACGCCGTTCTGGTTGTCTGGGACGAAGGTCGTGGCCTCCTGCGGCCGGTAGATCTCGCGGTCGAGCAGGGCGACGCGGTTCTGCAGGCGAAGCGAGCGTTCGATCAGGTCGCGGAAGCTGTCGGGCAGATCGTTCCAGCCGGGCGCGCTGCGGTCGACATTGAAGCTGTCGAGGCGAACTTTGCTTTTTTCCGACAGGACCTGTTCGCGGCTCATCTCGCCATTGTTGACAGCGCGCTGTAGGAGGAGCCAGGAGGCCATCTGCATCAGCCGCGTCGTCAGCCGCATCGACTCGGCGGCGTAAAGCACCGAGGCCATACGCGGCAACACCTTGGAGGCAGCACGGCCAGGACCATCGAGGTAGCTCGCCGTTTCCTCGACGAGGCCCATCCCTTCGGCATAGAGCGCCTTGAACTGCGCCGAGGACGCAGCGTGTCCTGCGAAACTGACGGTATTCAATCCTCTCTCGGACATGGCCTGTTTTTCCCTGGTTCAAAACGCATCACGGTCAGGTAACGAAGTGGCTTTGGGAAAAGTTTCCTTGAGGCCCCTCTATGCTCGAAGAATGATCTGATACCGCATTCCGCGCAAGGGTATTCTTAAGAAAGGGTTAATCTCCACAATTCTTTGAAAACAGCTGTCGCGAAACAAAAAAAGAGCCGCGCGGGGCGGCTCTCAAGGTAAAACAGGGAGAAATCAGACCCATTCGCCAATCGGTGAAAATGTCTGAGTCCGGAAGACCGGATGACGGTAGAATTACAGAAAATGCCTAATATCCCGTTAAGCGGCCGTCCGCCGGCGCTCTCTGAGGCTTGTCTAGCTCTCAGCGGAAGAGGCCTTCGGCGGCCGATCGGCTCGCCGATTTTCGGGTGCGCTCCGCCTCCAGCCGGGCGATTTCCTCCGACAGCAGCGCAATGCGCGCGGTGAGTTCGTCGACGGAGAGCTGCGAAAGGTCGCTGCCGATCTCATGCGCGGTCTTCTTCTTCGGCTGATCGTCGTCAAACAGGCTCATCGGCTCTCTCCTCCGCTTCGGGATCGTCGACGGTGTCTCCCCGCGTCTCCTCGAAGGGTGCCGCGCGCGGAGAGAGCTGCAGGCTTTCCGGCGTCGTCGGTGCACCGGCATTGACCGGCGAGAAGGTCTCGCGCTCGGCGACGGGCACGGGTGCGCGCCGGCGGCTGCGGACGATCGCATAGGCCGTGATCAGCATATGCGCACAGGCGGTGATCATGAAGAGGCCATAGGGGCCCGTCGCAGTCATCACCGGGCCGCCGATCGTCGGGCCGATGATCGTGCCGATGCCGTAGAGCAGAAGCAGGCCGCCGGAGACCTTGACGAAATCCTCCGGTGTGGCGAAGTCGTTGGCGTGCGAGACGGCGATCGGATAGAGCGCGTTTGCCGCGGCCCCGTAGACGGCAATCAGCGTCAGCACGATCCAGACTTGGCCCGGCTCGATCAGGAAGAGCATGAGCCCGGCAAGCGCCCCCACACCGGCCAGAACGGCGAGCACATAGCGGCGGTCGACGCGGTCGGAAATTCGGCCGGCGGGCAACTGCATGACCGCCCCGGAGAAGATCGCGACGCTCATCATCGCCGCGACGGTGCTGTCGGAAAGACCCGCCTGGCGGCCGAAGACGGCGCCGAGCGTGCCGAAGGCCCCGTTGGCGATGCCGATCAAGAGGATGCCGAGGAAGGACACCGGCGAATTGCGGTAAAGGCCGCGAAGGTCGAGCCGCACCTGCTTGAGCGGCGTCGGCGAGGCGGCCTTGGACAAGAGCGTCGGCAACATCGCGACGCAGTAGAGAATGCCGCAGATCATGAAGAAGAATGTGGTCGTCGTCTCGCCGAAGGGGATCATCATCTGCCCGCCGACGACGCCGAAGAGGGTGATGGCGATATAGAGGGAGAAGATTACGCCGCGGCTTTCATTGGTGGCGCGCTCGTTCAGCCAGCTTTCGATGATCATCGACGTGCCGGCGGTCGAGAAGCCGGTCAGCGCGCGCAGGACCAGCCACCAGATGGGGTCGATCATTATGCCGGTCAAAAGGGAAACGATGGCAATCAGCGCCGTGAAGACACTGAAGGCCCGAACGTGCCCAATGCGCTTCACGACATTCGGGGCGAAGAAGCAGCCGAGCACGAAGCCCGAAGCCCAGGACGTGCCGATCAGGCCGAGAATCGTGGTCGGGTATCCTTCCGCCGTGCCGCGCACCGGCAGGAGCAGACCCAGCAGACCGTTTCCTAGAAAGAGGAACAGAGTGCCGAGCAACAGCGCGGCGACGGGGAGCAGGTTGTTTCTCATTGTTCCATCCGAAATCGTTCTGCGACCGGCAATTCGCGGCGGCATGTGGTGCCGTTCAACTGGAATCGCTGCCGCCGGTCATTGCAAATCGGCGGCGAAAACAATAGCCCTCTATGCGTCGAAAAGTGACGGCCGTATGACGTTGCAACCGTGGCCGCGGAATTCTCCGGAATAAATGAATGTCGAAGGCACTGACGCTTCTCCTCTTCGTCGCCATGTGTGTGCACATCATCAAGCCGCTCGGATATCCCGGTCTCAGGCAGCGCCGGGATTTCTGGAAGATCGCCGTCTTCGCCATCGCCGTGATGATGGTCACGGTGTTCGTCCGGCCGTAGCCGCAGTCGCACTCACCTGCCGCGGATAGAACATGCGCAGGGAATGCGCGACCGCACGACGTTCCCTTAGAAACAGCTAACCTTTGAGGACAGGGCTACACTTGCGCGCAAAATGCCCGAAGTCTGCGCACGACATGTAGTCAAGAAAAGGTTAAATTACCGTGCTCGGCCACAAGATGAAAATCGAGGCACTCTTGGAACGCCGCCTGACCGCCATTCTCGCTGCCGATGTCGTGGGCTACAGTCGCCTGATGGGAACCGACGAGGCGGGGACGCTGGCCGCCTTGAAACGGCATCGCCGCGAGTGCCTGGAGCCGAAGATCGCCGAACACAAGGGGCGCATCGTCAAGCTGTCCGGCGACGGCATGCTGATCGAATTTTCGAGCGTCGTGAATGCGGTGGCCTGTGCGGCCGAGATCCAGCGCGGCATGCTCGTTCGCAACGAAGGCCTGCCGAGGAGCCGGCGCATCGAACTCAGGATCGGCATCCACCTCGGCGACGTGATCGTTGAGGAGGGCGACATCTTCGGCGACGGCGTCAACGTTGCGGCGCGGCTCGAGGGGCTCGCCGATCCCTCCGGTATTGCGGTATCCTCGTCGGTGCGCGACCAGGTCGGCTCGCGGTTGGACCTCGGCTTCGTCGACAAGGGCGAATACAGCCTGAAGAACATCGCGCCGAATATCCGCGTCTATACGGTCGCGCTCGGCGAGGCGGCCGCCCGGCAGGAAACGGAGCCGCCCGACGCGACGCTCGAGGCCGGCTACGAATTATCGATCGGCGTCCTGCCCTTCACCAATATGAGCCACGATCCGGAGCAGGAATATTTCTCCGACGGCATCACCGAGGACATCATTACCGATCTTTCGAAGATCTCGCGCCTGCATGTCGTCGCCCGCAACACCGTCTTTACCTACAAGGGCAAGCCGGTGAAGGTGAAGCAGATCGCCCAGGAACTCGGCGTCCGCTTCATTCTGGAAGGCAGCGTCCGCAAGGTCGGCGAACGTGTCCGCATCACCGGCCAGCTCATCGATGCGCATACGGGCGGGCACCTGTGGGCCGATCGCTATGATCGTGATCTCACCGATATCTTTACCATCCAGGACGAGATCACGCATGCGATCGTCGCCCAGTTGAAGATCAAGCTGCTGCCGGAGGAGAAGAAGGCGATCGAGAGCGATCCGACCACTTCCGTGGAAGCCTATACCTATTATCTGCGTGGCCGGCAGTTCTCGCATACTTGGACTCGGTCCTACCTGCTGCTTGCCCGCCGGATGTTCCTGAAGGCTGTCGAACTCGATCCGAACTATGCGCGCGCCTACGCGGGCATCGCCGAATGCGAATGTGCGATCAGGGATTGGCACGAAAAGGAGTTTCCGCTCGAGAGCATCTTCGAGATGAGCTCCAAGGCACTGGCGCTCGACCCAAACCTGGCGGAAGCGCATGCCTCACGCGGGCTGGCATTGACCCACGACGGGCAGACGGAAGAGGCCGGCCGCGAATTCCGCCAGGCTCTGGCGCTGAGTCCGTCGCTCTATGAGGCCAATCTTTATTATGGCCGCTTCCTATTTGCGCAGGGCCGGTTTCAGGAGGCGGTGCAGTTCTTCAAGCGGGCGGCGGAAATCCGCACCGACGACTATTTTTCACCAATTCATTTGATGAACTGCTATCTCTCGCTCGGAATGGAATCCGAGCGCCAGCGCTGGGCGCGGATCGGCATCGAGCGGGCGAAAACCGCGCTGGAGCGGCACCCGGAAAATGCGAGCCCCGCCCATCGCGGGGCCTTGGCGCTCGCGCATCTGGGCGAAGGGGAGCGCGCCAAGGAATGGGCGGCGCGAGCGCTGGCGGTCGATCCGGACGATATCGTCGCGCAATATAACGCGGCCTGCGTCCATTCCTTGTTGGGAGAGAGCGAGCGCGCGCTCGATCTGCTGGAAGCCGTCGTTCCGCAGAGCTCCAGCTACCATCTCCTCTGGTTCAAGCAGGACTCCGATCTGGATCCGATTCGCGATCACCCCCGATTTCGGGCACTTCTCAAGTCGATGAGGGATTGCACGCCCGAGACGCGCTGATCCGGCGGGCCTCCTGCATGTCTCCTTAAATCGACCTCGATCTGAGGACAAAGACATGCAGCAATTCAAAGTGCTACAGCGACCTTACGCGTCTGATAAGACGCGCGGCGCTGTAGTGCTCAGACCTCGATCGACCCGCGCATCACCGCCACGCAATTGCCCGAAACGCTGACCTCGCGGACCGTGCCGTTCTTCTTGTTGACGCGGACCGTTATGACGCTGCGGCGGCCCATTTCCACGCCTTGCTCGATGACAATCTCGATTTCCGCATCCGCCTGCGGCAGAAGCGAAGCGAGATAGGCGCCGAGCGCCGCCGAGGCGCTGCCGGTCGCCGGATCCTCGATGACATTGTCGAGCGGCGCGAACATGCGAGCCCTGATCTGCCAGGGGCGCTCGGGCGTGCGCGCATAGAGAAACAGGCTGAAGCTGTCATCGGCGAGTGGGTAACGCGCATTCGCTTCATGGAAGGCGCTGACATCGGGCCGCGCATTCGACAGGGCGGCGACATCCCTGACTTCGGCGGCGGCAAAGGCGAGGCCGACCGAGACACGCACGGCGGGATGAGTGCGTTCGCTCACGTCCTCCGGCCGGAGTGAGGCGCAGGCGGCGACGGTCGCAGCGTCGATGACCGGTCCGATGCTGAGCGGCCGGGGAGCGACGATGCGCGCGCCGGCAATCGCGTCGCCGTCGCCGAGAAGGGCAACCTCGACCAGCCCGGCCTTCTCTTCGAAACGCAGTTTGTCGCCGGGCCTTCTGCCGAAGATCTCCCCCTGTTGACCGAGCACGAAGGCGGTGCCGACATTAGGATGTCCGGCAAAGGGAATTTCGGCGGTCGGCGTGAAGATGCGCACACGGGCGGTGTTCGCCGGATCATCCGGCGGCAGCACGAAGGTGACTTCGGAATAGCCGAATTCGGTGGCGATCGCCTGCATCTGCTCGTCGCTCAAGCCCCGTGCATCGGGGATGACGGCGAGCTGGTTTCCGGTGAAGCGTTCGGCGGTGAAGACGTCAACGGTGACATAGGAGACGGATTTCATTGCAGTTCCCCGGCAATCGGCAATGGCGCTGATGTAAAAGCGTTATCGGCCCGCCGAAACCGCAAACTTGTCTCCCTGACAAGAAATGTCATTTCCTAATAGTTTGAAATTATTTGGTTTTGCCGGTTACCCTAAAACGGGGTAGGCGCGGGGTAGGCAGAAATCCCCTTTCCGTGGCCGAAACAGCACAGATCAATAGCCAAAATTCCAGTGTTTAAACAAGAAGAAATGGCCCCGATGGGAAGGAAGACGGAACCGCCGGGACCACTCTTAAAGCGGAATGACGTCGAGAGAGGCACGTGCCGTCACTCCGCTAAACTTCGCTCTGGCCATCTTTGATATGGCCGTCCCCACCGTCTTGGATGTAGCTCTTAATGGCGGCCCCGATCTGCTCAGCGGCACGGCCTGCCTCGGCCTCTTCGCGGCTGTCGAAAGGCCCTTCACGGTCCTGTGTGCCCGGAGGCCGTCGCCACCAATAGCCGCCGCTCTCCCAAACGTAGCCGTGATCCATGGCGGTTTCACCTTTCCCTCGACCCTACGACCCGAACGGCAAGGTTCGTCGAACCGTCACCGGCCGTCACAGCAGGCCGGATGAGCAGAGGGTTCTCCAAGACTTTCTCGATACCCAATGCCGTAAACACCAAATCGTTGTTGTCGGGCATATGGAGAGTGGCCCACGTCGAGCCGTCGCAGGTGCCTTCCAATCGCACAGAGCCGCCAGCGCCCAAGGTGCCTGTAACCTGCACCGTCTTGATAGGCCAGTCGGCCGCAGCGAACGGCGCTCCAGTGTCGCCATTGAGCAAGCCGGTCCACGTCGTCAGGATGTTGCTGCCCGGATACGTAATATTTGCAGTCCTAACGGCCATCAGTCGTTCTCCTCATCACCGCTCATCAGGCGCTTGGCCACTTCGTCCAGAAGGTCCCGCGCATCGTCTTCAAGTTCGTTGTCGATGAAATCCCAAAGGCTCTCGCCCAAGACCTCGGGGTCTCCGCTGGCCCGTTCAATCATGCGATCAAGCTGTTTACTCGCTGACATCGTCTTGGCCCTCCGCTACCGGATCAACAGGCGACAGTTTGTCGAGCAGTTTGAACGCCTCTTCCCGAGTGAGCGGGTTCGGTGTGATCCACTGGCCGTCTAAGTCGGTCACTGCGCATCTGCCGTGGGCAAGGGTCATCACCGAGAAGCCACCGCGTGACACCAACAGGTCACCGCCCTGCTTCGTCACTCGGGCCATCTCGGCCTCAAGCTCCTTATCGAACTCTTTGCGCTTCTGTCTGAGGTAACGAATGCGCGCGTTTGCCTCAACGTCGTGACCGGCCAAACGAGCAACCTGCTCGGAGACCTCTGTTCCGTGCTCATTGAAATAGACGCCCGGATCGTCCTTGTATGCGTACACAATACCAATCTCAGGATGCATCCACGACTTCTTGCCTGTGACCCCACGATCCAGATCGATCGGTGGCTTAGCAAACTCGACTTCCTCAAATCCTTTTACCGGACCTTGATAGATTGCCATCTCATTCACTCCTGTTTAGCGGCCAGTTCGGCCCTGTCATAAATCGGCTGGCCGTCGCGGAAGGCGATCGGCCGCTTGTAGTTGCTTCGCTCAAGTTCACTCGGGACAACCTGCGAGCCGTGATCTTGCCGCTTCGCCTTCGGCTGCCCATTGTCGTGGGCCTCCAGTTCCGCCCGGTTGTCGAATTCCACACCATTTCTGATGGCAGCGGACTGCTTGTAATTCGACGGCTTTAGCTGGCTCTCCGCGACTTGCGATCGTCCGTGAAATTCGCCTTTAAATGTGTGCATTGTCGTTGCCCTTCTGTGCTGGCTTGATCACTCTGTTGAGCACCTCTTGCTCCGTCGCCGTGACGGGCTGGCCTGACTGCTTGGCAATCTCACGATCTAGCTTCGCTGCCACCTTCCGGCGTCCGACTTCGGCCCGGATGGCGATTTCGTACAGGTCCATTTTTTCGGGCTTGGCCTTCCCGGTCTCGATTTCGCTCACATCCTGTTTAGAGAACGCCCTGTCAGACCCTACGGCGAGGACTAGCGGGCCTGCCTCAGCCGCACTGAGTGAAAGGCTTTCTCGCAGCTGGCGAAGTCGCTTGCCCCGAATGTCGTCTACGGGCTGTTTCGGCTTGTCGTCGCCAAGCAAGTCCGAGAGATCGATGCCACGCCTGTACAACGTATCGATGATCTGGCGTTGGCACTCCCGCGCATAGGTCGCCCGCTCTTCGCTCCGGCTCGCGTAGAGGCTATCAAGCTCAGTGCTTAGCTTTTCGGCTTTCTGCTCCAACGGAACGAAGGCCATTGCCGTTTGCCGGATGGTCCCGATGTCCACATGTGGCAGGTCCGCGATGATCAGCTTGCAGCCCGTCGCGATAACTCGTGAGAGACGCCCTATGAGGGCTGTTGGGGTATCTGCCAGAACACCAAGCGACGCGATCACGAACGTGTCCATTGGCGTCAGCGTCTCCACAATACTGCGAAACGTTTTGTCGCTCGCAGCGATCGGCTCGACCATCGGCACTGAGTTCAACAGCTTCGGCTCACCCTGTGCGTCGCGGCGCGTCGGACAGCCAGAAAGTATGGCCGCAGCCGTCGCGGCTTGCAGTTGCGTGTTCCGCAAATGCTCCGCGTTGCCCGCCGTCCCTGCACTCCGCGTGTAGATGATTGTTCGATTAGTCATACTTTTAACCCTGCCTTCCGCTGGAACTCGTTCACGTAGTCACTCACAGGCGTCGGTCTGTCGTCGCTCTTAGCAGCCCGTGCGCCACCGCCAGAGTTGCCACCTGCCCCTGACGAACCACCGCCAAAGAAGCCACCCGTCCGCATGTCGTCGTCATCGTCATCGTAGCCACCGCCGCTCTGGCGGTCGTAGGCGATCTTTTCTGCCACCGAATGGATTTGGGCGAATGCCGCATATCTCGCCGTGGGGTCCTCAGCGATGGCGTTCAAATCAGACAGGCTAAACCCCGCATGGCTAGTCAGAGCACCAACGGCCGCAGCGACCGTATCCGGGTCGTCATCAGGAAAAACAGTGCGGTATAGCGGATAGAGGCGCTCCGCGTGTCTGGTGTATTCCTTGTCCTCTTTCTCGGCTTTGGCCCAATCGTGCCTGTCTTTGATGTTCGGCCTCGCTGGGATCATCGTCCCAAGCGGCCCGGGCATCCATGGAACTCCCGACAGGTCCCATACGGTGCCTTCGGGATATTCGTCTCGGCTGATCGCCTGCATGCCAGCGTCAAAAAGTGCCTTGCGGTTGCCGATACTCAGACCTTGGCGCTCCGGTTTCGCAATCACGCCGTTGGCCACCTGCCACTCCTCGATCTGATCGGACAACGATGCATTGTTGTACTCAGCAGGAAGTGCCTCTTTCGGCAAGCTGTTGATCATTTGAAGCAACGCCTGCCGCTGTGCTTCGTGATGGTCGTGATAGCGCTTGCGCAACTCTTCGTCGCGCTCTTGTCGTCTGCTGCCCACTGTTTTTGAACTCCGGAATTACTCTTAACACCAGTTCGGTGATCTAGGCCTCATTATAAGCTCGGCCTAGTATCGGCGGCAAGTACCAGTTACAGTATCTAGTAGGTTCAATGGTCACAATTGACCATATGTTGTGTCATGAGCGAGTTTTTGATGATCGAGGATTGTTTCACAGCAACGGAGTTCGCGAGAATAGCTGGCCTCAGCTGTACGCGACTATACCAGCTATGGAAAGTCGAAAAGGGACCTCCGTATGTAACGCGCAAGATCGCGGGCCACACCGAACGGCTAATCGGCTTCGCACCCGGCATGGAGTGGCTACGGCTGCACAAACCGGCAAGAGCGGCCGAGTACGAGCGCATGCTGGGCCTCTTTCACGACATCGGCCTAGACACCACACCGCTGCCCGAACCCGCCAAGCCATGGTCCAAACCGCTCACTGCCAAACGCCCATGTGCCTACTGTGGCGGTCCTATCCTCCGTGGCAGAACACAGTACTGCTCCGCCAAGTGCGTCTATAAGGCCCAAGTGGACCTTCACGAAGAGAAGCGGCGGCAAGGCGCTCGACATCACACAGGGTGAGGGCCAGCCGATGACCAACTTGTATACGGCTAAGCCAGTCGCTCATCGTGGCAAGATGGTCCTCAACCCCGGCGACCGCTTCCGCACATACCAGCCCGAAAATCACGAATGGCGTGACCAGCTTTGCGACAAGGATCAGCACGGTCGCCTGATCGGCAAGAACCCAATGGACATTCCGTTGGACGTTTTAACGGCCGCTGGCCATCCGCAGGCCTCTGTCAGAGACGTAAAACAGCGATTGCGCATAATGCACGGTGTGGACCAAGGCGAAGCACGTCACGACGCTTTCTGTGCTTCTAACCCAGACCGTTTGACGGATATCCGCGACAAAATCTGCCTGCCGTGCAGTTCGGACAGTCCCGCCGAAGTCCGCCGCTGCGCAATCTATGACTGCCCCGCATGGCAGTATCGGATGGGCCGCAATCCGCACAATCCGCGACGGGGCAAAAATCCCTTCACATCCCGCACCAAACGACAGGAGTGCAAATCATGACCGACACACCCACACCCCAACCGAACGAGCGGAAGCAGCTTGCACGCCGCATCGCCGAACTTGAAGCGGCCATCGCCATGGAGCAACGGCGAATGCTCGAACTCATGAGCAAGGCCCCGACCGGGCCTATGCCACACTAAACGATCAACAACTAGAGTGAGAAAATGACAATGACAAACACACCCAAACCACTTGCATGGCGTGACGGCCAACCAGTCTACGATCAGGACTGGCTCGACGCTCACGACAAAGCGCTAGCCGAGAACCAAGCCATCCTCGACGCACAGGCTGCGGAGCGCCAGCGCCTCGCCGACGCAGAAGACACCCTTGCGGCCGTGGAGGAACTGCGCGCGAAGGACGTATCGGGCCTGAATGACAAGCAGAAGGCCAACCACGCGAAGGCAATCGATGACCTGGAGTGGAAGGCCTTCCGCCAGTTCCTCACGCCAGAGGCCCGCGATGCCTTCACGCAAGGTGCTCGGATTGCGTTTGAGAAGGGTTCTGAAGCCGCCAGCAAGCACTGGGACAGCCTGCCCGAAGGCATCCGGCACCGGGTCCGCGAAGCAGGTGCCAAGGTGTGGCCAAAGGAGGACGGTAAATGAGCGATCTGGAACGGCAGGCGGAGTTGAAATGCCGACTAGTGAACTTGCGCCTCGCTCTGGCAGTGGAGCGACAACGCCACAAGTACGAACGGAAGCAGATACGGGCATCGATGGAGCGGATACAAGCAGAGCGTCGGGACCTGAAAAAGCGTAGTAAACGCCAAGCAATATAAGATACGGCGCTTCGCGCCAAAGCGTTTAAACGCACAGTAACGTCAAGACGATCGGCCGATGTGTAAACGATGAAAAGACGCTCTCAAATTCCTACATAGAACAGGCAAAAGAAAACGGCCCCGGAGAAGGGCCGTTTTGGAGACTTACAGAGCTAACCACCTCTCGGCTGCACAACCGAGAAAATCTCAACAACTAAGGAACGTCAATGAGATACACCAAATATAGCGTTTCGACGCTGAAACTTCAAGACGATCTGCTCTTCTTTTCGCTCTCCAAGGCTAGGCCTACGTCGTTTGATCATCTTTTGAACATCACGTGGGAAGAAATCGACGTTGATCCCACTGAGTTCGAAGGTTTCAATCAGCGGGTTGAACGAGCTTTGCGCAAGCGCTTTGCCGAACGTGATCATTTTCCGTCCGAAGAGAATTGGGATGGCCTTCGGGCGATCATCCAGACCATCAAGGCGATGGCCGCAGAGACCGCACAGACGAGCTACTTTGTCTCGCCACTGCCCACAGGTATGGGGAAAACGACAGCCATCGCTGTAGCGGTCGGAGAATTGATCCGCCTAGGCGAAAAAACCGGGATTATGATTTTGGTCGATAGGCTAGAGCAAATCGACGCGCTGATAGCGGAGATCGGCCTTAAACCACATCAATACGCGGTTCGCACTGCCGACAAAAACAAAGACCTTAACAGCAAGGGAGTTGGCGAAGACACAGGAGACGACAATTACAGAAACGACCGTGCCCAAGTTCTATTCACGACACAACAGCGGCTGTATGCGCTGGCTAGCAAGGGCCTTGGCCTCAAGAACATGAGGCAATTTGACTATCGCGGCAAACCCCGCCAAGTAAAAATATGGGATGAAGCTATCCTTCCGGCTCTGCCCCGTACTGTTTCCGCTGACGATATCAAGCACTTGCTGCGACCTCTTCGAACACACGGCTTCATCAGTCAGCGTGACGCACTGAACGCCTTGGCAACTCGTATGGAGGAGAGCGTTGGCAACTGTATTCCCACAATGCCTGACATAGACTTTTCGGCTGTAAAACCCTTTCTGAGCGCTGATCAGGTCGTCATTGTCGAAGGACTTGAACGAATGGCAGAGGGCAAAGCCTTGATCCGCCACGACCCATTCGACCATACGGTTGCACTCTATTACGACGAGTTGCTGCCGCCAGATTTCGCACCACTCCTGATCCTTGACGCAAGCGGCAGGCTTCGTAAGTCGTATGAACTATGGTCGCACGGTCGCGGCAATCTGGAGTTTTTGTCAGGAGGGAGAAAGGCTTATCACAATCTCACCATTCGGCATTGGAACCGTGGTGCGGGCAAGATCACGCAACGCCGCTTGAAAGACCGCCTTGAGATCGCCCAAGGTGTTGCGGAAGTCGCGGCAACCACAACAGAGCCGGAAGTCTTGATCATTCATCAGCCGACACAAACGAATGCCCCGGCCACAGACATGGAACATGTGATAGGCGAGACTGTAAAACGTCGTATGGAGGTCGAAGGCAGAGTGCCGCCAAAGCTGCATTTCTTGGCTTGGGGCTGGCACACAGGCATCAACAAATTCCGCGATGTAAAACACGTGATCGTGGTGGGCTTGAACCAATACAGCAAGCCACAGCAAGAGGCAGCTTTTCGGGCTGCGCACGGCAAATCGCTTGCCACCGTGTACAGCGACGCTGACATTGACGCCTTTCACGCTGGCGAAGTCGCACACCATCTTTTTCAGGCTGTCGGTCGTGGCGCACTCCGCAAGGTGCATGGCGACGACTGCCCTAAAGGCTGTCAGCTGGACGTCATCTTTGCGGAGTGCAAACCCATTGATCGGGATTTGCTCCGCGCGACGTTTCCAGACGCAAAAATTGATCCGTGGTGGCCTCTTGGCGAAACGTTGATACCAACCGAGCAACGGCTTGTTGACGAGCTAGAACGGATTGCACCGGATCGGGTCGGCGGCTTGCCGGGTTGGGTCAAACAGCGGCAGTTGGCCGAAGCCGTGGGGATCGATGCTCGGAATATCATTGAGGCTCTAAACCGGCCGCGTGTTGTTCAGGAACTAGCTCGCCGAGGGATCAAGCTAGTGCGTAAGCGGGGAGATCGCCGTGGCATCGCCGCAATCCGGTTTGCTGAGCCACTTAGGGGCGATGATCCGTTGATTGCTGTAGATGACCCGATCTTGCGCCGGGTGAGGCGCAATCGGCGTCGGAACCATGGCGGCTGAACGTGCGACGGCAGCCTCAAAACACGCTAAGTCTCTGGAGTTGTTCACCTTTTCCGCCCACATACGACAGTTTGCTTATTATCCCTTATACACAGCATGACACAGGTGTCGGGATTGGTGAACGATTACAATAGGATAGGCACTTTTCACCCCACATCACACGTGTTGTGACCCTTCGATACGGCTCCACACCAGCCGCAAGTGGCCACGTGACGTCATGCGATAGCGAGGCTGTGGTGTGCCCGACCGGCCGCCATCGATCACACGAAACCAACGTCGCCTTGCCTCTGGCCGAAGAACTTTCCACACTTTCGCATGCAGAGGCGTCCAATCCATGCCCATGCCCTTGTCCCGATCCCTGCGTGCCATGGCGGTCACCTCCCACACCAACACATCAACTATGAAGATGGTGCGCTCTGACGCTGGGTGTGAACAGCGAATAATTCGCGACGTCTGACAGCAAGTGTTTGAAATCGCTCACAATGTTTAAACGCAGGGACGGTCGCCAGCCGGTGTGCTATCTTATCCCTTGACGCAGGGGCCGACGCGAAGCGGAGGCATTATGAGCGATATTCTCATAGCAAATCCGGGGCTGGCGCAGGCCGCCTTGCATGTCGCTGTGGTCGTTTATCTGCTCTTCTGGCCGTCTGTTTTGGCACTGGGTGTGTGGATCGTCTTGAGAGGGTGACGTGTAACCACAAAAAACTCAATCCGACCAAGCACTTGGAGGGCATTTTTATATTTTGGAAGGTCTGCCCAACACCACCTTAGATGGGACCCTAAAGGGGGAATACATCGCTAAGTTGATTTTCTCCACACCCTGCACGGTCCACGCCGGGTCCCCTGTTTGCGCAGAACGCGAGGGAGCCTCAAGGGGGGAACGCCCCTACCTACCTTTGAAATTGAGGCCCCGGGTGCCCCTCCGCCGGAAATCAGCCGTCTGATGCGAGGCTTTTACCCCAAAGTGTTACCCCAAGGCCTGTAGATCGTCGCTAAGCGCTTGATATTGTTCATGTGCCTGATAGTCAGAGCGTCATTTGTGCGCTTCGCCGGGGCCTCTCCGCACACCGGGAAATCGGGGGCGAACGCACATTAAGAGCGGATTTTTGGTGGATTTTCTTTTGGTCGGGGGTGCGCCAGACGCATGCGCGGGTCTTAAGTACCCACTCAAAAGCATGACTTTTCCGACGACATAAAGCCTCCGGCCACATTAAATAAGTCATACTTATCTCCCCGCGTGTCACCCGGCCAGCCTCACCAAAGTCCTGATCACCAAGAAAGCCAGCCAGACCAGCCCCGCCACGAACACGAGCCACAGCACAAGGCCGATCGCCATCATGATCAACCGGCCGATACCCTCCAAGACCTGTCCTATGACCTCAGAAACCTTCCCCACGAACGCGAAGACTTTGCGCACCGGACCCTCCTAGCTTGTGATCTTCGCCAGCTGTTTGCCCCACTTCTCCAAGGCCTCGTGCTTCTCTTCGTCATACTCATAGCCCCGGTAAGCCTGATCGGTCCTCGTGCCCTGCGAATGCTGTTGAACGGCCTTCGTCACATGCGGCGGCACACGCAGCGGCGGTCGTTCCATATGCGTGATCGCCGTCTTTTGGAGATGCTTATACGTCCAGTGCTCTAGCGACGGTCTGCCAGCTTCGCGGGCTACCTTGTCGGCCCCATCTCGCAACCGATCCTTGGGGCGTGTGTGCTTGTTCAGCGGTCGCTTTCCGCTACCTTTCGGCTGGAACAGATAGCCGCTCGTTGTCGGCAGTTGAGCGATGATCCATAGGGCCATTTCGGACAGCGGGACCCTGTGCGGTCTGTCTACTTTGCTGTGCTCGGCCGGAATGCGCCATTCACGTTCGGCGAAGTCCATATGTTCATAGCGGGCCTCAAAGGTCATTTCCGGCCGCTGCGCCGTCGTCAGGATGAGCAAGGCACCCAGTCCGTAGGCGTCCGGTTCCGCCATGACGGCTTTCCAAAGAGCGGCGATCTCCCAATCCTCCAAGACACGAACGCCTTGTTCGCCTCCCGGCTTCTCCCGATCCTGTCGCTTACGCTTCATCCCCGCAAACGGGTCTATCGCCACATAAGGTCTGCCGTTCTGGCCGAACTCCGAAGCCCAGCCGCTAAACACCTTCAAAGCTGAACGGGTCCGGTTGCGGCTGACTTTCGTTAGTGAGGACATCGCCTCGTTAGCGTCCACAGCGGTCATGACCGGCGTGCCATCATAGCGGGAGAAGACACGGCCTTTCCACTTGCCTAGGATGCCGTTGCCTGTGTGCTCCCAGCCGCCTCTGCCGTCCGGTTTCAGGCCTAGCCAATAGGCGGTCTGTCGCTTCGTGGTTTCGCGATTGGGCTGATACCAATCTATGAACTTCATAAGCAGTGCTTCGAAGGTCCAGCCATCCGTTGCAGCCGATAGGATGATTTCCTCTCCGCCCGCCTTCATCTGCTTGACGGTCTCACCCGGATCGATCTTCCGGCGCAGCATCTTTTGGCATTCTTGCACTAATCCCCAAGCAGCGTCCACGTCGAGCGGATCGCCAAAGGTCGGCTCTTCCGGTCCAGCGTAGCCTTCATCTCCGGGGGCATAGGTGCTGAGGGGTCCGAGCGTCAGCTTTGCCTGTCGGCCGTCAGTCGGTCGCCTGTAGCGATAGGCCCACGATTGCGCACCTGTCGGCTGGCTGACTATATAAAGACCGGAATGCTTGGGGATTGGCTTCTCAATGCGCTTTCCTGCGGCCAATGCGAGCTTGCGCGCCTCCACGGCGGTTTTGCTTACGCTCATTGCCCTGCCCTCCAGTTGGGGTGTCGATGGGGTAAACAGGATAGCAGGTTTAGAGGCTAGAAACGCTGGAAATCCGGGATTTGTAACGAAATTTTACTGTCTCCCTGACAATTGGCCCCGAATACTACAGCGCCGTGCGTCTTAGCAGACGCACAAAGGACGCCATAGCACTTTGAATTGCTGCATGTTTTTGTCCCCAAATCGGCTACGATTTGAGGAAACATGCAGTAAGGCCCGGCGACATCGCTGCCGCCGGGCCTTCTCCTCGCTCCCTTTAACTCTTTGTCCGCTCAGGCTTACCCATCAGGCGGCCTGTTCGAGGTCCTTCTTCCAGCTGCCCTTGGCGGCGAGGCTGCACATCTTGGCGCGATGCGAGAAGGCGCGCTGGCCGGCGGCGACGTTCTCCGGCTTGCCGTTCCAGGCGTTGAGCGCTTCCTGCTGCAGGGCGCGGCCATACGAGAAAGTCAGCTTCCAGGGCAGGTCGTGCGCCGTGTTCATGGCCGAGAGATGCGCGGTTGCCTCTTCCGTCGACTGGCCGCCGGACAGGAAGGCGATTCCGGGGACAGCGGCCGGCACGGTGCGCTTTAGTACCTTGACGGTGCGCTCGGCAACGTCTTCGACCGAAGCCTTGCGGGCCTTCTTGCCGTCGATCACCATGCTCGGCTTCAGGATCATGCCTTCGAGCTTCACACGCAGGTCGCCCAGTTCCTCGAAGACGGTGCGAAGTACCCATTCGGTTACTTCTTCCGAACGCTCGATCGAGTGGTCGCCGGGGGCGCCGTCCATGAGCACTTCCGGCTCGACGATGGGGACGATCCCGGCCTCCTGGCAGAGCGTCGCATAGCGGGCAAGCGCATGGGCATTGGCCTTGATGGCGCCGAAGCTCGGCAGGGTTCCGGAGATTGCGATGACGCCACGCCATTTGGCGAAGCGGGCGCCCGCTTCATAATACTTGGCGAGGCGGGCGGCGAGGCCGTCGAGGCCCTCGGTGACGGTCTCATTAGGGAAATGCGGCAGGGGCTTTGCGCCGGTGTCGACCTTGATGCCGGGGATCGAGCCGGCGTTCTTGATGACGTCGACGAGCGCGGTGCCGTCGGCGGCCTTCTGGAACAGGGTTTCCTCATAGAGAATGACGCCGGAGATATAGTTGCGCATCGCCTCATCCGAGCGCAGCAGCATCTCGCGATAGTCGCGGCGCGAGGTCTCGGTGGACTCGAGGCCAATGCTATCGAAGCGCTTCTTGATCGTTGCGGTCGACTCGTCGGCAGCGAGCAGGCCCCGTCCGTTGGCGACCATGGCAACCGCAATATCTTCCAGTCTTTCGCTCATCTTTTTCTCCTACACAGAGCGCCGAACGCAGCGGAGCGGCGCAAGAAACCGTTTCGGTCTGAGGGCGCAAGAAACATCCTCGCGTCCGACTGCATGCCTCCGTAAGCCGTCGCCGATTTACGCAAGGAAACATGCAGCAATTCAAAGTGCTACAGCGGCCTTTGGACGTCCTAAAGACGCGCGGCGCTGTAGGTACGCAGCGCGCGATAACAGAAGATACTGTGCGGGAAAATGGCAGTAAAATCGACTAAAACGATTTAAAAAAATTTAATCGTTTGAAATGTCACAATTTTTTTGAGGCACCGACCCGGGCTTATCCATTTGCCCGGGTCGGCGCGCGTGCGGCTACTTCTGCTGGTGGAGGATATCGACACCGGGCAGCGGCTTGCCTTCCATCCATTCGAGGAAGGCGCCGCCGGCGGTGGAAACATAGGAGAAATCGTCGGCGACCTCGGCGTGGTTTAGGGCAGCGACCGTATCGCCGCCGCCGGCGACCGAGACGAGCGAGCCCTGACGGGTGCGGCTGGCCGCATGCTTGGCGGCGGCCACCGTCGCTTTGTCGAAGGGGGCGATTTCGAAGGCTCCGAGCGGACCGTTCCAGACGAGGGTTTCAGCGCGCGAGATCCAGTCGCTGATGGCAGTGACGGATTTCGGCCCGACATCGAGCACCATTGCGTCGGCCGGGATCGCCTTGATGTCGACGACCTCGTGGTCGGCGCCTGCCTTGAATTCGCGGGCGACGACGCCGTCTTCCGGCAGCACGATGGCACATCCGGCGGCTTCCGCCGCGGCGATAATCGACTTTGCCGTTTCGGCAAGATCGTGCTCGCAGAGCGACTTGCCGACATCGATGCCTTGGGCGGCGAGGAAGGTGTTGGCCATGCCGCCGCCGATGACGAGCGCGTCGACCTTCTTCACGAGGTTCTGCAGCAGGTCGATCTTGGTCGACACCTTTGCGCCGCCGACGATAGCGACGACCGGACGCTTCGGATTGCCGAGACCCTTTTCGAGTGCCTCGAGTTCGGCCTGCATGGTGCGGCCGGCATAGGCGGGCAGGTGCTGTGCCAGGCCCTCGGTCGAGGCATGGGCGCGGTGCGCTGCGGAAAAGGCGTCGTTGACATAGATGTCGCCATTGGCGGCCAATGCCGTGACGAAGGCCGGATCGTTCTTTTCCTCGCCCTTGTGGAAGCGGGTGTTTTCGAGCAGCAGCACGTCGCCGTCATTCATGTCGGCTATCGCATTGGCGGCCTTGTCACCGATGCAGTCGGCGGCGAAGTGGACGCGCTGGTCGAGGATTTCCTCGACGGCAGGGGCGATCGCCTTCAGCGACATGTCGGCGACCGGTTCGCCCTTCGGGCGGCCGAAATGGGCAAGCAGGATGACCTTCGCCCCTTTTTCGGAGAGTTCGCGGATCGTCGGCGCCACGCGCTCGATGCGGGTGGTGTCGGTCACCTGACCGTCCTTGACCGGCACATTGAGATCGACGCGCACCAGCACGCGTTTGCCGGCGATATCGGTCAGATCGTCAAGGGTCTTGAAAGCCATCAGTTCGTCTCCAGTGATAGTCTCTGAAAAAGGGTGGGATAGTCGGTGACGAGGCCGTCCTCGTCCAGCGGCAGGTCGGCGGTGAAGCTGCGGTCTTCCGCCTGGTAGCGATAGAGTTTGCCCTCCTCGATGCAGGTATAGTGCTGGCCATCGACCGTGGGCTCGAAGCTGTCGAATGGCACGTAAAGCATCTTGAGTTTTACGGTGCCCGACGCCCGCGTGAGGTCCAGACGGCGGATCGGCAGGGTGTTGGTGAAGGGCGTGCCGGCAAGATCGATGTCGATGCAGCCGTCGAAGCGGGGAAGGGCGACGCCTTCCGCCGTGCGCCAATGGCCGCCGCCGTCGGAGAGCAGGTGCAGCCGGCGTCCGTCCGCCGTCCCGATGAAGAAGGAAGTGACACGCCAGCCGGCGTCGCAGTCAATGCGGTAGCGAACGCCATAGGCGGCTCCGCCGCGCGCGCCGATCAGCACGCTTTCGGCGCGGATTGCCGCGCCCACCGATGCGTCGAGAGGCCGGATCGTCAGATGTTCGAGCCCTTCCCCCTCGAGCGGACGCCAGCGCACCGTCGTTGAGGAAAGGGCCCGGAACATGGTCTTAGATGAGCTTGCTCAGGGCGACCGCCGTGTCCGACATGCGGTTGGAGAAGCCCCATTCGTTGTCGTACCAGGTGAGGATCGACACGAACTTGCCTTCCATCACCTTGGTCTGGTCCATGTGGAAAACGGAGGAATGCGGGTCATGGTTGAAGTCGATCGAGACGTTCGGGGCAAGCGTGTAGCCGAGAATGCCCTTGAGGGGGCCGTCGGCGGCTGCCTTGATCGCCGCGTTGATCTCCTCCTTGGTCGTGTCGCGCTTGGCGACGAACTTCAGGTCGACGACCGAGACGTTCGGGGTCGGCACGCGCATTGCGAAACCGTCGAGCTTGCCCTTGAGTTCCGGCAGGACGAGGCCGACGGCCTTGGCCGCACCGGTCGAGGTCGGGATCATCGACAGCGCCGCGGCACGGGCGCGGTAGAGGTCCTTGTGCATCTGGTCGAGCGACGGCTGGTCGTTCGTGTAGGAGTGGATCGTCGTCATCATGCCGTGATCGATGCCGATGGCGTCGTTCAGCACCTTGGCGACCGGTGCGAGGCAGTTGGTCGTGCAGGATGCGTTGGAGATGACCAGGTGATCTTTGGTCAGCTTGTCGTGGTTGACGCCGTAGACGACGGTGAGATCGGCGCCGTCGGCCGGTGCCGAGACGATGACGCGCTTGGCGCCGGCTTCGAGATGGGCGGCTGCCTTGTCGCGCGCGGTGAAGATGCCGGTGCATTCCATCGCGACGTCGACGCTGAGGTCCTTGTGCGGCAGTTCGGCCGGGTTGCGGATAGCCGTCACCTTGATCGGCTTGCCGCTGTTGATGACGATCGCGTCGCCGTCGACCTTCACGTCGGCCGGGAAGCGGCCGTGAATGGAGTCGAAGCGCAGCAGGTGGGCGTTGGTCTCGACGGGGCCGAGGTCGTTGATCGCGACGACTTCGATATCCGTGCGGCCGGATTCAACGATGGCGCGAAGCACGTTGCGGCCGATGCGGCCGAAACCATTGATGGCGACTTTGACTGTCATGTCGGGTCTCTCCCTATCAGTTTGGCGTGGGTAAACGAATGGAGGGCGCCACAAGGGCGCCCTCCGGCTTGATCAGGACAGCTTGGCTTCGGCGGCCGCGACAACCGCTTCCGGCGTGATGCCGAAGTGCTTGTAGAGTTCCTTGTAGGGACCGGAAGCGCCGAAGCTCGACATGCCGACGAAGGTGCCGTCGCTGCCGATGATATGATCCCAGCCCTGGCGGACGCCGGCTTCGATGGCGATCTTGACCGGCGAATTGCCGACGATCGCCTTCTGATAGTCGTCGCTCTGCTCCGCGAAAAGCTCGACGCAGGGCACGGAAACGACGCGGGCGGAAATGCCCTTCTCCTGCAGCGCCTGGCTGGCCTTGACGGCGATCTCCACTTCCGAGCCGGTGGCGAAGAGCGTCACCTTCGCATCCTTCGCGGGGACCAGCTCATAGGCGCCGCGGGCGCAGAGGTTTTCTTCCTTGAATTCGGTACGCACCGCCATCAGGTTCTGGCGCGTCAGCGCGATGGCGGACGGGCGATTGCGGCTTTCGAGTGCGAGCTGCCAGCACTCCGCCGTTTCCGTCGCGTCGGCCGGGCGAAACACCAGGAGGTTGGGGATGGCGCGCAGCGAGGCCAGGTGCTCGACAGGCTGGTGCGTCGGGCCGTCCTCGCCGAGACCGATCGAATCGTGGGTCAGGACGTGGATGACGCGAATGCCCATTAGTGCGGCAAGCCGGATCGACGGACGGCAATAGTCCGAGAAGATCAGGAAGCCGCCCGAATAGGGGATTAGTCCGCCATGCAGCGCCATGCCGTTCATGGCGGCGGCCATGCCGTGCTCGCGTACGCCGTAGTGGACGTAACGGCCGGAGAAATTGTCCGGCGTGATCGAATGCGTCTGGCTCGTCTTGGTGTTGTTGGAGCCGGTCAGGTCGGCCGAGCCGCCGATCGTCTCGTTGAGCACGCCGTTGATGACTTCCAGCGCATCCTCGGAAGCCTTGCGGGTGGCCGGCGACGGCTTGGTCTCGGCGAGCTTCTGCTTGTAGGCGCTGATCGCCGGGGCGAGGCCCGCTTCGAGTTCGCCGGAGAAGCGGCGCACGAATTCGGCCCTCTTCTCAGCGGCCTCGAGCTTTGCCTCCCATGCCCTGCGCGTCTCGGCCGAGCGCTCGCCGGCGCTGCGCCAGGCGTCGAGCACGTCGGCGGGAACGGTGAAGGCTTCGGCTTCCCAACCGAGCGCCTTGCGGGTCGCGGCGATCTCCTCGGCGCCGAGCGGCGAGCCGTGCACCTTGTGGGTGCCGGCCTTGTTCGGCGCACCGAAGCCGATGACGGTCTTGCAGGCGATCATCGTCGGCTTGTCGGACTTCTGCGCCTCCTCGATCGCCGCGGCGATCGCTTCCGGATCATGGCCGTCGACGGCGATCGTATGCCACTTGGACGCACGGAAGCGGGCGTGCTGATCGGTCGAGTCGGCGATCGAGATCGGCCCGTCAATCGAGATGTTGTTGTCGTCCCAGAAGACGATGAGCTTGTTGAGCTTCAGATGGCCGGCAAGCGCGATCGCCTCCTGGCTGATGCCTTCCATCAGGCAGCCGTCGCCGGCGATCACATAGGTGAAGTGCTCGATGAGGTCGCTGCCGAATTCGTCGCGCAGCTTGCGCTCGGCGAGCGCCATGCCGACGGCATTGGCAATGCCCTGGCCGAGCGGCCCCGTGGTCGTTTCGATGCCGGCGGCATGGCCGTATTCCGGATGGCCGGCGGTCCGCGAGCCGAGCTGGCGGAAATTCCTGATCTCGTCGATGGTGATGTCTTCGTAGCCGGTGAGATAGAGCAGCGAATAGAGCAGCATCGAGCCGTGGCCGGCCGACAGCACGAAGCGGTCGCGGTTCGCCCAGGCGGGGTTTTTCGGGTCGAAGCTCAGGTAGCGGGTGAAGAGGACCGTTGCTATGTCGGCCGCCCCCATCGGTAGACCCGGGTGGCCGGAATTTGCCTTCTCGACGGCGTCCATGGAGAGGAAACGGATTGCATTCGCCATCCGGTCGTGTTTTTCGCGAGAGATCATGACTGTTCCGTTGCGTTCGGTGGTCAGGGGACGGCCTCTATCCTCCAAAGACCGTATGAGAAGCGGCCGAACACATAGCAGGTGCGCCGCCCGAGTCAACAAATACAGGCCTTCCGGCGCCGGTGGCGGCGCGCTTTTTGCGACCTTGCCTGGGCCGAAGGATCGCGCCGCAAGCATAGCATCGGCGGATAAAATCGGCGATCCACAGCTTGCAGCGTGCAATTGGCGACGCCGCCATTGTTGAGCCTTACGGAATGGGTTTAAAAAGGTTGATCCGAACGGCCGGAACGCTGGACGATTCGGAGCGCGGAGCGAGAGAGGTTCAGGCGATAGGCGCGGGATCGGCTCCGCCCCTTGTTTCGGGCAATGAGAAAGCGTTCGGCCTTGCTCATCCCCTCTGGAGGTTTCGAAAGAGATGCCTGCAAAGACGGTCAATGCGGCGATCGAGGAATTGCGAAACGCGGTTCAGTCCCTTGAAATCGCAATCGACGGCCGCTTTGACAAGGAAAAGGACGTGAGCGAGTTCGAGGGCGAGGTGCGCCGGGTCAATACGGACCGGTCGCGGCTGGCGCAGGAGCTCGATCAGTCGCAGTTCCGGGCCAATCGTTTGGAAGAAGTCAATCGCGAAGTGTCCCGCCGTCTGGTGACGGCGATGGAGACCATTCGGGCAGTGCTGGATCGCTGAGGTTCTTGAAGCATGGCACAGGTGACGGTGACGATCGACGGCAAGGCCTACCGCATGGCCTGCGAGGAAGGGCAGGAGGATCACCTGAGCGACCTCGCCGCCCGGTTCGATCAATATGTCGGCCACCTGAAGGGGCAGTTCGGCGAAATCGGCGACCTCAGGCTGACGGTGATGGCGGGCATCATGGTCATGGACGAACTGAGCGAGGTCAATCGGCGGCTGAAGAA
Source organism: Sinorhizobium fredii (assembly GCF_002944405.1). Lineage (NCBI taxonomy): Bacteria > Pseudomonadati > Pseudomonadota > Alphaproteobacteria > Hyphomicrobiales > Rhizobiaceae > Ensifer > Ensifer fredii. Next base: position 3,398,250 of record NZ_CP024307.1, on the reverse strand, counting down.
CCTCGAGGCCGAGGTCGGAAACCTGAAGAACAGCCGCGACGCGAACCTTTCCGACCAGGCGAGAAGCGAGGAGGCGCTCGCCTCGGCATTGGCGGACGTGACGGCGCAGATCCAGGACATCACCGCCAAGCTCAACGGCCGCCCGGCCGCTCCGGCGAACTAGGCCGCCCCGGCTCGAGACCCCCAATTGTCGGTGCGGGTGCGATTTCCGCCGGACCGCTCTGGCGAAAACGGTGAAGACGTTCTATATCTGCGGGGCGGTCTGCGCTTCCCGACAGGAACCACAATCCCCGGGGCCATACACGATCTCAAGGGAGCTGTCCCTGTCCGGACCCGTGGGTCTGGACCACACGGCGCCCACCTACTTAGTAGGCACCCGGGATCGTAAACTCTCCACCGGTCGTCGTGGATCGCACTCCTTCCTTTCAATCGGCACCCCGAAAGGCGCGACGGATGGCGTCGGCCATTGCGTCCACCGTCGGGGAGCGATGGTCCGGTCTCGTGCGCAAGACGACGTTCGACATGTCGATGATGCCGAAGCCGTCGTCTTCGGTCAGTTCGCGGCAGCCATGGGGTATGGCGCTGCGCGACAGCGCGGCGATGGCGAGACCTGAAACGACCGCGGCGATCAGGCCGCTGCTCGTGCGGCTGACATAGGCGACGCGACTGTCTATGCCCCGTTTCTTCAGACTGCGCAGGGCCAGATCATCACACCACCCGCCTTCATAATAAGTATAAGTGGCAATTGGCACAGGTCGCCGCTCATGCGTGCCGTGCTGGTCCGAGACGGCCCAGACGGTCGGATCCACCATGAGGACTTCGTTCCTCGTTCGACCGCCCGGCTCGAACACGACGGCGATGTCGATCTCGCCGGCATCGAGCGATTTCAGATTGGCCATCGAGTGCCCCTGCTGCACCGTCACCTCGACATTCGGGTGACTGGCGGCGAAGGCGCCGAGCGCTCTCGGCAGCGTTGAGTTGATGTATTCCTCCGATATGCCGATGCGGACCGAGCCGTCGAGGGCGGGCTGGCGCAGGGCTGCCGCCGTGTCGTCGAGCAGGGCGACAATCCGCCGCGCATTGTCGACGAGGCGCCGGCCCTCACCCGTCAGCACGACGCCGCGGGAATGCCGCTCGAAAAGCGGGAAGCCGAGCAGGTCCTCGAGCTTCTTGATCTGCATGCTGACGGCCGATTGCGTGCGTCGAACCGCATCGGCGGCCCGTGTCAGGTTGCCGGTATCGGCGACCGCGAGAAACGTTCTGAGCAAGTCGCTGTCGAGCGGAAGGGACATGGCGGCGCCATAAGAAATTCTGATGCCAGCCATGTTCGCAATTCGTTTGTCTCATGTCAACGAAAGCCGGAAAATCGGATTGTTCCTTCTTTCGCGAGGCCCTGTCATGCCTGTATTGGTTGCGCCCGCTTCTCCGACTTCCCGGCAATCGTCGCTGTTCGGCGCCGCGGTCGAGCGTTTGCGGCTGCGGTGGGCCATCGAGGCCCATTGGAGGCTGGTGATGGATCGCGGCGACCCGCATCTCATCAGCGACGGCGGCCTCGTCGGGATCGAGTCTTCGCCGGACGGATGGTGGCCGGATCCGGTCCGGCATTCACACTGGATGCTATGAGATAAGGTCGAGCCTTGCGGCGCGGATGACGGCTTCGGCGAGATTGTTCGCGTTGAGCTTGCGCATCGCCTCTTCGAGGGCCCGATCGATCCGTTCCACCGGAATATCGGTTTCGCGCATCATCTCCAACCGAGTCCGGCCGCGGGCTGCCAGCGAGAGGCAGCGCAGTTCCAAAACGCCGAGCTGGTCGATCCTGTCCGTCATGGACACGGGCCTGTTCTCCGAGAGCTACCGGCACGCCGGATCGCAGCTCGTCCAATCATTTGAAATCATGAAGGTAATTGCACGAGCAAAGCGTCGCGCGAAGCCGAACCGCGGCAAAAGGTGAAGATCCGGTTAATGCTGTTTCGTTTTGGGAGGGGTGGAGGACTGTCGCGAAATGTTGCAAAAGCGACGGAGACACGGGTTCAGTTCGCCTGTGAACTGCACTACCTCGTTGCAGGTTCGCACCGTTTGATGGAAAGGGATGCTTGATGTCGCCGAGGGACTTGAAAGCCGCACTGCGGACGGAGCGTCTGGCGATGCGCGACGCCATGCCGGCCGAGGCCCGCATCGAGGCGAGCCTCGCCATGGCGGATCATGCCAGCGACATCATCGCGCTTGATCCCGGGCACGTGGTTTCCGGCTTCTGGCCGATCCGTTCGGAGGCGGACATCCGGCCGCTGATGGTGCGGCTCAAGGACCGCGGGGCGCGCCTCTGCCTGCCGGTGATCCTCGACAAGAAGACCATTGTGTTTCGCGAGCTCGCCGACGGCGTGGCGGTCGTAGAGACCGGCTTCGGCACGACGGGCCCGGGGCCGGACGCGCCCGAGCTCGATCCGGACATTATGCTTGTGCCGCTTTCGGCCTTCGATGCGGTCGGCCACCGGATCGGCTACGGCGCCGGTTATTATGACCGGGCGATCGACCGCTTGCGCAGCAAAGGCCACATGCCGCGCCTGATCGGGATTGCATTCGACTGCCAGGAAGTGGCATCAGTGCCGGCGGAACCGCACGACGTGGCGCTCGACGCCGTGTTGACGGAGAGCGGTTTCCGACATTTCGAGCGGGATTGAACGGGTATGCGACTTCTGTTTCTGGGAGATATGGTTGGCAGGACGGGCCGCACGGCGGTCTGGGAGCGCCTCCCGGGGCTGGTGAGCGATCTCAAGCTCGATTTCGTCGTCGTCAATGGCGAGAACGCCGCCGGCGGCTTCGGCATCACCGAGGACATCTTCCTGGAGACGATCAGCGCCGGTGCCGATGTGGTGACGACCGGCAACCACGTCTGGGACCAAAAGGAGGCCGTCGTCTTCTGCGAGCGGCATGACCAGTTCCTCCGCCCGGCCAATTATCCGGCCGGCACGCCCGGTCGCGGCTCCAATCTGTTCTTTTCCCGCAACGGCGCCCGCGTGCTGGTCGCCAACGTCATGGGCCGGGTCTTCATGCATCCGGAACTCGACGACCCGTTCAAATGCGCCGAGGCAATCCTCGAAGCCTGCCCGCTCGGGGAACAGGCCGATGTCGTCGTCTTCGACTTCCACGCCGAGGCGACGAGCGAGAAGCAGTGCTTTGGCCATTTCGTCGATGGCCGCGCCAGCCTTGTAGTCGGTACGCATACCCATGTACCGACGGCCGATCACCAGATCTTGAACGGCGGCACCGGCTATATCAGCGACGCCGGCATGTGCGGCGACTACGATTCCTCGCTCGGCATGGACAAGGAAGAGCCGCTCAACCGTTTCATCTCCAAGATGCCCAAGGGCCGCTTCGAAGCGGCCTCCGGTCCCGCAACGATTTGCGGCGTCGGCGTCGAAATTTCCGACCGCACGGGACTTGCCGAAAAGATCGCGCCGCTCCGGCTCGGCCCGCGGCTTGGCGAAACGATGCCGGAATTCTGGTCCTGAGAATCGGCCGGCTTCGGCCGATTTCTCGGCGGACATCCGACTAGCCTGCAATCCGACGACCGCCTGCAACGCCGTGGGAGACGCTTTTTTTCAAGTGACAGGCTTTGAAAATGGTGGCAGGTTAGCGCGCAAATCAGAGCCGTTTTGAGCGGCCGCTATCGCAAGTTCCCATGTCGATCTAGAAGCCAGAGCAAAATGCGTGCGGGAAGACCGCAGGCACTCTTCCTTTTCCCGCTCTGGCACCACTCGGTGGCAATGCCCCGGGCTCGAGACTGTCGCCACGGCAACTGGACGCAAGCCGCGCCGGGCGATCTTGATATTCAAGTGCCTGGAGAACGTGCATGTTGCGAAAGTGGCGTCTGCCGGCGATCGCCGGCGTTTCCATCTCCCTTCTCATGTCGACACCAGCAGCGGCGCAGGACCCGCAACTGCCGGCGGTGACCGTCGCCAAGCCGGTGGTACGGGACGTCATCGACGCCGATGAGTTCATCGGCCGCTTTCAGGCGGTGGACGAGGTCTCGGTCCGTTCGCGTGTTGGCGGCTATCTGGACCAGGTGTTCTTTACGGACGGCGCGCTGGTGAAGAAGGGCGACAAGCTCTTCGTCATCGACCAACGGCCTTTCCGCCTGGCTCTCTCCCAGGCGGAGGCGTCGCTTGCCTCGGCGCAGTCGACGCTCTCCTTCGCCGAGGCGCAGTTCAAGCGAACCGAGTCCCTGACCGGAACCGGCACGCTTTCGATTTCCAAGCTCGACGACGACCGCCGCGCGCTGCTTGCCGCACAGGCGAATATTCGGGGCGCCGAGGCGGCCGTCGATCGGGCCAAGCTCGATCTCGAATACACGACGATCACCGCGCCGCTCAGCGGCCGCGTCGACCGGCGCTGGATATCGCCCGGCAACCTTGTCCAGGCGGACGAGACCGTGTTGACGACGATCGTCTCCCTCGATCCGATCGATTTCTATTTCGACGTCGACGAGCGGCGGCTGCTTTCCTATGCGCGCACCGCCCGCGACCGCGGCAGCGCGCTGCAGGAGGGCGCGGGCGCGCTCTCCGTGCACGTGACAATCGCCGATGCCACGGAACCGCCGTTCGAGGGAAAGCTCGATTTCTCCGAGAACAGGGTCGACACCCAAACAGGTACGATGCGCCTGCGCGCACGCTTCGAGAACCCCAACTTCATTCTGCAGCCGGGCCTTTTCGGGCGTGTCGAGGTCGAAGGCTCCAACACCTACCAGGCGATCCTCATTCCCGATGAGGCGATCGCCGCCGACCAGAACGAGCGCGTCGTCTATGTGGTCGGCGAGGATGGCAGCGTTGCGACCAAACCGGTGCGCCTCGGGCCGCGGTTGCATGGCTACCGGGTGATCCGCAGCGGCCTGACCGGCGATCAGACGATCATCGTCAACGGGATCATGCGCGCGCGACCGGGCGTCAAGGTGAAGCCTGAGCTTGTCGTGCTGCCGCAGGAAGCGGCGCAGGCGGCGGAGAACGCCCAATGAGATTTGCGCATTTCTTCGTCGACCGGCCGATCTTCGCTTCGGTGCTGTCGATCGTGCTGCTGATCATCGGCGGCATCGCCTATTTCCAGCTGCCGGTGGCGCAATATCCGGAGATCGCGCCGCCCACCATCGTCGTCAGGGCTTCCTATCCGGGCGCGGATGCGGAGACCGTCGCCAATACGGTCGCCACGCCGCTCGAGCAGGAAATCAACGGCGTCGAGAACATGCTCTACATGTCCTCCTATTCGACCGCCGACGGCTCCATGTCGCTGACCATTACCTTCAAGCTCGGCACCGATCTCGACGAGGCGCAGGTGCTGGTGCAGAACCGGGTCTCGATCGCCGAGCCGCGCCTGCCCGAGGACGTGCGGCGCATTGGGGTCACCACTACCAAGAGCTCGCCGGACCTGATGATGGTCGTTCACCTGCTCTCGCCGAACGACCGCTACGACCAGCTCTACGTCTCCAACTATGCTCGCTCGCGTATCCGCGACCTTCTCGTCCGGCTCGACGGCGTCGGCGACGTCATCCTGTTCGGCGAGCGCGAATATGCGCTGCGTGTGTGGCTCGACCCGCAGAAGCTCTCCGCTTACGGCATGACATCCGGCGACGTCGTCGAAGCGCTGCGCCAGCAGAACGTCCAGGTCTCCGGCGGCTCGATCGGCGGTCCGCCAATGTCGGGCGACAGTGCCTTTCAATATACCGTCACCACCGACGGCCGCTTCAGCGACGCGCGACAGTTTCGCTATGTGATCGTCAAGGCGACCGAGGATGGCAGGCTCGTGCAGCTGCAGGACGTCGCCCGCGTCGAGCTCGGAGCGCGCGAATATGTCACGAACAGCTACCTGAACGGCAGCCCGGCCGTGGCGCTCGGCATCTTTTCGCGTCCCGGCACCAACGCGCTCGCGGCGGCGGACGCGATCCAGGCGACGATGACCGACCTTTCCAGGGACTTTCCCGATGGGCTCGAACACCGCATCATCTACAATCCGACCGAGTTCATTTCGGAATCGATCGACGAAGTCTATTTGACGATCGGCGAGGCGGTGATCCTCGTGGCGCTGGTGGTGATCGTCTTCCTCCAGTCCTGGCGCACCGCGATCATCCCGATCGTCGCCATTCCGGTATCGCTGATCGGCACCTTCGCGCTGCTCTTCGCCTTCGGCTTCTCCCTCAACATGCTGACGCTGTTCGGATTGGTGCTGGCGATCGGCATCGTTGTCGACGATGCGATCGTTGTCGTCGAGAATGTCGAGCGCAATCTGGCGCAAGGAATGACGCCGAGAGAAGCTGCGCATGTGACCATGGACGAGGTCGGCGCGGCGGTGATCGCCATCTCGCTGGTCTTGACTGCCGTCTTCGTGCCGACGGCCTTCATTCCGGGAATTGCAGGGCAGTTCTACCTGCAGTTCGCCGTGACGATCGCGGTGGCGACGGTGATCTCCGCGATCAACTCCCTGACCCTGTCGCCGGCGCTTGCGGCCATCCTGCTGCGCCCGCATGACGATCACGAACATGAAAGCCGCAACCCGGTGACCCGTTTCGGCCGAGCGCTGGCCAACGGCTTCAACAACGGCTTCGACCGGATGGCGGACGGCTATGGCTGGGTTGTGCGCCGTCTCGTGCAGACGCGGATTGCGCTGGCCGCCGCGTTGCTTGTCTTTGTCGCGCTGCTCGGGGCCACCTGGTACATAGCGCAGGTCGTGCCGCGCGGCTTTATCCCGACGATGGACCAGGGTTACGCGATCGTCGTCATCCAGCTCCCCGACGGTGCCTCGCTCGAACGGACCGATGCCGTCGTCCAGCGTGCGTCGGCGATGATCCGGGAAGTCCCGGGGGTGAGGGACGCCGTCGCCTTTGCCGGCTTCAACGGCGCGACCTTCACCAATGCCTCGAACTCCGGCGTGATCTTCACGCCCTTCGACAGCTTCGACGAGCGGCTCGAACAGGGCCAGAGTGCCAACCAGATCATCGGTCAGATCTTCGGCGCGATGCAGGGCATCCAGGAAGCGTTCATCATCGCCGTGCCACCGCCGTCGGTGCGCGGCATCGGCAATTCGGGCGGTTTCAAGATGCAGATCATGGACCGCCAGAGCGCTGACATGCGCCGCGCCCTGGGTCTTGCCTTTCAGATGATGGGAGCGGCGAACCAGACCGAGGGGCTGACGGGGGTGTTCACCACGTTCTCGGCCTCGAGCCCGCAATTCTTCCTGGCGATCGACCGCGACAAGGCGCGGGCGCTGAACGTGCCGATCCCCAACATCTTCGAGACCCTGTCGATCAATCTCGGCACGTCCTACGTCAATGATTTCAATGCATTCGGCCGGGTCTATCAGGTCCGCGCCCAGGCCGACCAGCAGTATCGCGTGGAGCGCGACGACATCCTCGCGCTCAAGGTCAGATCGGCTTCCGGCGCGCTGGTGCCGCTCGGCACGCTCGTCGAGATTCGCGATACGAGCGGCCCCGCGCTGGTGCAGCGCTACAACATGTATGTCTCCGTTCCTGTCCAGGGCAATGCGGCTCCGGGTGTCTCGACCGGCACGGCGCTCGACAAGATGGAGGCGCTAGCCGGCCAGATCCTGCCACAGGGGACGACCTTCGAGTGGACCGAACTTGCCTTGCAGGAGCGCCAGACCGGCAACACTGCTGCATTCATCTTCGCGCTGTCGGTAATCTTCGTGTTCCTGGCGCTGGCCGCGCAATATGAGAGCTGGGTGCTGCCGCTGGCGATCATCCTGATCGTGCCGCTTGCCGTTCTCGCCGCCCTCATCGGCGTTTCGCTCAGGGGAATGGACAACAATGTCCTGACGCAGATCGGCCTTATCGTGCTGATCGGCCTTTCCGCCAAGAACGCGATCCTGATCGTCGAATTCGCGCGCCAGGGCGAGGAGGAGGGCAGATCGCCGATCGAGGCAGCGATCGACGCAAGCCGGCTCCGGCTGCGGCCGATCCTGATGACCGCCTTTGCCTTCATCCTCGGCGTCGTTCCGCTGGTGATAGCGACCGGTCCCGGCGCCGAAATGCGCCAGTCGCTCGGCACGGCGGTTTTTTCCGGCATGCTCGGCGTCACCTTCCTCGGTCTGTTCCTGACCCCGGTCTTCTATGTGACGCTGCGTTCGTTCCGCCGCAAGCGGGCGCCGGCCCCGGAGGCGGCGGGCGCTCCGGCGGAGTGACGCAAGGCCCCGCAATGACGCGATTGTGAGCGGAGGGCGACCTTTGTAAGTGGACGGCGCCGCGGGCTTGAATGATCCTGCGCGGCGCTTGATTGCGTGAGAGGTTGAGGATGCTGCTGCGATACCTTGCCTACGCCCTGGTCGCCATCTGGTTCATCCATGCGCTCTGGCCGGAGCCGGCCCATGCTCAGGACGTGTCCGCACCGTTCAGCCAGTGCCAGGCGATCGCCGCAGCCACGCCGGCGGCGACCTTCGTCAGCTTCGCAGCACCCGAGGTCGCGCCTGTCGCGGCGGCGGCCGACGGCGAAGTCACCATCACCTATGTCGGCCACTCGACCTTCCTAATCGAAACGCCGGGCGGGATTTCGATCGCCACCGATTACAACGGCTGGTTCCGGACCGCGACGCCGCCCGACGTCGTGACCATGAACAAGGCCCATTCGAGCCACTATACGCTGACGCCGGACCCGGCGATCCGTCACGTGCTGCATGGTTGGGGCGAGGATGGCGAGCCGGCCGACCACGATCTCGTCGTCGGCGATACCTATATCCGCAACGTGACGACCGACATCCGCTCCGGCTTCGAGGGCATGGAGCCGGACGGCAATTCGATCTTTATATTCGAGGTGGCAGGACTCTGCATCGGTCATCTCGGCCACCTCCACCACGAGCTCGACGACAGCCACTACCGGCAGATCGGCCGGCTCGACGTTTTGATGGTGCCCGTCGACGGCGGCCTGACGATGGGGGCGGAAAGCATGAGCCGCGTCACGTCGCGGCTGCGCGCCGCGCTCATCCTGCCGATGCACCGGCGCGGACCGCCGATCGGCGATTTCCTGGCGATGTTCGGCGACGACTATGACAAGAGCTTCGCCACCGGTCCGAGCATCACGGTTTCGCTGCGCACTCTGCCGAGCAAGCCGCTGATCCATGTGCTCCAGGGGGTTTGACGGGCGGAACTGCATTTGCGCGTGAGTCGAATTACGCGTGCCGGAACGGTGGCCCTGCTGGACGAAAAGCGGCAATGAAACTATAAGGCGCCCGATCCCAACAAATTCATGCATGCAGAGGGCGTCATGGCTGGCCATTCACAGTTCAAGAACATCATGCACCGCAAGGGCCGTCAGGATGCGGTGCGCTCGAAAATGTTTTCCAAGCTCGCGCGCGAAATCACCGTTGCCGCGAAGACCGGCCTGCCCGACCCGGGCATGAACCCGCGCCTCCGGCTCGCCATCCAGAACGCCAAGGCGCAGTCGATGCCGAAGGACAATATCGAGCGCGCCATCAAGAAGGCTGCCGGCGGCGACGCGGAGAACTACGAAGAAGTCCGCTACGAGGGCTATGGCCCGGGCGGCGTCGCCGTCATCGTCGAGGCATTGACCGACAACCGCAACCGCACCGCCTCCAATGTCCGCTCGATCTTCACCAAGGCCGGCGGCGCACTCGGTGAAACGGGTTCGGTGTCCTTCTCCTTCGACCGCGTCGGCGAAATCACCTACCCGCTTTCGGCCGGCGACGCCGACAAGGTGATGGAAGCGGCGATCGAATCGGGCGCCGACGACGTGGCGACGGACGAGGAAGGCCACACGATCATCTGCGGTTTCGAAGATATCGGCGACGTTTCGAAGGCGCTCGAAGGCGTGCTCGGCGAAGCCGAGACCGTCAAGGCGATCTGGAAGGCGCAGAACACAGTGCCGGTCGACGAGGAAAAGGCACAGTCGCTGATGAAGCTCATCGACAACCTCGAGGACGATGACGACGTCCAGAACGTCTATTCGAACTTCGAGGTGTCCGAGGAAGTGCTGGCGAAGCTTTCCGCCTGAGGTCTGTTCGGCGCTGGGCAAGCGGGCGTAATACCCCCCTCTGCCCTGCCGGGCATCTCCCCCGCAAGGGGAGAGATCGGCAAGCGGCGATGTTCCGCTCAATCAATTGCTCGTCACGCGAACCGTGAAAACTGGTCTCTTTGACATTCGCAAACTCAGTGCCAGGCAGCGCTTTGCTTCTGGCCGATCTCCCCCCTTGGGGGAGATGCCCGGCAGGGTAGAGGGGGTGGCACCCTTTGCGGTCAAGCAGCCCGCGCCAAATCCGCTTGCGCCTGTGCGAATAGCTTCAGCGAGTGCAGCCGCTTCTCCATGTCGAAGATCGGCATGGAGACGATCAGCTCGTCGGCCCTGGTGAGATCGACGAAGGACGCGATCTTGCGGCGGATGGTTTCGGGACCGCCGACGACCGCATAGCTCATCGCATGGTCGACGAAGATTTTTTCGTCCGGAGTCCACAGCCCCTCCATCGACCGGACGGGCGGCGGGAAGCGACCACGCGCATTGCGGCGAAGCGCCAAGAAGGATTGCTGCATCGAGGTGAAAAGATAGTTGGCCTCCTCGTCCGTGTCGGCCGCAACGCCCATGACGCCGACCATCACCTGCGGCTTGTCGAGCTGCGGCGACGGCGTGAAGCGCTCGCGATAGATCTCGAGCGCGGAGAGCAGCATATCCGGCGCGAAGTGCGATGCGAAGGCGAAGGGAAGGCCGAGCATGCCGGCGAGATGGGCGCTGAAGTGGCTCGAGCCGAGCAGCCAGATCGGCACGTTCGAATCGGCCCCCGGCACGGCGATGATTTTCTGATCTTCGCTGACGGGCCCGAGCAGCGCCTGAAGCTCCACGACATCATTCGGGAAATTGTTCGAGCTTGCTTCCATATTGCGCCGGAGCGCCTGGGCCGTCCGCATGTCGGTGCCGGGCGCACGGCCGAGGCCGAGATCGATACGGCCGGGATAAAGGGCGGCAAGCGTGCCGAATTGCTCGGCAATGACGAGCGGCGAATGGTTGGGGAGCATGATGCCGCCGGAGCCGACGCGGATGCTCTGCGTCGCCGAAGCCACATGCGAGATGACGATCGAAGTGGCGGCGCTGGCAATTCCCTTCATGCCGTGATGCTCGGCCAGCCAGAAGCGCCTGTAGCCATTCTCCTCCGCTGCGATCGCCAGCCGGCGCGAGTTTTCCAGCGACTGGGCGACGCTGCCCCCTTCGGTAATCGGCGACAGGTCGAGAACGGAAAAGGGCAGCATGGCAAACGCTTTCAATTAAGAGAAATTGATCGATCGCAATGTAGGTTCAAGTTTCTTTGCGCCAAGGCCCCGCCTGCGTTTTTCCTTCGGCGGATGTCGTTTCTGTGTAATGTTTTTGTTTTGTTCACTTTTTGCTGGCAGCGTCCCGTTGACCGACATAGGGTGAGCCATGCAGACGACGATTCGCATCATCGGCATCGATCCGGGCCTGAGACGCACAGGCTGGGGCATTATCGAGACGCTCGGCAATTCGCTGCGTTTCGTCGCTTCCGGCACGGTGACCTCCGACGGCGAGATGGACCTTGCCTCGCGCCTCTGCCAGTTGCACGACGGGCTTGCCGAGGTGGTGCATGGCTACCAGCCGCACGAGGCGGCGGTGGAACAGACCTTCGTCAACAAGGACGCGACGGCGACGCTGAAGCTCGGCCAGGCGCGCGGCATCGCCATGCTGGTTCCGGCGCGCGCCGGCCTCCGGGTCGCCGAATATGCGCCGAATGCGGTGAAGAAGGCGGTAATCGGCGTCGGCCATGGGGAGAAGCAGCAGATCCATATGATGTTGAAGGTGCTGATGCCCAAGGCCGAGTTCAAGGGCAACGACGCCGCCGACGCGCTTGCCATCGCCATCTGCCATGCGCACAACAGGCAGGCGATCACCAACCGCCTTGCGGCGCTTGCGGGGTAGGGCAGGCAATGGCGGCTAAGCCCATCCCCCTCTGGCCTGCCGGCCATCTCCCCCACAAGGGGGGAGAATATGTGCCGCTGGCCACTGGTTCCTACCGAAAGGTTTCAGCAAGTGGAACGCTGCCGTGGAGGCACGGATCGTGCCACTCCTTTTCTCCCCCCTTGTGGGGAAGATGGCCGGCAGGCCAGAGGGGGTGCGCGGAACGCAAGCCTCAAAGGGACGTACAGGGACCCAGAAAGACGGAAGCCAGATGATCGGCAAACTCAAGGGCACCATCGACGAGATCGGCGAGGACTATGTCGTCCTCGACGTTCACGGGGTCGGATATGTGGCCTATTGTTCGGCCCGCACGCTCGCCAAGCTCGGCTCGACCGGCGAAGCTGCGGTGCTCTTTATCGAGACCTATGTGCGCGAAGACCAGTTGAAGCTTTTTGGCTTTCTCTCGGTCCTCGAGCGCGAATGGTTCCGCCTGCTGCAGACCGTCCAGGGAGTGGGCTCGAAGGTGGCGCTGGCGCTGCTTTCGACGCTGACACCCGGCGAACTCGCCAACGCCATCGCGCTGCAGGACAAAACGTCGGTGGCGCGCGCGCCAGGCGTCGGACCGAAGGTGGCGGTGCGCATCGTCACCGAGCTGAAGAACAAGGCTCCGGCCTTTGCCGGCGACATGGCCCCGACGATCGGCCTCAAGCAGGAACTGAGCGAGGGAGTTGCCTCTGCTCCCGTCGCCGATGCGGTGTCGGCGCTCACCAATCTCGGCTATTCACGCGACCAGGCGGCGAACGCGGTCGCCGCGGCCTTGAAGAATGGCGGCGAGGGGGGTGACAGCGCCAAGCTGATCCGCCTGGGATTGAAGGAGCTGGCGCGCTGAGGCGGGAAGCCTTTCTGCAGCCACAATGGAATAGGAGTGAGGGTGTGCGCGATCGCACTGGATTGACTGCCGCCCGCGCACTAAGGTTGGGACACGCGGGGGCGAAATCGAGCGGCCGCGCGATCCATCCCGCAACGGAAGTTTGAGATGACTGAAGCCGCACGCCTGATTGCGCCGGAAAAGCGGGGCGAGGACCTCGATGCGACGCTGCGCCCGCAGTCGCTCGACGAGTTTACCGGCCAGGCGGAAGCGCGCGCCAATCTGAAGATCTTCATCGAGGCGGCCCGCAACCGCGGCGAGGCGCTCGATCACGTTCTCTTCGTCGGCCCGCCCGGTCTCGGCAAGACGACGCTCGCGCAGATCATGGCGAAGGAGCTCGGTGTCAATTTTCGCTCGACGTCAGGACCGGTCATAGCTAAGGCCGGCGATCTCGCGGCGCTGCTCACCAATCTCGAAGAGCGCGACGTGCTGTTCATCGACGAAATCCACCGGTTGAACCCGGCGGTCGAGGAAATCCTCTATCCGGCCATGGAGGATTTCCAGCTCGACCTGATCATCGGCGAAGGGCCGGCGGCGCGCTCGGTGAAGATCGATCTTGCCAAGTTCACGCTGGTGGCGGCGACGACGCGCCTCGGTCTCTTGACAACGCCGTTGCGCGACCGCTTCGGCATCCCGGTGCGGCTCAATTTCTACACGGTCGAGGAACTGGAACTGATCGTCCGTCGCGGCGCGCGGCTGATGGGCCTCGGCATGACCGATGAGGGCGCGCGCGAAATCGCCCGCCGGGCGCGCGGCACGCCGCGCATCGCCGGCCGGCTGCTGCGCCGGGTGCGCGACTTCGCCGAGGTGGCGCGGGTCGAGGCCGTGACGCGGGAGCTTGCCGACGAGGCGCTGACGCGGTTGCTGGTCGACAATATGGGACTTGATCAGCTCGATCGCCGTTACCTGACGATGATCGCCCATAATTTCGGCGGCGGCCCCGTCGGCATCGATACGATCGCGGCCGGCCTATCGGAGCCGCGTGATGCGATCGAGGATATCATCGAACCCTATCTGATCCAGCAGGGTTTCATCCAGCGTACGCCGCGCGGCCGCGTGCTGACGGCGAACGCCTGGAAGCATTTGGGGCTCAATCCGCCGAAGGATGTCCAGGCGGCCCAATTTCGTCTGACACTCGAGGAGGATTGAGATGATCACCCGCCGCGACTTCATGAAAGTTCTCGGCGGCGGTTTCGCCAGCGCCATGGCAATCGGCGGCTATGCCTTTGCCTTCGAGCCGCTGGCGCGGCTGAACGTGACCCGCTACGAGCTGACGCCGCCCGGCTGGACGCCGGGCTTGAAGCTGCGTGTCATCGCGCTCGCCGACATCCATGCCTGCGAGCCCTGGATGTCGGCGCGGCGGATTGCTTCCATATGCGAGCGCGCCAATGCGCTTGGCGGCGATATCATCGTTCTTCTTGGAGACTATGCGTCCGGCATGAATCTCGTCACCCGCTATGTCCATTCGAGCGAGTGGTCGAAAGCGTTGTCGACGCTTCAAGCTACGCTCGGCGTCCACGCGATCATGGGCAATCATGATTGGTGGGAGGACAGGAACGCCCAGAGGAACGGCGGCGGCGAAACCTTCGGACATCGCGCCCTGGCCGAGGTCGGCATCCCGGTCTACAGCAACCGCGCCCTCCGGCTGGAGAAAGATGGTTTCGGCTTCTGGATCGCCGGGCTCGAGGACCAGCTTGCGCTTCTGCCGGGCAAGAAATGGAAGCGCAGCACAATGGGCGGGCTCGACGATCTCGGCGGGACGCTGGCGCAGGTGACTGACGAGGCGCCAGTCATCCTGCTTGCGCATGAGCCCGACATCTTCCCGACGGTACCGCCGCGGGTTTCTTTGACCCTTTCGGGACATACCCATGGCGGGCAGGTGCGGTTCATCGGCCACTCCCCGGTCGTGCCTTCCCGCTTCGGCGATCGCTACGCCTATGGCCATATCGTCGAGGAGGAGCGCAATCTGATCGTTTCGGGCGGACTTGGTTGCTCGATCGCGCCTGTTCGTTTCGGCGTACCGCCGGAGATCGTCGTCGCCGACCTGGGCTGAGGGGGCCCGACCGCATGGCTTAGGCGCGCGGCCGAATGGTGTATTTCGGTGGCGCCGCGTGCTCGCTATGATTCAGCAAGGATAGAGCCGGCCGGCGACGATGGGCGAACTTTCCTTTGCCTGGGCCGCCTCCATGAAGGCGGCCGGACGTTTGAAGTCCATCTGGAGGAGGGAAAAGTGCATGCTTGCGCGGCGTGGATTCCTCAAGCTCCTGGGCGGACTGGTGATGGCGGGATTTGGGACGACCGCCTATGCCATCGGCATCGAACCGTTGCAGCGGCCGCTTGTCACGTCCTATGCCGTGAAGCCTGCCAACTGGCCGACAGGGCTAAAGCTCAGGATCGTCGTTCTGGCGGACATCCATGCCTGCGAACCGTGGATGCCGGTACGCCGGATTGCCAGCATCTGCGATCAAGCCAGTGCGCTTGGTGGCGATATCATCCTCCTACTCGGCGATTACATGAGCAGTCTGCGTCTGACCGGTTTCGTCGAACCAGCCCGTTGGGCCGAGGCATTGGCGCGACTGAAGGCGCCGCTCGGGGTCCACGCGATCATAGGCAATCACGACTGGCTCAACGATCCGGTGGCCAGCCTAGCCGGGCACGGTCCGACCCTGGCGCACACGGCGCTCGCCGGCGTCGGTATCCCCGTCTACGACAATCGCGCGCTACGCCTCGAAAAGGACGGGCATCCCTTCTGGCTTGCCGGTCTGTCGGATCAGCTCGAGCCCTCCTATCCGGCGTCGGACGGTGCCGGTATGATCGACGGGCTCGATGACCTGCCCGGCACTCTGGCGGGCATTGACGGTGGCGATCCGATCATTCTGATGGCGCACGAACCCGATATCTTCGTCGACGTGCCCCGGTGCGTATCGCTGACGCTCGCCGGCCATACCCATGGCGGGCAGGTGAGGTTTTTGGGTTATGCGCCGCTCGTTCCGTCGCGATACGGCAACCGCTACGCTTATGGGCATATCATCGAGGACGATCGCCATATGATCGTCTCAGGCGGATTAGGTCTTTCGAATTTGCCGGTGCGGATCGGATCGCCGCCGGAGGTCGTTGCCATCGACATAGGCTAGGGCATCGGCCCGAAAACCGGACTAGATTTTCGGAAAGCTCGTAGATTCAAAGGGTTACAGCGACCTTTGCGCGTCTGAAAAGACGCGCGGCGCTGTAGCGCCATCAGGAAGGTGTCGGGCTGCCATCCCCGGCCCGGTTACGGTTGCGAGTGAGCGCAGCGTCTCCAGTATCGTGGGAAGCGGCTGTTTCCGCTGCGCCTCTTCGGTGCCGGTATTGACGAGGGACTGATAGATGAGGACGATGCCGGGGGTGAACGACCGCTTGCAGATGCCGCGCGTCAGGCATCGTGTGGCTCCTACCCTGGCGTTTCCAGCGTCAGGCGAGCAGACTTCTGACCGTTGCCTGCAATCGCTCCCGTCCGCCCGGCTGCCAGCCAAGGGCCCGGATCTTCTCGGTATTCATGCTATTGAATGCCGCCAGCGCGGCCGGGTCCGGAAGGGGGTGAGGACACCCGATGATATTCTGAACCATTGCCAGGATGCCACGATTGTCGATGAGGACATCGGAGACGTTCAACACGCCGCCCTGCAGGCGATCCAGTGGTGTTTGGAGGGCAAGGCGCACGGCAGCGGCCACATCCTCACCATGCACTTCCGTGCCGGCACGTGGCGCGATGACGCGGCCCGAGAGATAGTCATCGAAAAGCGGCTGCCATTTGTGAGCAGCGCCTTCGTCGGGTACGCCGTAGACGCCGGTCACACGCAGGCTCACAGTCTTGAATGCGGCTGTGCCCAGTGCGTCGAGTTCGTTTTCGGCTTCCAGCTTGAGCGCGCCATAGAGGCTATCGGAATTGCAGGGCGTATCTTCAAAGAGGTCTGCTCCCGGCGGCTGCTCGCCATAGACGGCCCGGCTCGACAGGAAGACGCAACGCTTCACCCCCTCATTGCGAGCCGTCTGAAACAGTCGGACGGAGCCATCGAGATTGCTGCGGCGAAAACCCTCGGGATCATTGCCTTCACCGCCACGATAGCGACCGGCGACATGCTGGAAGGCGGCATGGACGAAATGGTCGATGTGGCGGAAGGCGCCGCCCTGGTCGATATCCGGGGCGAGCGCGAGCGGGACGAAGGCGACAGGCTTCGAAAACAGGGCGCTTGCGGGTGGCGTGCGGCCGCCGACGACCACTTCATATCCGCTCGCTATCAGGTGCTCGACGATGAAGCGGCCGACGAAGCCGGTGCCGCCGGAGACGAGGACGCGGGTCATGGCAGCGTGGAGCCGGTTTGCGGCGGGCTCGGCAGAGTGGCTAGGTGAGGAACATTCTCGCCCGTCAGGTAGGCATGCCAGAGGTCGATCAGCGGCCGCAGCACGTCCGCACGCGGATGGTCCTTCTCCCAAGGCTTCTCGTACTGGTAGTGCAGTACGCCGATCGATCGCCAGTCCCACAGTTCCGGCAGGTTGAACCAGACATATTGCAGCATGTTCATCGTCACCGGCAGGCCGTGCCAGTCGGGAAAGAAGCTCTGCAGGAAGGTCTGGTCGGTGCGCGGCCAGAAGGCACCCGGCGCGTCGAGTGCCGCCAGCATGTTTTCGAAGGTCTCGAGCGACGGCTTTGCGACGAAAACGCCTGAATTCAACCGGTGAAAATCGGCAAGGCTCTCATAGACGTTCGGCGCGGCGGAAAACTCCGGATAGAGGAAGAGCTTGTCGATATTGCGCAGCACGAGCGCGTCGGCATCGATGAAGACGCAGCGCTGATATTCGACCAGCTGCCAGAGGCGAAGCTTGCAGAAATTGTCGAGCGGCGAGTGGAAGTCGGGCTTGCGTCCCTTGGTGAAGGGCGCAAGCTCGTGGACGTTGCGGCGCTGATGCCGGGCGTTGAATTCGTCCGAGAGCGGCAGCAGCTCCGTTTCGATCAGGCGACAGTCGAATTCCGTCAACGGTTCGAGGGCGACGGGCTCCACGCCGCCCGTGTAGAGCACGACGATATCCGCCGGCGTCCGCGTCAGGCGGATCGACCGCAACAGGGCCCGCGCGCCGAGCGCATAATCGGCATTGGTGACCAGCGTCACGAAAGCATCCTGGGCGGCGGCCGGGGAACAGGGGAGGCCTCCCTCCGGATGGGGCGTCGCAGGGTTCATGAGACGGATTTCAGCCGTTTGCCTTCGGGATCATGGTTGATCAAGGGGGCGATGTCCTTCGTCCAGGCGGAGACGGCCGGCACGCGCGAACGGTCGACGCGGTAGGCGAATTTCTTCGCCACGTCGACGATCTCGGAAAGCAGCCCGTCCTGGAGGCGGATCGGATCGAGCCCGAGCGCCAGGAACTTCTCGTTGTGCACGACGAGATCATTTTCGGCCGCTTCCTTGCGCGGATTGGGCAGCCAGGCGATCTCCGAGCCGGTCATCCTGGCGATCATCTCGGCGAGATCGCGGACGCGGTGCGTTTCGGTCATCTGGTTGAAGATTTCCACCCGGCTGCCGCGCGCGGGCGGGCTGTTGAGCGCAAGCTCGATGCAGCGCACCGAGTCCTGAATGTGGATGAAGGCACGGGTCTGGCCCCCGGTGCCGTGAACCGTCAGCGGGTAGCCGATCGCCGCCTGGATCAGGAAGCGATTGAGCACCGTCCCGTAGTCGCCGTCATAATCGAAGCGGTTGATGAGCTGCGGATGACGGCGCGTCTGCTCGGTATGGGTGCCCCAGACGATGCCCTGGTGCAGGTCGGTGATCCTGAGGCCGTCATTCTTCGCATAGAACTGGAAGAGCAACTGATCGAGGCACTTGGTCATGTGGTAGATCGATCCCGGATTGGACGGGTAGAGGATCTCCTGGCTGACCGTCTCGCCGCCCATGGTCTCGATCCCGACCGGCAGGTAACCTTCGGGGATCGCCGCGCCGATCGTCGAATAGCCGTAGACGCCCATGGTGCCGAGATGGACGAGATGGGCGTCGAGGTCGAGTTCGACCAGCGCGTTCAGGAGGTTATGGGTTGCGTTGACGTTGTTGTTGACGGTGTAGTTCTTGTGGCGGTCGCTCTTCATCGAATAGGGCGCGGCGCGCTGCTCGGCGAAATGCACGATCGCGTCGGGGCGATGTTCGGAAAGCCAGTTCTTCAGGAGCTCGTAGTCGCGGGCGAGGTCGATCAGGTTGAAATGGATGCGACGGCCGGTCTCCGCGTGCCAGATGCGGGTGCGCTCCTGGATGGAATCCATCGGGGTCAGGGATTGCACCCCGAGCTCCGTGTCGATCCAGCGGCGGGAGAGGTTGTCGAGAATGTGGATGTCGTGGCCCGCATCGGACAAATGCAATGCGGTGGGCCAGCCGACAAAACCGTCGCCGCCGAGGATTGCCATCTTCATGCACGATTCTCCTGATCGGGAAGGGACACGGTGACCTGATAGGATAGGATTGTGACAAAGCTGCAATGCTTGCAAATGTCTTTTTGTTCCTGCACAGGAAAAGCGAAAATCCTCCCGGAGAATGCCATGTCACTGATTTCGCTTGCCGGCGAGCTGACCGAGACCGGCCACAGTTTGATCCAGCGGGTCTATTACGAGGACACCGATTTCTCCGGCGTCGTCTACCACGCCCGCTACCTGCATTTCATGGAGCGGGCGCGAACGGATTATCTGCGGTTGCTGGGCGTGGAACAGGCCTCACTCGCCATCGAGGGGGATGCGGAAGGCCTCGTTTTCGTCGTTCACCGCATGGAAATCGACTTCAAATCGCCGGCCCGGATGGACGACATCCTGACGATCGAGACCACCACCGAGAAAGCCGGCGGCGCCAAGATGGTGCTGCAGCAGGAGATCCGTCGCGCCGGCGTGCTGCTGATCGCCGCCAAGGTGATCATCGCCGTTATCAATGGACAGGGCAAACCGCGGCGCCTGCCGGAGGCGCTGGCGACGAAGTTCCTGGCGGCGCAGAGAGCGCCCGCGCAACCGGGCTAACCGATTGCCGAGCCCAGCATCTTCTTCGTCAGCGACTGCTTGATCTCGCCGACTTCCCGCCACGGATCGGTGCCCGTCTCGATGCGCTCCAAGATGTCGGCGATGTGGAAGCTGTTGGCGGCCCCAAGCCGCTCGAGCTCGTCCCAGCCGACCGGCGTGGCGACGGGCCCGCCGGCGCGGGCGCGGGTGGAATAGGGGGCGATCGCGGTCGAGCCGCGGTCATTCCTCAGCCAGTCGATGAAGATCCGTCCCTTGCGCTTCGCCTTCGACATGGTGGCGACGAAATGCTCCGGGTCGCGCTCGGCGAAAGATTGCGCAACCCGCTTGGCGAAGGCTTTTGCCTCTTCCCATTCTGCTTGCGGTCGAAGCGGCACGATGACATGGACGCCCTTGCCGCCGGTCACCATGGCGACGGTCTGGAGGCCGATACCGGCAAGTTCGTCGCGCAGCGTGGCGGCGGCCGCCTTTACCGTGGCGAAGTCGACGCTCGGATCGGGGTCGAGGTCGAAGACCAGGCGATCGGGTTTTTCCAGGCGGCCGATCGTCGCCCCCCAGATGTGAAACTCGAGCGTGCCCATCTGCACGGCCGCGACAAGGCCCTTGGCGTCGTGGACATACATGTAGTTCTCGGTGTCGCCGGACGATTCTTCGATCGGCACCTCGCGGATCGCCTCCGGGAAACCGTCGCTGGCGTGCTTCTGGTAGAAGCAGTGCCGCTCACCGCCCTGCGGGCAGCGCACCAGCGAAAGGGGATGATCGGCTGCGAAGGGCAGCATCCGCTCCGCGACCACGGCATAGTAGCGGGCAAGGTCGATCTTGGTGATGCCCTGGCCTTCGAAGAGGATGCGCTCGGGGTGCGAGATCCGGACGCCGAGGACGTCGGCGTCGCCATTGCTGGACGACGCC
Organism: Sinorhizobium fredii; assembly: GCF_002944405.1. Taxonomy (NCBI): domain Bacteria; kingdom Pseudomonadati; phylum Pseudomonadota; class Alphaproteobacteria; order Hyphomicrobiales; family Rhizobiaceae; genus Ensifer; species Ensifer fredii. The sequence continues at coordinate 3,377,483 of NZ_CP024307.1, read as the reverse complement.
TTGCTCTTCGTGGCAGCGGGTTTGCCCTTCCCCGTTTTCGGCGCGGCGTCTGTCGGTTTCACTGCTTCCAGTTTCATGGCCTCGACCTCCGTGTCCCTCGCAGAATCCATCGAACAAATGCGGCGAATCCACCTCCGCCACCAGCCGGCTTCAGTGCTTGAGAGCTTCGTCCTTATCGGCAATCGCGCCTGCCTTTAGGTTGGCGGCGGTGCTCCTGTTGGAATGCCAGACGCGCGCCCGTTTCTCGCCCTTGCCTCGAGCGATCTCGTCCATTGTGCGGCCGGTGACCACGCTAGTAAGATTCTCCTGGATCAGGCTCTCGCCGTCCTCAGAGGCGATCTCGTCGGTTTCCTTGACGAGCAGCCAGTTTTCCCGCTTGTCGCCGTCGCGCTTCCGCATGCGCACGAGCGCCCAGCCACCTTTCATCCGGCTGCCGTGCAATTTGAAGGAAAGCTTGCCCCTCCTCAGAGCCTTCGTCGGGTCGTCTTCCGGCTCCCACCAGCCTGTGTCCCAGAGCATCACCGTGCCGCCGCCATATTCTCCTTCCGGTATCGTGCCCTCGAAGTCTCCATAGGCGAGGGGGTGATCCTCGGTGCGCACGGCAAGGCGCTTGTCTCCCGGGTTGAGACTGGGGCCGCGCGTGACCGCCCAGCTCTTCAGCACGCCCTCCCATTCGAGGCGAAAGTCGTAGTGCAGGCGTGTGGCGTCGTGCTTCTGGACCAGGAAGCGCTTCCGGTCACCGCTGGTCCGCGCGACCTTGCCCTTGGGCTCGCGTGTCTTGGTGAAGTCGCGGCGCCGGTTGTATTCGGAGAGCGGTTCGTTTCGAGCGGCCATGGGTGATCCCAAACCGATTCCGGTTCGGCTCCGAAACGTGCAAGAGCCGGCGAAGTTCCTTGCCGTGCCGCCGGCAAGCATCGCTTCGGTAACACTCCCTTAACGATAATAGTGTCTTTATCTGTGTATCAGGATTTGTGCAGTGCACGTCATCCTTTGACCAAAATTGACGGCAAGAAGGCAAGCTGAAGCGAGTATATCGCAATCGCCGCGAATGGCAGCGATGCCGGGGCATTTTGCAGCAGGACGTTTGGGCGACCCGGTCATGAGCATGCGTTGCTCTGCCGGGTGTTTGGATTCGGGGACTGAGATCGATGGAACAGGTTGGATTGGCCGCGACGAGCGATGTGACCCTCTGGTCGCTGTTCATGCAAGCAGGCTTGGTGGTCAAGCTGGTCATGCTGGGGCTGATTGCAGCTTCGGTCTGGACCTGGGCGATCGTCGTCGACAAGTCGCTGAACTACGGGCGCGTTCGCCGCCAGCTGGACAATTTCGAGCAGGTCTTCTGGTCCGGCCAGTCGCTCGAGGAGCTCTATCGTACGCTCTCCGATCGTCAGACGACCGGCATGGGCGCGATCTTCGTCTCGGCGATGCGCGAGTGGAAGAAGAGCTTCGAACGCGGCGCCCGCTCGCCGATCGGCCTGCAGATGCGCATCGACCGCGCCATGGATGTGACGCTCGCCCGCGAATCCGAAACGCTCGAGGCGCGGCTCGGTTCGCTCGCGACGATCGGTTCGGCGGCTCCGTTCATCGGCCTCTTCGGCACCGTCGTCGGTATCATGACCTCGTTCCAGGCGATCGCCGGCTCGAAGTCGACCAACCTCGCCGTCGTTGCGCCGGGTATCGCCGAGGCGCTGCTGGCGACAGCCATCGGCCTGCTCGCCGCTATTCCCGCCGTCATCGCCTATAACAAGTTCACTGCCGACGCCGGCAAGCTGACCGCCCGCATGGAGGCCTTCGCCGACGAGTTCTCCGCCATCCTGTCGCGGCAGATCGACGAGAAGCTGCAACCTTCGCGCCAGGCCGCGCAATAACGACCTTCGGGCACGGAGACGACGCTGATGGGTATGGCAGTAGGCGGAGCCAAGGGCTCGGGCGGCGGACGCCGTCGGCGCAGAGGCAAGGGCGGCACGATCAGCGAAATCAACGTGACGCCGCTCGTCGACGTCATGCTCGTGCTGTTGATCATCTTCATGGTGGCGGCACCGATGATGACGGTGGGCGTGCCGATCGACCTGCCGGAAACGCAGGCGAAGGCGATGAATGCCGACACCCAGCCGATCACCGTCTCGGTCAATCCGGCCGGCGAGATCTTCCTGCAGGAGACGCCGATCGGCATCGACGAAGTCGTTCCGAAGCTCGAGGCGATCGCCACGACCGGCTACAACGAGCGCATCTATGTGCGCGGCGACACCAATGCCGACTACGGCACGGTGATGAAGGTCATGGCGCGCATCTCGGCGGCCGGCTTCAAGAATCTCGGGCTCGTAACGCTTCAAGAACAGGAAAAGTGATCCCCGGAGATGAAGGGCGGTCTTGCTACATCTGCTGTCCTCCACGCTCTGGTTCTGACCTGGGCGCTGGTGTCGCTTGGCAGCCCGGCCGAATTCGAGGTCGCGGATGTCGAGGCGCTGCCGGTCGACATCGTGCCGATCACCGACATGACCCAGATCCAGCAGGGCGACAAGAAGGCACCGGCCAAGGAAAAGGCTTCGCCCGTCCCAACCAAGAAGCCGACACCGGTCGAGAACGCCGAGAATATCGGCGACAACGACGTCGACCTGAAGACGCCGCCGAAACCTGAAAGCAAGCCCGTCGAGAACGAATCTGCCGCCGCCCCCGAAAAGACCGAGAAGGCGCCGCCGACACCCGATCCGGTGAAGGAGGAAATCCAGAAGGTCGAGGAGCCCAAGCCGGCTTCGGAGCCGGCGACCGAAGTTGCCGCACTCCCGGAACCGAAACAGGAAGTGAAGCCGGAGACCAAACCGGAGCCGGCGCCCGCCGAGGAACAGCCGGCCGAAAATCCGGAGGCCGAGGCGTTGCCTGACAAGGTCCCCACCCCGCAAGTCAAGCCGAAGGTCGAAAAGCCGGCCCAGACGGCAAAGACCCCGGAGCGCAAGAAGGAAGAGACCAAGAAGGAGCAGAAGAAGGCATCCTCCCAGAAGGAGAGCGACTTCAACGCCGACGAGATTGCGGCGCTGCTCAACAAGCAGGAGTCTTCCGGCGGCGGCGCCAAGCGCTCGACGGAGGAAGCGGCGCTCGGCGGCAAGAAGACGACGAGCGGCAACACGCTTTCGCAGAGTGAAATGGACGCACTGCGCGGCCAGATCCAGAACAATTGGTCGATCATTCCCGGCATGGCCGATGCGGCGGACGTGCGCATCAAGGTGACCTTCCAGCTCGATCAGAACGGTGAGTTGATCGGCGAGCCGGAAGTCGAAGCGACCGGCGGCTCGGAAGCGGCACGCCGGGCGCTTGCCAGCGGTGCGCGACGTGCCGTTCTTAAATCAGCTCCTTTCACGGGGCTGCCCCCAGACAAGTACGATTCGTGGAGCGAGGTGGTCGTCAACTTCGACCCAAGCTCAATGCTCTAGACAGGTTGGGCGTGATGTGAGCGGAAGGCCGCGCACAGTTTTCCTCGCCCGCCCAGAAGGATGAAAGGCTGAAAGGCTTTATGGAAATGCTGAGACGCAATCTTCTCCGTCTTTTCACGTTGATGTTCGCAGGCGCGCTTTTTGCTGCGCCGGCAAACGCGGTCGTGGAGATCGACATCAACAAGGGCAATGTCGAGCCGTTGCCGATCGCGGTGACCGACTTCCTCCAGGGCGAGCTCGCCCAGAAGATTTCCGACGTGGTCGCCGCCGATCTCAAGCGCTCCGGGCTTTTCGCACCGATCGACAAGGGTGCCTTCATTGAGAAAATCGCCAACCCCGATGCCGCTCCGCGCTTCGAGGACTGGAAGGTCATCAATGCGCAGGCGCTGGTCATCGGCCGGGTAACCCAAGAAGGTGACGGCAGGCTGAAGGCGGAATTCCGTCTTTGGGACACATTCGCCGGTCAGCAGATGCTCGGCCAGCAATTCTATACCCAGCCGGAAAACTGGCGTCGCGTCGCCCATATCATCGCTGACGCGATCTATGAGCGGATCACCGGCGAAAAGGGCTATTTCGACACGCGCATCGTCTATGTCGCCGAAAGCGGACCGAAGAATGCCCGCAAGCGGCAGCTCGCGATCATGGACCAGGACGGCTTCAACGCCCGCGCGCTCACCAATTCGAACGACATCGTGCTGACGCCGCGCTTCTCGCCGAACCGTCAGGAAATCACCTACATGTCCTTCGAGAACCAGCAGCCGCGCGTCTATCTGCTGCAGCTCGAAACCGGGCAGCGCGAAGTGGTCGGAAATTTCCCGGGCATGACCTTTGCGCCGCGCTTCTCGCCGGACGGGCAGCGGGTGATCATGAGCCTGCAGCAGGAAGGCAACGCCAACATCTATACGATGGACCTGCGTTCGCGCACGACGACGCGGCTGACCAACACTGCTGCGATCGACACCTCGCCTTCCTACTCGCCCGATGGTGCCCGGGTCGTTTTCGAAAGTGACCGTGGCGGCAAGCAGCAGCTCTATGTCATGGGTGCGGACGGCTCCGGCCAGACCCGCATTTCCTTCGGCGACGGTTCCTATTCGACGCCGGTCTGGTCGCCGCGCGGCGATCTGATCGCCTTCACCAAGCAGTCGGGCGGCAAGTTCTCGATCGGCGTGATGAAGCCGGACGGCTCCGGCGAGCGTATTCTCACGACCGGCTTCCACAACGAGGGCCCGACCTGGGCGCCGAACGGCCGCGTGCTGATGTTCTTCCGCCAGAATGCCGGTGCCGGCGGGCCACAGCTCTATTCGATCGACCTGACCGGCTATAACGAGCAGCTCATCCAGACCCAGGGCTTCGCCTCCGACCCAGCCTGGTCGCCGCTGATGGAATAGATTGGCCGAAAAGGGATGCGAGCGGCTGTCGCCCGCATCCCGCCTCTCGCATCATTCGTCCACAGGTGCGGCGGGTTTCGTCCACAGGCATGGCGGCAATTGTGGCCGATGTGCCGCTTTCTCGCCGCAAAGTGCTGGTCTAGCAGGCGCCCGACGCAGATTCTCGATTTGTTAACCATAACTGTTGAAAAGCAATTAACCGCTTCCGGTTACAGTCTGGCAACCGTGAATTCAGACACTTCTCAAGGAGACCCGGCCCATGAGCCGAATTGACAGCCCGGCAGCAAGCCGCATGCAGACCCTCGCCCGCAATCCCGTCATGCTCGCTCTCGTGATGACACTTGCCGTCGCCGGCTGCGCTTCCAAGAAGAACATGCCGAACGATGCCGCCGGCCTCGGCCTTGGCGCAGGCGCTGCGACGCCGGGCTCGCAGCAGGACTTCACCGTCAATGTCGGCGACCGCATCTTCTTCGATACCGATTCTAGCTCGATCCGTGCCGACGCCCAAGCAACGCTCGACCGCCAGGCGCAGTGGCTGGCGAAGTACCCGAACTATGCCATCACCGTCGAGGGCCATGCCGACGAGCGCGGCACCCGCGAATACAACCTGGCGCTCGGCGCCCGCCGCGCCGCTGCGACGCGCGAGTACCTCATCGGCCGCGGCGTTCCCGCGAACCGCATGCGGACGATCTCCTACGGCAAGGAAAAGCCGGTCGCCGTCTGCGACGACATTTCCTGCTGGTCGCAGAACCGCCGCGCCGTCACCGTTCTCGGCGGTGCGGGAAGCTGATAGCCGGCGATTTGAATGGTTTTTTGAAGGGGCGGCCGCGGGCCGCCTTTTCTTTTTTACCACACTTTGGCCGAACTCCGTTGCTTTTTCACGGCAATTGGAAAACTGTGCGGCACTCGCCCTATGGAATCGTCGTATGTACTGCGGAGCGTGGTCCGGGTGAGAACAATCTATCGAACAGGACAAATGAGATGAAGAAATTTGTCGTGGCAGGGCTGGTTGGTCTTGCGGCCCTTGCGGGTCTCGGCCAAACGGCAAATGCCATGCCGCTCTCGGGGCTCTTGCCCCGCGCGACCCATGCCGCTGCCGCCAGCAAGGGCGACCTGCCGGTGGTGAAGGTGCAATCGACCGACGTCGGCCGGATCGGCCAACTCGAGGAACAGATCCGCTCGCTCAACGGGCGTATCGAGGAAATGAGCTTCCAGCTTCTGCAGATGCAGGAGCAGATCCGGAAGTTCCAGGAGGATAACGAGTTCCGCTTCCAGGATCTGGAAGGCGGCAAGTCCTCTTCAAAGAAAAGCGGCGCACTTGAAACGCCGAAGTCCAGCGATCAGGCGTCCGTCACCCCCGAGGTGACGGATAGCCCGGCGACGACTGCCCCCGCGGACGGCACCGGCATCGCAAGCGCCGATCCGAATGCCGCAGGCGCGGCACCGCCGCCAAGCACGCTCGGCACGATCATCTTCGATGAAAACGGCAATCCGGTCTCGACGACGACGGGTACTGAGCCCGGCGCCAACGCCACGCTTCCGGGCGTGGATAGCGGGATTGCCACTCAAGACGATGGCGGCCTCAACGCCAATCCCGGAAACGAGCAGCAGACCGCTGCCCTCGGCAATCCGGGCGATCTTTATCAATCGGCCTACGGCCATGTCCTCTCCGGCGATTATGGCATGGCGGAGCAGGAGTTCCGCGACTACCTCGCGGCTTTCCCGGAGGGCGACAAGGCGGCCGACGCAAGCTTCTGGATGGGCGAAGCTCAATATTCCCAGGGCAAGTACAACGAGTCCGCGAAGACCTTCCTGAATGCCCATCAGACTTACGGCAAGTCGCCGAAGGCGCCCGAAATGCTGCTCAAGCTCGGCATGTCGCTCGGGGCGCTCGACAACAAGGAAACCGCCTGCGCCACCTTGCGCGAGGTGAACAAGCGTTATCCCAAGGCATCGGCTGCGGTTAAGGCGAAGGTGACGAGCGAACAGAGCCGCTTCGGCTGCTGAGGCCATCCCTATGCCAGAGGCCGTCATCGCTGCGGCAAGACGTTTTCTCAAATCCTTTATCAAGCCAGGGCGGATTCTCGTCGCCATTTCCGGGGGCAGCGATTCCAAGGGGCTGCTCAGTGCGCTTCACGAAGCGCTCGATACTCATGAATTCAACGGGTTCTCACTCGCCGCCTGCACGGTCGATCATGCCTTGAGGCCGGAGTCCGCCGGTGAGGCTGCGGCCGTCGGGGCATTCTGCGCCGGGCTTGGCATTCCCCACCGGATCGGTCATTGGCAGGGCGACAAACCACGCTCGGGCATTCAGGCGGCGGCCCGTCGGAAGCGCTACGACTTGCTGGCCGAAGCGGCAGCCGCTTTCGCTGCCGACTGTATCGTCACCGGCCACACGCGCGATGATCAGAACGAGACGATTGCCATGCGCGCTGCGCGCGACGAGGGTCGGGGCCCCGGCAGCGCCGGAATGGCGGCGGCCATGCTCTTCGGGCGCCGCATTTGGGTGCTGCGACCATTCATTCGGGTGCGCCGTGCCGATATCCGCACCTTCCTGGAGGCGCGCGGCATTGGCTGGCTCGACGATCCGAGCAATGAAAATCCCTTGTTCGAGCGCGCCCGGGTGCGTGCCCGCCTCGCGGTTGCGGAGCATGCGCCGGGCTCTCAGCGGGACGGCCTGCTGCGTGCCGCCTCCTCGGCAAGAGCGGCTGCCTTGCTACTGGAGCATCTGCGCGTTCACGAGGGACTCGTCGCCGAGGTCGCGGCGGCGCAGGCCGGACGGATGGACGATGCCGACTGGCGCCGCGCCTTGATGACCGTCGCAGCGGTGATCGGCGGCCGCGAACATCCGCCGGGGCGGGCAACGGTCGAGCGGCTGTCAGGCTTTCTGCGATCGGGCGAGGTGGGACGGATGACCGCGGGCCGCGTCGTTTTCGACCGGCGCCGAGACGGCCTTTATCTTTATCGCGAGGAGCGCGATCTGCCGCTCCTGAGGTTGGGCGCAGGGGAGAGCGGTTCCTGGGACGGCCGGTTCACCATAGCGAGCCTCGGCCCGGCCCTGACGATCAGCGCGGAGGGCGAGGGCGGCATGTGGCGGCAGAGGCTTATTGCCGCAGGACTGCCGGAGGGGATTGCCAAGAGGGCGTCGCTGGTGGCACCTCGCGCCGAGCCAGCGGACAGCGCCGGCTCCGGCGCCGAGACCGCAGCGGCGAGGCTCGAATGCCGGATCGGCCCCTACGACACCTTTTTGCCGGGTTTCGACAGGAGCATGGCAGATACGATCGCGCTGTTGTTCGGGCGCGACAGATATGCCCCGCCGCCGGTTGAAGACGTTTTGACAGAAATGGAAGGGTGACCGGCGGTTTTCCTTGGCAAGGCGATGCCGGAACCCTATGTTAAGGGCATACAGCAGCCCGGCGAAAGCGCGGGCTGTCACAGGTTCCGGGGAGTTCGATGAACCCTAATTTTCGAAATTTTGCCCTCTGGGCAATCATAGCGCTTCTCCTGATCGCGCTGTTCAGCATGTTCCAGCAGCCGACAGAGCGCACGGGCTCGCGTGAAATTCCCTTCTCGCAATTCCTGAAGGACGTCGACGCCAGCCGCGTCAAGGAAGTTGTGATCACCGGCTCCAAGGTGATCGGCAGCTACACCGAAAGCGGTGCGACGTTCCAGACCTATGCCCCCGCCGTCGACACCGCCTTGACCGAGCGGCTCGAGGCGAAGGATGTAACGGTGACGGTGCGTCCGGAAACCGACGGTTCTTCCGGCTTCCTGAGCTATATCGGCACCCTGTTGCCGATGCTTCTGATCCTCGGCGTCTGGCTGTTTTTCATGCGCCAGATGCAAGGCGGCTCGCGCGGCGCTATGGGCTTCGGCAAGTCCAAGGCCAAGCTGCTGACGGAGGCGCATGGCCGCGTGACCTTTGACGACGTCGCCGGCGTCGACGAGGCCAAGCAGGACCTCGAGGAAATCGTCGAATTCCTGCGTGATCCGCAGAAGTTCCAGCGGCTCGGCGGCCGCATCCCGCGCGGCGTGCTGCTGGTCGGCCCGCCCGGTACCGGCAAGACGCTGCTTGCCCGCTCGGTTGCGGGTGAGGCGAACGTGCCCTTCTTCACCATCTCCGGGTCCGACTTCGTCGAAATGTTCGTCGGTGTCGGTGCCTCGCGCGTCCGCGACATGTTCGAGCAGGCGAAGAAGAACGCGCCCTGCATCATCTTCATCGACGAAATCGACGCGGTCGGCCGTCATCGTGGCGCCGGCCTCGGCGGCGGCAATGACGAGCGTGAGCAGACGCTGAACCAGTTGCTCGTCGAGATGGACGGCTTCGAGGCCAATGAAGGCATCATCCTGATCGCCGCGACGAACCGCCCCGACGTGCTGGATCCGGCGCTGTTGCGTCCCGGCCGCTTCGACCGCCAGGTCGTCGTGCCGAACCCGGACATCAACGGCCGCGAGCGAATCCTCAAGGTACATGTCCGCAATGTGCCTCTGGCGCCGAATGTCGACCTCAAGGTTCTGGCGCGCGGTACGCCCGGCTTCTCCGGCGCCGACCTGATGAACCTCGTCAACGAGGCGGCGCTGATGGCGGCGCGGCGCAACAAGCGCCTCGTCACCATGCAGGAGTTCGAGGACGCCAAGGACAAGATCATGATGGGTGCGGAGCGTCGCTCCTCCGCCATGACCGAAGCCGAGAAGAAACTCACCGCCTATCACGAGGCCGGTCACGCGATCGTCGCCCTCAACGTTCCTTCGGCCGATCCGCTGCACAAGGCGACGATCATCCCCCGCGGCCGCGCGCTCGGCATGGTGATGCAACTACCCGAAGGCGACCGCTATTCGATGAGCTACAAGTGGATGATCTCACGCCTTGCCATCATGATGGGCGGGCGCGTCGCCGAGGAACTGACCTTCGGCAAGGAGAACATCACCTCCGGCGCATCGTCCGATATCGAGCAGGCGACGAAGCTTGCGCGGGCAATGGTCACGCAATGGGGCTTCTCCGACCAACTCGGCCAGGTTGCCTATGGCGAAAACCAGCAGGAGGTCTTCCTCGGCCACTCCGTGGCGCAGCAGAAGAACGTCTCCGAAGCGACCGCCCAGAAGATCGACAACGAGATCCGCCGCCTGATCGACGACGCCTATGAAGCGGCGCGCAGCATCCTGACCGAAAAGCACCATGAGTTCGTGGCGCTCGCGGAGGGACTCTTGGAGTACGAGACGCTGACCGGCGACGAGATCAAGGCGCTGATCCGCGGCGAGAAGCCGGCACGCGATCTTGGCGACGACACACCGCCGCATCGTGGGTCGGCGGTGCCGTCGGCCGGCACGAAGAAGGAAGTCGGCAACAAGGGCGAGGAACCCGAAGGCGGCTTCGAGCCGCAGCCGCAGTAATTGAGCCGGCGTCCACGGCCATGCCAATCAAAACCGCCGCTTCCGAAGGGAGCGGCGGTTTTTTGCGGCCTCATGCATGTCGCCCAAAAGTGTGCAGCAGTTTTGGGATAACGACTGTACAAGACAAAGACCTACAGCGCGCCGCGTGAATACGTTTGAAACGCGACGCGTTTAGAGTCATCGCCAAGCACGGCGCGCTTGATAACGCCCTGTAATGATTTCTGATGGTAGTGTTGCTGCCGTTTGTTGTGCATTTGTGTCAAAGATGGCGCAAAGCCGCCCCATTTACCGTTTCGACGGGAAGGGGCTTACTATAGTTGAAGCGAGGGGAGGAAGCGCGGCCGCGTTTCCAGTCCCTCTTCGAAAGGCCCGCAGGCGAGGTCCGGGGACATGAAGACTAGTCGCGGAACACGCAACCAGACGCGCCCGGCAAAAGAGATCCTGCCGAAGCAGGACGATGGAGTTCTTATGAAGCGCAAGTATTTCGGCACCGATGGTATTCGCGGCCAATCCAATATATTCCCGATGACCGCCGATCTCGCCATGCGCGTCGGCGTTGCGGTCGGAACCATTTTCCGCAACGGCGCGCATCGTCACCGCGTGGTGATCGGCAAGGACACGCGACTTTCGGGCTATATGCTGGAAAACGCCATGGTGGCGGGCTTCACCGCCGCCGGTCTCGACGTCTTCCTGCTCGGGCCGATCCCGACGCCTGGCGTTGCGATGCTGACGCGGTCGCTCCGCGCCGATATCGGGGTGATGATCTCGGCCTCGCACAACCCGTTCCGCGACAACGGCATCAAGCTGTTCGGGCCGGACGGCTACAAGCTCTCCGACGACATCGAGGAAAAGATCGAGGAGCTCATCGACCAGGACATGTCGGGGCAGCTTGCCAAGCCCGAGGACATCGGCCGGGCCAAGCGCGTCGACGGTGACATCTACCGCTATATCGAGCAGGCGAAGCGCACGCTGCCGCGCGACGTCACCCTGAAGGGACTGAGGATCGCCATCGATTGCGCGAACGGCGCCGCCTACAAGGTCGCTCCCCTGGCGCTTTGGGAACTCGGTGCCGAGGTGGTATCGATCGGCACCGAGCCGAACGGCGTCAACATCAATCTCGAATGCGGCTCGACGCATCCGGAGGCCCTGCAGAAGAAGGTTCACGAGGTGCGGGCCGACATCGGCATTGCACTCGACGGCGACGCCGACCGGGTGCTGATCGTCGACGAGAAGGGCACGGTGATCGATGGAGACCAGCTGATGGCGGTGATTGCCGACAGCTGGGCGGCCGACGGCATGCTGCAGGGCGGCGGCATCGCGGCCACCGTCATGTCGAATCTCGGTCTCGAGCGCTATCTCCAGACGCGACGGCTGAAGCTCCACCGCACCAAGGTCGGCGACCGCTATGTCGTCGAACAGATGCGGCAGGACGGGCTGAACGTCGGCGGCGAGCAGTCCGGCCACATCGTCCTTTCCGATTTCGGCACGACGGGGGATGGCCTCGTCGCGGCGCTGCAGATCCTCGCCGTCGTCAAGCGGCAGGGCAAGGCCGTGAGCGAGGTTTGCCGACGCTTCGAGCCGGTGCCGCAAGTCTTGAAGAATGTCCGCGTTTCCACGGGCAAGCCGCTGGAACATGAGTCGGTACGCCAGGCGATCGCCGACGCCGAAGCGGAGCTCGCCAAGGGCGGCCGGCTTCTGATCCGCCCTTCCGGCACCGAGCCCCTGATCCGCGTGATGGCGGAAGGCGACGACCGCGGCAAGGTCGAGCGCATCGTCGACGAACTGGTCAACGTGATCGGCAGCGTGCGCAACGCCGCCTGACCGAAGCCGCCCGTTCCGGATCGACGAAGGCGCGGCCTTCGCTGGCCGCGTCTTCACTGATGCATGCCGCCCAAAACTGTGCCGCGGTTTTGGGATGACGACATGCACAAAACAAAGACCTAAAGCGCTCCGCGTGACTACGCTTGAACGCGACGCGCTCTAGTCTCATGTCCAGGTCGCACGTACGTCCTGCACGCGGGCATTGTCACCGATTCATGCCTGAGTGCCGCGAATACTTCAAATCGTTAATATTCACGGTAAATTTTTGTAGTTAATCGAGGCTTAACCTTTCCCGGGCACTATCCTGCCGAGCATCTCGTCTGATTGTATCTATTCGGATCGGCGAGCGAGGGTATTCCAGCGTATTGGGGTGGGCATGAAGAGGATTTTTGGTGGCGTTGCTGCTGCTTTGCTCAGTGGCACGTCGGTTTTCGCCGCAGACGTCTATCAGCCGCCAGCAGAGCCGCCTTATGTCGAGCAACCGGTTGAAGTCGTCGAGACGAGTGGCTGGTATTTGCGAGGCGATGTCGGCTACGCTTGGAACGATCTGCGCGGCGCGCATTTCTTCCAGGGCTCCAACGCAAGTCTGGTCGACTTCGACAGGGCCGATCTCGATGACTCCTACGTCCTCGGCGGCGGTGTCGGCTATCAGATCAACAACTATCTGCGCGCAGACGTGACGCTTGATTACCTCGGCGAGGCGGATTTCACGGGCTCGACCAGCGGCAGCTGCGGTGTCGCTGCCAACTGCGTGTCGACCGATATCGCTTCGATGTCGGCATGGAGCCTGTTGGCCAATGCCTATGTGGACCTTGGAACCTACGGCTCCTTCACACCCTATGTCGGCGCCGGTATCGGCGGCACGCGCGTGAAATGGGGAACGTTGCGCAACACGAGCTGCGACGCCACCGATCCGACGAACTGCGATCCGACCGTCGAGCATGACGGCCGGGCCAAGTGGCGCTTTACCTATGCGTTGATGGCCGGCACGGCGGTGGACCTCACCTGCAATCTCAAGGCAGACGTCGGATACCGTTTTCGCCATATCGACGGCGGCGACATGTTCGGTTTCAATCTCGGCAGCGGTCCCGGTTTCGACAAGGACATCTATGTCCACGAGGCGCGGGCCGGTCTTCGCTACACGTTCGGTAGCCCATGCGAAGCCGCCTACGTGCCGCCGGCCGAACCCATCGTGTATAAGTAGGAGCCACAACCGGCGGTTAAGGGGCTCCGGCCGGAGCCCCTTATCAGCATTGATAAGTTGAAGCTTTGTCTTCGCCACGCGCGCCCATGCTGCCCCGCCAGCTGCTGTGTAGTACCTGGAATTGCTGCATGCCGTGCGACGAGAGGCATTCGTTAAAAGTTTCCCAATCAACATGCTTAACCGCTGGTTAACTTGTCCCTGCCAATAGTTAACGAGGCACTTACGGGTGGCGTTGACGACTGGCGAGGGCATGCGACATGGACTGGCGGAACGGAATTCTCGGTATCGCTCTGAGCGCTGGCCTGCTCTTGGCCGACGCAGCCGCGGCGAACGACGAAGATCTGCTCGACGCGCCGGAGATCACGATCTCCACCGAAAAGGAAGCGGGCAGCCGCCTCTATCTGCGCGGCGACATCGGCTATGCGGGCTGGACAGGCGAGGGCGATCCCTTCTATCGCAATTTCAATAGCGGCACCGGCAGCTACAGCAATGTTCCATTCGACGACGCCCGTTTCGATGAGCCGGTCTCCGGCACGATCGGCGTGGGCTATCGGATCACCGACGTCTTCCGCGCCGATCTGACAGCCGAATATTTCGAAGGCCGTTTCAACGGCTCGTCGCTTACCGCAGGCCCTTGTGCGGGCGAGGGGGCCGGAACGTCCTGCGCGCTTTCCCAAAGCGGCAATTTCTCCGCTCTCGGGCTAATGGCGAACGGCTATGTCGATCTGGCGACGCTCGCCGGTTTCACGCCCTATGTCGGCGCCGGCATCGGCGCGACGCATATCGACTGGAAAACGGTTCGCGAAAGCTCGACCTGTATCGCCGGCGGCGGTGCCTGTTCCGGGGCGGCGGCGGGAGGTTCCTATGAGGGTCGCGACAGTTGGCGGTTCACCTATGCGGTGATGGCGGGTCTCTCCTACGACGTTACCGACCGGCTAAAGTTCGACATCGGCTATCGCTATTCCCGCATCGCTGAGGGCGACATGTTTGGCTTCGGCGCCGAGGCGCTTGCCGGTGCAAGCGGCAGCAAGGGCCATGATGACGGCCTTTCCCGCCACGAAATCCGCGCAGGCTTGCGGTTCGCACTCTGGTAGGGCTCCGTCTGCAACACAGCACGATGTGCTCGAAGCGCCAAAAATCGTGTCATACGCGACACAAGCCGCTTGACATCCTCTCTGCGCCACAATATTTCGGACGGCGGGACACCCCTCCCCAACGAGGGGCTTCTATCTGAGAGGATAGCATATGACGAAACCTGCCAAGCCGGACGTGCGCCCGGCAAATACCCATTTTTCTTCTGGTCCTTGCGCCAAGCGTCCCGGATGGACGCTCGAAGCTCTCTCCGATGCGCCGCTCGGTCGTTCGCACCGCGCCAAGATCGGCAAGACGAAGCTCAAGCAAGCCATCGATCTTACCCGTGAAATTCTCGAGGTGCCCGGCGACTACCGCATCGGTATCGTGCCCGCTTCTGACACCGGCGCCGTCGAGATGGCGCTGTGGTCGCTGCTTGGCGCGCGAGGCGTCGACATGCTCGCCTGGGAAAGTTTCGGCGCCGGCTGGGTCACCGACGTGATCAAGCAGCTGAAGCTTCCCGACGTCCGCCGCTTCGAGGCCGACTACGGCGAACTGCCGGATCTCTCAAAGGTCGATTTCGACCGCGACGTCGTCTTCACCTGGAACGGAACGACTTCGGGCGTCCGCGTCCCGAATGCCGATTTCATTCCCGCCGACCGCAAGGGCCTGACGATCTGCGACGCGACCTCGGCCGCATTCGCGCAGGAACTCGACTTCGCCAAGCTCGACGTCGTCACCTTCTCCTGGCAGAAGGTTCTGGGCGGCGAGGGCGGCCATGGCGTGCTGATCCTCAGCCCGCGCGCGGTCGAACGGCTGGAAAGCCATGTACCGGCCTGGCCGCTGCCGAAGATCTTCCGCATGACCAAGGGCGGAAAGCTGATTGAGGGCATCTTTACCGGCGAGACGATCAACACGCCGTCGATGCTCTGCGTCGAGGACTATATCGACGCGCTTCTCTGGGCGAAGTCGGTCGGCGGCCTCAAGGGGCTGATCGCGCGGGCCGATGCCAATGCCGACCTGATCCACCGTTTCGTCGCCGCCAATGACTGGATCGCCAACCTGGCCGTCAAGCCGGAGACCCGCTCCAACACCTCTGTTTGCCTGAAGATCGTCGACCGCGACGTGACGGCCCTCGATGCCGATGCGCAGGCCGCCTTCGCCAAGGGCCTCGTCGCGCTTCTCGACAAGGAGGGCGTCGCCTTCGATATCGGGCACTATCGGGATGCTCCCTCCGGCCTCCGCATCTGGTCCGGCGCGACGATCGAGGCGGCCGATATGGAAGCGCTGATGCCGTGGCTCACCTGGGCATTCGAGACCCAGAAAGCGACGCTCTCGCAGGCCGCCGCCTGATCCGACGCGACCGTTTCGCTCTTCTTAAGGGCGAAGCCACTCCAATTCCGTTCAGACACTGTTCCAAGGAGGCCTTTCATGGCACCTCGCGTTCTCGTATCCGATGAACTTTCGGAAACCGCCGTTCAGATCTTCCGCGATCGCGGCGTCGAAGTGGATTTCCAGCCGAAGCTCGGCAAAGACAAGGAGAAGCTTGCCGAGATCATCGGCAATTACGACGGTCTCGCCATCCGCTCCGCCACCAAGGTGACGGAAAAGCTGATCGCCGCGGCGGCCAATCTCAAGGTCGTCGGCCGCGCCGGCATCGGCGTCGACAATGTCGACATTCCGGCCGCCTCGCGCCGCGGCATCATCGTCATGAACACGCCCTTCGGCAACTCGATCACCACGGCCGAGCACGCGGTCGCGCTGATGTTCGCGGTCGCCCGTCAGCTTCCCGCCGCCGACAATTCCACCCAGGCCGGCAAGTGGGAAAAGTCGAAGTTCATGGGCGTCGAGATTACCGGCAAGGTGCTCGGCGTGATCGGTGCCGGCAATATCGGCTCGATCGTCTGTGCCCGTGCAATCGGTCTCAAGATGCACGTGCTCGCCTATGATCCGTTCCTGTCGAAGGAGCGGGCGGAGGAAATGGGCGTCGTCAAGGTCGAGCTGGACGAACTTCTCGCGCAGGCCGACTTCATCACCCTGCACGTGCCGCTGACCGACAAGACGCGCAACATCCTCAGCGCCGAGGCGATTGCCAAGACCAAGCCGGGTGTGCGCATCATCAACTGTGCCCGCGGCGGCCTCGTCGACGAGAAGGCGCTCGCCGATGCGCTGAAGTCCGGCCATGTCGCCGGCGCGGGCTTCGACGTCTTTGAGGTGGAGCCCGCCACCGAAAGCCCGCTCTTTGGCCTGCCGAACGTCGTCTGCACGCCGCATCTCGGGGCCTCGACCACCGAGGCGCAGGAGAACGTGGCGCTGCAGGTGGCCGAGCAGATGGCGGACTATCTCGTCAAGGGCGCCGTCACCAACGCCATCAACATGCCGTCGATCACCGCCGAGGAAGCGCCGATCCTGAAACCCTTCATCCGCCTCGCCGACGTGCTTGGCGCCTTTGTCGGGCAGGCGACGGAAAGCGCCATCAAGGAAATCGAAATCCTCTATGACGGGTCGACCGCAACAATGAACACCAAGGCGCTGACCAGCGCCGTTCTCGCCGGCCTGATCCGTCCTCAGGTGGCTGACGTCAACATGGTCTCCGCACCGATCATGATCAAGGAAAAGGGCATCATCCTTTCTGAGGTCAAGCGCGACAAGACGGGCGTCTTCGACGGCTATATCAAGCTGACGGTGAAGACGGCGAACCAGACCCGATCGGTCGCCGGCACGGTCTTCTCCGACGGCAAGCCGCGCTTCATCCAGATCAAGGGCATCAACCTCGATGCCGACGTCGGCAACCACATGGTCTATATCACCAACACCGACGTTCCCGGCATGATCGGCTTCATCGGCACGACCCTCGGCGATGCCGGCGTCAACATCGCCAACTTCCAGCTCGGTCGCGAAAAGCAGGGCGGTGACGCGATCGCGCTGCTTTACGTCGATGGTCCGGTTTCCGAGACGGTGCTCGACAAGCTGCGCGCCAACGCGGCGATCCGCCAGGCGAAGCCGCTGGTGTTCAACGTCGATTGAGCAGCCACGCTGTTCCAGCTTGGATATGAAATGCAAACGTGCCGGCCCCATCCGGCGCGTTTCTCTTTTGAGCGCTCACCATGGGCCGCGATAAAGCGTGCCGTCACTTCGGCGGCCTCGGCCGGCCGTGTTCGGCGATCGCGATGCCGCCGAGGACGAGCAGCAATGCCACCAGATGATAGGCGTGAAACGTCTCGCCGACGAGCAGAACGGAAAGCAGCGTTCCATAGACCGGGATGGCGTTGATGAACAGGCCGGCGCGGTTGGCGCCGATCATTTCGACGCCGCGGACATAGAGAACCTGTGACATCAGCGACGGAAATATCGCGGCATAGAGCACGATCGCCCAACCGGTCGCGTCCGGCACGATGGCGCTGCCGCTTTGAGCTTCCCAGACGAGCAGCGGGATGGAACTGATGAGCGCGCCGAAGGCGGGTGCCGCGATGAAGCTCTGCCAGTGCATCGCCGGTTTCCAGCGAAGAGTGACCGTATAGACGGCGTAGACGATGCAGGCGAGGATCATCAGCCCGTCGCCGAAATTGAACTTGAGCCGCATCAGGCTCGTGAAGTCGCCATGGGCGGCTGTCGTGAGCACGCCGATCAGCGTCACGGTGAAGCCGACGACCTGCGCGATCGAAACCTTCGTCCGGAAGAACACGAAATTGAACAGGAAGATCAGCATCGGAATGCCGGCCTGAAGGATCACGGCGTTGATCGCACTGGTATATTTCACCGCCGAATAGAGGAAGGCGTTGAACATCGTGAAACCAACCGCGCCATAGGCGAGCAGCTGCAGCCAGTGGCGGCGAATCTTGTCCCAGTCACGGCGGATCTGCGGCGTCATCAGCGCAAGAATGACGCTGAGCGCGACGAGCCAGCGCAGCGTCGTCAGCATCATCGGGCTGACGTGCCCGACGGCCATCTTGCCGGCAACCGAATTCCCGCCCCAGAAAAGCGCGGTGATGGCGAGATAGAAATAGGCTTTGGAATTCACGGCGCTGCGATCCGCATGGAGGTGAAATGGATTGCCGAACCGGCGGGAGAGTTCGCAGATATAGGCGCTAACGCCATATCTTGTCATGCAAAAAGGGCCGGGCCCCGGGCATAACGGGGTCGCTTTCCGAAAGACAACACAGTATAGATGCGCGGGTTTGAGAACAGCGCAACGTCCTCGTGCGCGCGTGAACAGGAAGAGAAATATGACGAACGTCGTGGTGGTCGGATCCCAATGGGGTGACGAAGGCAAAGGCAAGATCGTGGATTGGCTCTCGGAGCGCGCCGACATCGTAGTGCGCTTCCAGGGCGGCCACAATGCCGGCCATACCCTGGTGATCGACGGCGTCAGCTACAAGCTGTCGCTGCTTCCCTCCGGCGTCGTCCGGCCCGGCAAGCTAGCCGTCATCGGCAATGGCGTCGTCATCGATCCGCATGCGCTGATCGCGGAGATCGACAAGCTCGGCAACCAGGGCGTCAAGATCACACCGGACAACCTGCGCATCGCCGACAATGCCACGCTCATCCTGTCGCTGCATCGCGAACTCGACGGCTTCCGCGAGGACGCTGCCTCGAACAGCGGCACCAAGATCGGCACGACCCGCCGCGGCATCGGCCCGGCCTATGAGGACAAGGTCGGCCGCCGGGCCATCCGCGTCATGGATCTCGCGGACCTCGACACCCTGCCGGCCAAGGTCGACCGGCTGCTGACGCACCACAACGCGCTGCGCCGCGGGCTCGGCGAAGCGGAAATCAGCCACCAGGCGATCATGGACGAACTCTCCTCCGTCGCCGCGCGCGTGCTGCCGTTCATGGACACGGTCTGGCTGTTGCTCGACAGGCAGCGCCGCAAGGGCGCGCGCATCCTGTTCGAGGGCGCGCAGGGGACGCTGCTCGACATCGACCACGGCACGTATCCCTTCGTCACCTCCTCGAACACGGTCGCCGGTCAGGCGGCCGCCGGTTCCGGCATGGGACCGGGCGCGCTCGGCTATATTCTCGGGATCACCAAGGCCTATACGACGCGCGTCGGCGAAGGACCGTTTCCGACCGAACTCAACGACGAAATCGGCCAGTTCCTCGGCGAGCGCGGCCACGAATTCGGAACCGTCACCGGCCGCAAGCGCCGTTGCGGCTGGTTCGATGCCGCCCTGGTGCGCCAGTCGGTCGCCGCCAACGGCATCACCGGCATCGCGCTCACCAAGCTCGACGTGCTCGATGGCCTCGACGAGCTCAAGATCTGCGTCGGCTATACTCTGGACGGACAAGAGATCGATCATCTTCCCGCAAGTCAGGCGCAGCAAGCTTCGGTAAAGCCAGTCTATATTACGCTCGAAGGCTGGAAGGAATCGACGGTCGGCGCCCGCAGCTGGGCCGATCTTCCGGCACAGGCGATCAAATATGTTCGCCAGGTCGAGGAACTGATCGGCGCGCCCGTCGCACTGCTTTCGACGAGCCCGGAGCGCGACGACACAATACTTGTGACCGACCCGTTTGAGGACTAGTGTCGGCGCAAGGAAGCGGCGCCGCATTGCGGCTGCATGACTAGGATTTGAGAAAGCATCTGATGGCGGATTTTGTTGCAGTTATTCGCAGGACCGTTGACGGCCTGTCGGAAAACACACCCGAAATGCGGGGCAGGGTCTACGAGAAGGCGCGCAGTGCCGTGCGCCGCCAGCTCGAGAACATGTCCCCGCGGCCATCGGACGACATGATCAATCGCCAGTTGAACAAGCTGGAACTGGCGATTTCCGAGGTCGAAAACGAACACGCCGAGGCCCTGCCGGCAATCGAAGAAGCCGAAGCACCCGAACAGCCCGAAGTGCTCGAGCCGGATGCAGCCGAAGCGTCCGCCGAACAGGAGGCTGCCGCTCCGGTCTCGCCGGAGCCGGCGCCGGTTCCGGCCGAGGCTGCCGAAGTTGAGCAGGCCGTCGCCGAGGAATCCGCAGAAGAGGCGGCGCCGGAGGCTCCGCAAGCCTTCGAAGAACCGGTCCCGGCCGATGAGGTCGTTCCCGCCGCTGCGCGAGAGGTGCCGGAGCACCGGGAAGCCGAGCCCACCCTGGCCGCCGCGGGCGAGCACGAACAGGAACCGCCTGCCACAAGCGAGGAACCGGAAGCCGTCTCGGCCGAGCCGCAGTGGGGCGCAACGGTAGAGGAATACGTCCCGGCGGAGGAACTCTCTCCGGCCGAGGAAGCCCCGCCGGTGGCGGAAGTCGATAGCTGGCAGCAAGCGCCCGCCGAGGAGGCAACCGCCTCCGAGCCGCAGACGGAGGAATTCGACCGCGACGAGCCGCCGGTCGAGCCCGAGCCCGTGGCAATTGTTGGAGGCCCTGAGGAAGAGAGGGTTCCGGAAGAGCCGGTCGGCGAAGAGGCTCCACCGGCTGAGGCGGCACCGGCGAAACAGGAACCTTCGGAATGGGCGCTGCCGGAGTGGGAGGACGTCCCGCCCGCCGCAAGCGCCGGTGAAGAGCCTCCGGCATCCGAGGCGCCGCGCCAGGAGGCGGCCGGCCCCGAGCGGCTCGGCATGCATCCGGTGGAGCCCGAGACAAGCGCCCCGGCTCCGCGGCCGGCTGAGGCGGAGACGGCGCAGGCCTGGTCCTTCGACGACAGCGATCCCTTCGCTGCGCCCGCCGACACCAGAAAGGACAAGCCGGCTGAGCCGGAGGTCTCTGAATGGGCCTGGCCCGTGGAGAAAGCGCCGACCGCTTCGAACGAAGAGGAGCGCGCCGGCACCGCATGGGATCACATCGATGATCTGCTCGGCCTCGATGAGGCCGGCCGGAGGGCGAACGACTCGGACGCTGCCGCCAAGGAAGACGACCAGGTCGGCGACGTGGCGCCGGCGGCCGTATCGCCGCGGCCTGCCTCCTACCGCGTTGCTCCCAAGCCATCCCGCTTCAACGTGAAAAGCCTGGCAATCGCTGCGGTGATCCTGCTTCTCCTTGGCGGTGGCGGCTTTGCCTATTGGGTGAACAGGGAAGCGGGCAATGCCTGGCTTTCCGCAATGCTCGCGAAAATCATCCCCGCCGGTCCGGAGACGCAAACGCCGCCCGGCCGCGAGGGCGAGCCTGCCGTGCAGCCGGGCGAACAGTCCGGCGCCCAGGAAGGTACGGCATTGCCGGACGACAAATCGAGCAAGTTTACCCAGCGTTTGCTTGCCGATGGCTCCGAGCGCGACGGAGGGCTCGCCGGCGCGAACGGCAGCGAAATAGCGCAGGAGGGCAAGTCCGTCGCCCCGCAGACGGAGGCCGGCCGGCCACAGGGCGCCGCGGCGGGGCCTGAGCAGGCCGCCGCCCAGCCCCAACAGCCCGCCACCAACCAGGACAGCGGAGCGCCGCAGACCGAAGTTTCCATCGCCGACGGCGAGAAAATGTTCCTCTATGAGGAGCGGCTTGGCCAATCTTCGCCCACGGCGGTTCCGGGCGCTGTCGCCTGGTCCATCAAGGAGGAGTCTCCAGGCGGCGACGCCAAGCCCGAGCCGGCGATCCAGGCCCAGATCACCGTTCCGGACCGGGGCATGACGGCGCTGATGACGATCAAGCGCAATGTCGATCCGTCGCTGCCGGCAAGCCACGTGATCGAATTCGTCTTTTCGCTGCCCGAGAACTTCGAGGGCGGTGCTATCGAGGGCGTGCAGCGCGTATCGATGAAGCGCACAGAGCAGGATCGCGGTGACCCGCTCATTGCCGTCCCGGCGAAGATCACCGACGACTTCCACATGATCGCGCTCAACGATTTCGCGGAAGCCGTCGGCAGCAACACCGAACTCTTGCGCAGCCGCAGCTGGATCGACATCCCGATCACCTACCGCAACGGCCGCCGCGCCCTCTTGACCCTTGAGAAAGGCGCCAGCGGCACGGAGGCCTTCAGTAAGGCCATGCAGGCCTGGAGTTCGCTCGGCAGCGCGGCCGCGGCGAGCGGCCAGTAAGAAGACCGAGACAAACACAAAGGCCCGGCTGGATGGCGTCCAGCCGGGCCTTTGTTTGTTCTGAAGGCGTGAGGTCGATCAGGCGCCCTCGACGACCCGGAGCGAATTGGCGCGCTCGAGTGCCGCCTTGCGGACTGCTTCCTGGACCTTCTCGAAGGCGCGGACCTCGATCTGGCGGACGCGCTCACGGCTGATGTCGAATTCGGTCGAAAGATCTTCCAGTGTCACCGGATCTTCGGTCAAGCGACGCGCCTCGAAGATGCGGCGCTCGCGGTCGTTCAGGACCTTCATCGCGTTGGCGAGCAGGGCGCGGCGACTTTCGAGCTCGTCCTGCTCGATCAGGATTTCCTCCTGGTTGTCGTGCTCGTCGACCAGCCAGTCCTGCCACTGTCCGGAGTCGCCTTCGCTGGCCTTGATCGGCGCGTTGAGAGACGCGTCGCCGGAGAGGCGCCGGTTCATCGAAACGACCTCGTCCTCGCTGACCTTCAGGGTCGTCGCGATTTCCTTCACCTGCTCCGGCTTGAGATCGCCTTCGTCGAGAGCCTGAATACGGCCCTTCAGCCGCCGCAGATTGAAGAACAGGCGCTTCTGGTTGGCGGTCGTGCCCATTTTCACCAGCGACCAGGAACGCAGGATATATTCCTGAATGGCCGCCTTGATCCACCACATGGCATAGGTCGCCAGGCGGAAGCCGCGATCGGGCTCGAACTTCTTGACGGCCTGCATCAGGCCGACATTGCCTTCCGAAACGACTTCGCCGATCGGCAGGCCGTAGCCGCGGTAACCCATTGCGATCTTGGCGACGAGGCGCAAATGGCTCGTCACCAGCTTGTGGGCGGCGCTGCGGTCGTCATGCTCCTGATACCGCTTGGCGAGCATGTACTCTTCCTGCGGTTCGAGCATCGGAAATTTGCGGATTTCGTCGAGGTAGCGGTTGAGGCCGCCCTCTCCAGCGGCAATGGTCGGCAGCGTGTTGCGGGCCATGAAGCACCCCCTTTGTGCATCTCCGGCCTCCGGGACGGCAGGCCGGGCGTGGGTCTTCGTCCAGACCCCACGAGGCTAGAAGATAAGTACGGCGAAAGCATGATTCAAGGAGTCCGGTTTCACGCTATCGTGAGACCGGAGGAAGGAAGATTTCCTATTGAAGCGTCCCTAAAATCGGGATTCTTCGCAGCGATTTCAAGAGGCTGCGCGAAGGGCGGCGACCAGTTCCTGCATGTCCGCCGGCATCGGTGCTTCGAAATGCATCGTGTCGCCGCTGGCAGGGTGCTCGAACTGCAGCATGAAGGCATGCAGCGCCTGCCGGGAGAAGCGGTTGACCACGCCCTTGGCGGCTTCGGGCAACAGGTTAGCCTTCGTCCGGAAGGCGGCGCCATAGTCGGGATCGCCGATCAGCGGATGACCGATATGGGCCATGTGGACGCGGATCTGGTGCGTCCGGCCGGTTTCCAGATGGCATTCGACGATTGAAGCGAGACAGG
Organism: Sinorhizobium fredii; assembly: GCF_002944405.1. NCBI lineage: Bacteria > Pseudomonadati > Pseudomonadota > Alphaproteobacteria > Hyphomicrobiales > Rhizobiaceae > Ensifer > Ensifer fredii. Next base: position 3,353,751 of record NZ_CP024307.1, on the reverse strand, counting down.
TGCCGTCCGGCTTCTCGTGATAGCGCTCGACCACTTCGTAGTGGGTGATCGCTTCGCGCGCATCATCGCTCTCCTCGCGCTTGACGGCGCGTTTCGTGCGGTCGCCGGCCCGGCCGAGGGCGGCATTGATCGTGCCCTTCAATTGGCGGGGGCGGCCCCAGACGACCGCCTGATAGGCGCGCTCCAGCGGCCCGGTGCGGCCGTGGTCGGCAAACTGGTCGGAGAGATGCCGGTGGGCGGTGTCGTTCTTGGCGACGACCATGACGCCGCTCGTTTCCTTGTCCAGCCGGTGAACGATGCCCGGCCGTCTGACGCCGCCGATGCCGGAAAGGCTGTCGCCGCAATGGTGAATGAGGGCGTTGACGAGCGTTCCCGTCCAGTTCCCAGCACCCGGATGGACGACGAGACCGGCCGGCTTCACCAGCACGATCAGATCATCGTCCTCGAATAGAACCTCGAGCGGAATGTCCTCGCCCTTGGGTTCCGGATCCTCGGGCGCGGGCAGGGCGATCTCGAAGCTGTCGCCCGGGTGCACCTTGCGCTTGGGTTCGAGCACCGTGATGCCGTTGATCGAAACGGCACCCTGTTCGATCAGGGCCTTGATGCGGTTGCGGGAGAATTCGCCCGAAAGCGCCTCCGTCAGAAACGCATCCAACCGCCCGGCGGCATTCTCGTCGGCGCTCAGGACTTTCCTATTGCCGGTCGCTTGTTTAAAGGGATCGTTCATTCCGTTTCAATTCCGACAGAAAGCCAGCCATGACCGCGATCGAGCCCGACGAACAGGAAGACAAGCCGCTTGACCCGGCGATGGAGAATGTCCGCCGCAAGATGGTGCGCCTGCAGCTCGTTTCGGCCGGCGTGATGTTGATCATGCTTATGGCCGTCCTCGGAACGATTGTCTACAAGCTGACGCGGAGCGACGGCGCTGCGGAGGCGACGCCGCCGGCGGTCAGCGTGCCGGGCGATGCGCCGCTGACCGCGATTGCGGCGCTGCCGGCCGGCTTTTCGGTGACCAACGTGGCGCTGTCCGGTTCGCAGGTGCTGTTCTATGGCAGCCTGCCGGGCGCAGAACCCCGTGCGATCGTTTTCGACATAAAGGCGGGACGCATCGTCGCCGACGTCACCGTCAGGACGCAGTGACGAGATGGTCGCGGCACCGCCTCCGATCCGCATCGAGGATCCGTCGGACCCGCGCATCGCCGCTTTCCTGTCGATCAAGGAACGGGATCTCACTGGCCGGCAGGGCCGCTTCATTGCCGAAGGCACGGTCGTCCTGCGGATGCTGGCGGCCGCGCACCGCTCCGGGCGCGGCATCATCGCCGAGGCAATCCTGCTGCTCGAAAACCGGTTTGACGGCGTCGCAGAGCTGCTTGCACAATTCCCCGCCGATGTGCCGGTCTACGTGGCCGATGCCCGGGTCTTCGACGCGATCGCCGGCTTCAACATGCATCGCGGTGTTCTGGCGCTCGGCCGATCCGATGCGATGCCCGGCCGTGACGCCCTCATCGCCGCCCTTCCTACCGCAAGCCTCGTGCTTGCCGCCTGCGGCATATCGAACCATGACAATATGGGATCGCTGTTCCGCAATGCCGCCGCCTTCGGCGTCGACGCAGTGCTGATGGATGCATCGAGCTGCGATCCGCTGTACCGCAAGTCGATTCGGGTGTCCGTCGGATCGGCGCTGACGCTCCCCTTCGCGCGCGAGGGGACGGCCGCGGACCTGATCGAAAGGCTTCAGGCCGCCGGGTTCGCGATATGGGGCCTTTCGCCGCGCGGCGAGACGGACGTCACAAAAATTCCGCCGTCGCCGCGCACGGCATTGCTGGTCGGGACGGAAGGCGAGGGGCTGCCGGCGGTGATCCTTTCCGCGCTCCGCACCGCGCGTATCCGCCAGCGTCCGGGCCTCGACAGCCTGAACGTCGCCATGGCCGCGGGCATCGCGCTGCATCAGGTCGCCAGCGCCAACGGTCGAATCTGAGGGGAAGCCCGAGCCGCCTTCATTCAGGCGGCAGCATTTCCTTGGCCCGCGTCGCCAGGCTCTTGCCGGCTCCCGGCTGCCCCGCCTCCTCTCGGCCGAGAAGGCCGTGGATCGGCGAGGACGAGCCTTCCCGCGCAGCCGTGAGCGCCACCATGCCGGCGGCGATCTGCGCCATCTCCTCGCGCAGCGCCTCGTCATGGGTCGCAGACTTCGAATTGGCGAGGCGTTCCGATAGCGCCGTCGCGCGGTTGCGCAGGTCGTCGGAGAGGACGGTGGGATCCACATTATGCTGCGCGTCATGCGCCCCCTCGATCGGTACCCCTTGCGCGGCAGGGTGCTGTTCCACGCGCTTCGGCGGCTTGGCGCCGGCCAGGCGCAGCGCTTTCGTCGCATCGCGGATTTCCTGGTTTGCCGCCTTCACCCGCGTTTTCAGCCGCTCGACTTCTTCCGCTCGCCGCTCGAGCGCGCTTTCGCGGTCGGCATTGGCGGCCGCTTCTCGGGCGAGCTTGGTTTCGAGCTGGCGTACGCGGTTTTCTTCACGGCCGAGGCGCAGCTCCATTTCGCGAGCCCGGGCGTTTTCGCCCTTGAGACTGGCGCGCAAGGCTTCGCGCTCGTCGCTCAGACTGGCGGCCCGGCTCCTCAGATGCTCGATCTGCGTTTCGCGCGCCGCGAGGTCGATGCGCAGGTTGTCGAGTTCGGTCGCCTGCCTGTCGAGCTGGCCGTTCAAGGCGCGGATTGTCTCGTTCTTGGCGCCGGTGTCGCGCTGCAGGTTGTCGAATGTCGCCCGCATGTCGGCGATCCGCAGCTCGAGCTGGCGGATGGTCGACCGCATGTCGGCGGCCTCGACGTTCATGTCGGCAAGTTGCGTGTGGAGGTCGGTATTTTCGCCAGCCAATCGCTGTGCCTCGGTGAGCGCCCTTTCCTTCTCCAGCATCAAGGCCACGCCCTTGTCGCGCTCGCGGCGGAGCGTCTGCGACATCTTCGCGTTCTCGACGGCGAAGGTGGCGCGCGCGGCGTCCCTCTGGGCGCGAACTTCCTGTGGGCTGAGCGGCATCGTCGCTTTCAAACGGTCCTCGGCGAAGCGGACGATGCGCTTTTGGATGGCCGGCGCGACCAGCAGGCCGGTAATGGCCGCCGTCAGGAAGCCCAGGGCAAAGAGGAGCGCATATTCAATCACGTGCTGGCCGTTTCAAGTCTGGACCGATGCATCCATGGCGGTTGGGCAGTTTCCTTCCGTCTTCCGCAGTAAACACGACGGCCCGAAAGCTGCAACAATTACTGCAGGATTGCACGCCCGCTACGCGCTCCAGAGAACTTACATGCGGCCTTTTGGTATCAGAACGGGTTCCAGGTCGGCTGCTGTGTCAGCTTCAGATAGCCGACATTGAGGCCGAGCCTTGCGCCGATTCCGGTGCGGATCGGCACGACGACGACGTGTTCGTCGGTCAGCACCGTCATGCCGACGCCGGCGACGACGTAGGCCGAGCCGGAAACGCCGCCGAAGCGCTTGTAGAGCGCCGGGACGCTCGACAGGTTGTAGACGAGCATCATCGCCCGGCTGCCCTGCCCGCCCCAGTCGAGCCCGAGGGAGGGGCCCTGCCAAAACACACTATGCTGGCCGACATTCTTGGTGTGGAGCTCGCCCTCGCCATAGGTGAGGCCGGCGATGAAGGCGCCGGACCCTTCCTGGCCGAGGATATAGCCGTTCGGCAGGCCGTAGCGCTCGAAGGCGCGCTCGACGACCTTGGCAAGCCCGCCGGAGGTCTCGCCGAAGAAGCCGTGGCCAGCGTCGACGATCTCCTGCATCGTGTACTGGCTGCTATTTGGAGATTGGGCGAGCGCGGCGGACATCAGGGCGCTGCTGAACAGCAGGATTGTCGTCAGAATGGCGCGGACGGCCATTGCGGTTGCCTTCATGATCGGCTGCATCGTTTCCTCCGTCAGGCGCGAATGCGGCTCGCGGGCCGGCCGTCATGACCAGCTCATGCATCGGTTGCGCGGGCCAGCGCGGGTCTCGAACGCGTGCACCTGATCCGCTTTCCGTAGTTCCACTCGGAATCCGGGGGTGCCCTGACAATTTGAACCGATCCTCTTAATAATCGGTTTACCAAATGTGATGTCATTATGGCCTATTGATCGGCGCGGGCCGCGTGGGCTATGCCGGGCCCGGGCGAAGACCTCGCCGGGCGTGGCGGGGAACGCAAGGCGTCGATATGCTGATGGAACCGAACGGGAAGAATGATGGCAAAGAATCCGAACCTGACGTTGACGGGACCCGATCTGGCGGCGCTGCTCTGCAGCCGGGTGTGTCACGACATCATCTCGCCGGTCGGCGCCATCAATAATGGTCTCGAACTCCTGGACGAGGGCGGCGCCGACGCCGATGCGATGGACCTGATCCGTACCAGCGCGCTCAATGCCTCGGTGCGGCTGAAGTTCGCGCGGCTTGCCTTCGGCGCCTCCGGCTCGGTCGGAGCCTCGATCGACACCGGCGAAGCGGAAAAGGCCGCCAAGGACTTCGCCGCTGCGGAAAAGAAGACCGAGGTGACTTGGAACGGCCCGCGGGCGATCATCGCCAAGAACCGCGTCAAGCTGCTGCTGAACCTCTTCCTGATTGCCTATGGTGCAATCCCGCGCGGCGGCTCGATCGACATCACCCTGGAAAACCCGGAGTTCGATGCGGTATTTACCCTTGTCGCAAAGGGGCGAATGATGCGCGTTCCGCCGCGGCTGACCGAACTCCTTTCCGGCACCCCCGAGGAAGCCGTGGACGCCCACTCGATCCAGCCCTATTATACGGTCCTGCTCGCCGAGGAAGCCGGCATGCTGATCGATGTCACGTCGACCGGCGAGGAGATCGTCTTCACCGCTCGCACCGAGGCCTGATCCACTACGCCCGCCGATCACGCCCGTGACATGAAAAGAGGTCTCCATCGTCCGCGACGGAGGCCTTTCTCTTTTCTCGGGTGCCGAAGTCCCGCTGCTCTCAACTCCGGCGAGGGTTTCACAGGTCTCGGCGGATTATTGCTTTGCGAGAAATGAAAATCGGCCGTCAACCGTGGCGGTAACGGTTTCTTTGCCAAATCTCTCTAGTTTTGCTTCATGGACGCCTTTTGGCGTCCGATGAGGCCTGAAGGAGTTGGACATGCGGCGCTTGATGATTGCCGATGGCTCGGATGTGGTGAGAAAGGTCGGGAAGCGCATACTGTCGGGCATGGGTTTCCTGGTGTCCGAAGCGCCGAGCAGCCTCGAGGCGCTCGTCCGCTGCGAGGCCGAACTGCCGAACATCCTGATCGTCGACTCCGGGCTCGAGGGCGCCCTCGACCTCATCGCCAATATCCGCCGGCTGCCCGAGGGCGCGTCGGTGCGCATCTATTATTGCGTCGTCGAAGCGGATCTCAGGAAGATGATGGCCGGCAAGCGGGCCGGGGCGGACGATTTCCTGCTGAAGCCCTTCGACCGGAAGATTCTGACGAGCGTCTTTGCCAGTCAATCCATGGCCGCCTGACGCATTCGCATAGCGCAGATCCGAGCGTCGCAGCCGCGGTATGTACCGCGGCTTTTTGCATTCGCGGAAAATGAAATGGGCGAGGGCGGTTTTTCGAACAGGACCAAATCCTGTCTCACAACGCAAAAACCCGCCGTGCGGCGGGTTTGCGGGGGAATAGGTCTGTGTTCGGCGGTGACGCCCGCCCGGAAATCAGGCGGTTTCCAGGTAATCGTTGCCGTCGGGCTCGCGCAGCACATAGCCGCGGCCCCAGACCGTCTCGATATAATTGGCGCCGCCAGCGGCATTGGCGAGCTTCTTGCGCAGCTTGCAGATGAAGACGTCGATGATCTTCAGTTCCGGCTCGTCCATGCCGCCATAGAGGTGGTTCAGGAACATTTCCTTGGTGAGCGTCGTGCCCTTGCGCAGCGACAGGAGCTCGAGCATCTGGTATTCCTTGCCGGTCAGATGCACGCGCTGGCCGCCGACTTCCACCGTCTTGGCGTCGAGGTTGACGATCAGCTCGCCGGTGGCGATGATCGACTGGGCGTGGCCCTTGGAGCGGCGAACGATCGCATGGATGCGGGCGACCAGCTCGTCCTTGTGGAAGGGCTTGGTCATGTAGTCGTCGGCGCCGAAGCCGAGGCCCCGGACCTTATCCTCGATGCCGGCCATGCCGGAGAGAATGAGGATCGGGGTTTTGACCTTCGACAGGCGCAGCGTTCTCAACACCTCGTAGCCCGACATGTCCGGCAGGTTGAGGTCGAGGAGAATGATGTCGTAGTCGTAAAGCTTGCCGAGATCGACGCCCTCTTCCCCGAGATCGGTGGTGTAGACGTTGAAACTCTCGGACTTGAGCATGAGCTCAATGCTTTGCGCCGTCGCGCTGTCGTCTTCTATCAGTAGAACCCGCATAGTCTTCCCCTTTTCCGCCGCCCAAGGTCGTCGTGGCCCCCTTACGCGATACGGATCCAGTCGTTGCCTGATTTGGAGGCTGCCACCAAATGGTTAACAAATTCTGATTCACTCTGGCAAGGTGTATCGAAAATGTTAAATATTTTTAGCAGTCTCCTGATTTTAAAGGTGAATCTGAAACGGCACTCTTCATCCGAAAGATGAGGAAATGCCGCTATCTGACTCTTTCGACTCGTAAATGCCGCAGGCGCCACATTTCGTACCTCAGCATTTACGGAGCCTTAAATCATCGTACCTATGATTAATGATGCCCGTAAACGAAAGGTTACCAGCGGTAGGTATTTGTTAAGACCGCAGTCGTTTTTTGTTTCCGGCCCGCGCGGGCCGGTATTCGGGCGCAGGAATCGGTAACCGGGGTCTCGCTATCCACGGGAGTATTGCGTATGAAAGCACGTGAGAGCCTTACCCGCCTGAAGGAATTTCAGGTGCGGGAGAAGCAGCGTCAGTTGACCCAGCTTCAGATGATGATGTCCGAGTTCGAGCGGATGACCAAGGAACTCGAAAGCCAGATCGTCTTCGAGGAAAAGAAGTCGGGAATCTCCGATCCGTCGCATTTTGCCTATCCGACCTTCGCCAAGGCGGCGCGCCAGCGTGCCGACAATCTCCAGGTGTCGATCCGTGAGCTGAAGGTGCAGCAGGACGCGGCCGAACTGGCGCTTGCCGAGGTTCAGGCCGAGTATGCCAAGGCCGCAGCCCTTGAGGAGCGGGATTCGTCGGCCCGGCTTCGCGCCTGAGAAGAGGCGGCCGCTCGGCGTGAGCCTCGACCGCACCGACGGAGGGCCTGCTTTGGGAAACACAAAGGCCCGCTTCCCTTTCGGGAGGCGGGCAATCGTCTTACCAAAGATGCCGGCGGCTATGCCTGGACGGCGTCCTGCCAATCCGGATGACGCATGACCTGTGCGCGCATGAACGGGCAGAGCGGAATGATCTTCCAGCCGCCCCGGCGCGCTTCCTCGACCGCGTGTCTTGCAAGCGCCTGTCCCACGCCCTTGCCGCGCAATTCGTCCGGCACGAAGGTGTGATCGATGATCACGAGCTGCGGCGACGATCTGGAATAGGTCATTTCGCCGGTGTGTCCTTCGACCGTCGCCGCATAGCGGCCCTTGGTATCCGTCTTCTCCTCAGTGATCTCCATATAGGGCTTCCTTTGCCTTGGCCGCTCTTCGAGCCGATGCTAAGCGATAATCCCGCAAGATACAGCTGACTTTCGACTGCGGCGCATCTTAGAAACGGAACCGGCGGCTGCGGGAGGTCCCGAGCCGCCGGTTCGATGTATGGCCCTGTCGCGGATGGATCAGTGGCGATATTGCTGGATGCGGGTGGTGCGCAGGCCGGCGAGACCGTGGTCGTTGATGGAGGACTGCCAGGAGAGGAATTCCTCGACGGTGAGGGTGTAACGCTCGCAGGCCTCTTCGAGGCTCAAAAGGCCGCCACGCACGGCAGCGACGACCTCGGCCTTCCGGCGGATTACCCAGCGCCGGGTGTTGGCCGGCGGCAGATCCGCAATCGTTAGAGGACTGCCATCGGGGCCGATGACATATTTCACGCGTGGTCGCATCATTTCGGTCATGGGACTCTCTACACAAACTCAAGACCATATGGAGGCGACCTTAGCTTGCCACATTTAACATTTGCCTAAGTGGCCGGTAACAATTTGCTCATAATTTGAGACACCTCGGAGCCACTGAGAGCCGCGGAGAACGTCAGGCAGGCGTGCGGCCTCGGTCGGCAGCCTCCACGGTTCGCACGCCTGCGCTCTTGCCCCGCGAAGCACAAGTTTCTATATGTCGCGGCACAGAAAGCCGAAGCAAGGCCGCCGGCACAATCGTGATCAGCGCGCCGCCTCTAGGTGCGGCGCGTCATTGGACGCGCAAAGGCCGCTTTAGCACTTTGAATTGCTGCATGTTTATCCTTAAGCCGACTATGATTTAAGGAAGCATGCGATAGGTAAAACAGGACGTCTGCAGGAACAGGCGGCGTCCGGATGCCGGATTGGATCCCGTGAACAGTCTCGATTTTGACCGCAAGCCCGAAGATACGCGCGTCGTCGTCGCCATGTCCGGCGGCGTCGATTCTTCCGTCGTGGCCGGGCTGCTCAAACGCGAGGGCTACGACGTTCTCGGCATCACGCTGCAGCTCTACGACCACGGTGCGGCGTTGCATCGGGCCGGCTCCTGCTGCGCCGGCCAGGACATCGACGATGCGCGACGCGTCTGCGAGACGCTCGGCATCCCGCATTACGTCCTCGATTACGAGGCCCGTTTCCGCGAGACGGTGATCAATCCCTTCGCCGAAAGCTACATTGCCGGCGAAACGCCGATCCCCTGCGTTGCCTGCAACCAGACCGTCAAATTCGCCGATCTCCTGACGACCGCCAAGGAGCTCGGCGCCGACGCGCTTGCGACCGGCCATTACATCCGTTCGCGGCCGAGCCCGAAGCCGCGCTATGCCGGGCAGCGCGCCCTTTATCGGCCGACCGACGCGGAGCGCGACCAGAGCTATTTCCTCTTCGCGACGACCCAGGAGCAGATCGACTATCTGCGCTTTCCGCTCGGCAGCCTCTCCAAGCCCGAGACGCGCGCGCTCGCCGAGGAGATGGGCCTCGTCGTTGCCAAGAAGGCGGACAGCCAGGACATCTGTTTCGTGCCGCAGGGCAAGTACAGCGACATCGTCTCTAAGCTGAAGCCGAATGCGGCGCTCGCCGGCGAGATCGTCCATCTCGACGGGCGCGTGCTCGGCACGCATGAAGGCATCCTGCACTACACGATCGGCCAGCGGCGCGGCATCGGGGTGGCGACCGGCGAGCCGCTCTATGTCGTCTATCTCGACGCCCGCTCGCGCCGCGTCATCGTCGGCCCGAAGGAGGCGCTCGAGACGCGCCGCATTTATCTGCGCGACGTCAACTGGCTCGGCGACGAGGAAATCGACGAGGCGGCAGTCCGCGGATTCGCATGCTTCGCCAAGGTCCGCTCTACCCGCCAGCCAGCGCCGGCCGTCTTGAGGCGCAATGCCGACGGCATCTATGTCGAGCTTGTCGACGGCGAGGCGGGCGTGGCGCCCGGCCAGGCCTGCGCGCTCTATTCCGGGACCGGCGAGAACGCCCGCGTCTATGGCGGCGGATTCATCCGCAAGTCCGAACGCGAGCCGACTGCCGAGGCGGCCCTCCAGGCGCTCCTGCGTGAGCCTGCGGCGGCCTGAACGGCCCCGGTCCGGCGCATCGGCAAAAGTTCACACTTTACCGAAGACATTGCTTGACACTAGCCGGAACAGCACCTTATAAGCCGCCCGTCCAGCCGAGACGGGCTTCTCCAAGAAGCTTCCACGGCACCGGCGGCGGAGTAGCTCAGTAGGTTAGAGCAGAGGAATCATAATCCTTGTGTCGGGGGTTCGAATCCCTCCTCCGCTACCATTCAGTTCCTTGTACGACCCGGAGACATAGGTAGCAGAACGTACCTAAGACATGGGTGACAATCTCGTTGTAGCTCGCGGCGAATTTCCGGAGTTTTGACGCCGGAGCCGGAGAATGGAAATTCCGCTTTCGTGACAAAAATGGTCTAGGCGGCTATCGCGGCTGCCCGCCTGACTTCTACGTCGATCTCTGCAGCGCGATCACCCGCGAACTCGGCGTCAAGGCCGAGATTAACCCTCTCGGACGGTGCGCGCGTTTACAAGGTGAAGCTCGGCATGTCGATATCGAAGTGGCCAATCTAGCCCATGCGCTCAGCCGTGCCGAACAGATCCAGTTCAGCCATCCCACTATCTCGCCAAGGAAATGCTGATCATGAAGGCCGATGACCAGGGTCAGAAGAAGGCCGAGCGATGGGTCAGGCATCGGGTTCGTGGCAAACTGCTTCGATGTTGTGCCCGTCCGGACCGATGACGAAAGCTGCATAGTAGTTCGCGTGGTAGTGCGGCCGCAGGCCGGGCGCACCATTGTCTTTGCCGCCCGCAGCCAGAGCCGCGCGATAGAAGGCTTCGACTTGCTGGCGATTCTCGGCGGTGAACGCCAAGTGAAGGTGCGCCGGCTTTTCCTTGGTTTGGTACAGGCACAATGAAGCCTTACCCTTTGGGCTAAGCTCGACACCGTAGGTCGGCGGCCCCTCCGAGACAACAGCTACGCCGAGCGGTTCGAGTGCCTTGAGGAAGAACGCCTTGCTCGCTGCATAGTCGCTGACTCCGAACTTGACATGGTCAAACATGAGTTCTCCTGAAGTGCCCGTGCCTGTCTCACCGATACGTCGCGCGTCATATCAGACGCGCAAAGGTCGCTGTGGCGCTTTTGAATTGCTGCATGTCTTTGTCCTTAAATCGAGGTCGATTTAAGGACAGGCAGTAGTCCTTGCCAAAGCGACTGGCGCCCTATTGGTTACCGATTGGCGTCGAGAGTAAACGTACCTGACCTGGATCGGGCGGCCCTTTTACCGAGTGCCGTTGATTTCCAGATAGAGTTCTTCATAGAAGCGAACAGCTCAGAGCTCGAGGAGGCGCCCCCCGTGCCGCATACTCCCTGCCTTCAGCCCAGACGCGCTGATCGCACGCCAATGCCAGTTGAGTCGGAGGCTTCACGGGATCGAGATTGAGGCGATCCAATGCAAGCGCACGTCTCAAGAGTTCCCTTGATCCGTCCTATACGAGAAAGTCAGCCAAACACGAACAGATGGCGAGAGCCTCTCTTAAATCCCTGACCCGTCGAGTTCTTTGTCGTCGTCGCCTTCCCAGGGTGAGGGCATCGAGGTGCGATTGAGATTGGCCGAGGGCATCGGCATCCAGCACTTCAATTCCGGCTCGGAATATTCGACGATGCGGCCGGGCGAGGAATCAGAGGCGCGCCAGCCTTCTGCACCGAACTGATCGCCCTTCGACCAATACACGAGGTCAACTTCTGCCGCCCCCTGTTCGGACGGGCGAATCGTCACAAGGATCCGAGTGCCGTTTTTTGGCGCGCTTGCCATTTGACGCCAGCCGTCTGGCTCGGCCATCGTTTTTCCTCCCGCCTTGCTGCAGGTTGCAAGTGTCGCCTCGTCATCCAAAACGGTCAACTCAAACGTTGCGCATCCCATCGCCTATCGAGCGACTGTCCCATCGCTCCTCGGGCGGCATTTCGTAGTGCTCCGCCGTGCTCGCCACATCAATTGCCACAGCAGCAATCCGGTCGATGTGCGCGTGCGAATGGGGGGCGGCGTTAGGAGGACGATCTCTGCCGACATTCTAGCTGCGTACCAATGATGTGCTGCGTACGCAGCCGTGGTGTGTTCATGATCTGTGCTTCGAAGATCGGCCATAGATTCGCGTCTTTCGAGATTGGCCATCCGGTTCCAGGGACGGTGGCAAGGTCGATGCTGTCTGAATTCAAGATGACCTCGGCAGGTGGTTGACCTTCGCCGCCAAAATGAAATCGTTCTCGTGCAGTCCCTTGATCTTGTGGGTTTGCAGCGATACCTCCGCATAGCCCCAGCCGAAACAGAGGTCGGGGTGATGCCCCTCCTCTTCGGCCAGCCGCCCAACTTCATCGACGAAGGTCAGCGCCTGTTTGAAATCGGCGAACTTGAAGCTGCGGCGGATCAGATGCCCGTCGTCCAGCAACTCCCAGCCTGGGATCTGGGAAAGATACCCGGCGGCTTCGTCCCTCGTCAGCGGCGGTATGCCGCCGCGGCAGGGGGTGCAGGACTTTTCAGCGATATTTTCGGTCATGAGTTCCTCCCTTCTGAAGCCGGCTGCCGTCATCGCCCGGTGCAGCGTGATCGCACAAGATCGTTGCGAAGTGAGCCGTCAAGCCTTCCGCAGTGTACCTGAAATTCACAGGGCCGACTTTCACTCCCCCACTCGCCATGAACGTGCCGCTTATAGCTGGACGATACCGTTTTTCTCGCCGTCCCAATATTGAATTCGGTCGGCATGCACCTTGATGAGCACGAGACCGGGTGTGTCGACACCCTGGGCAAACCAGCGCTCCAATCCCTCCACCCAATGCTTTTGAAACTGCGTTCTATCGCGGATGACCGTCGCACGGCCCTCGATGGAAACGAAGATGCCGGGCTTTCCGAGAAGGCCTGGTGGTTCGGTAAACGATAGTGTCACCCGCGGATCGCGACGGACGTCGGCTACCTTGTTGGTATCGTCATGGGAAAAGAACCACGAGTCGCCATCATATTCGACATCGCCATTGTTGCTCATCGGGCGATGGGAAATCGCACCCGTCTCTGCCTTCGTCGCCAACATGCAGAAATCGATATTCCCGATCTTCTTGGCGATATCGGAAAGCGTCATTGTGGTCATGGCGGAGCTCGTCCGAACAAAGGGAGAAATCTAGGGTGAGGCGTCCGGTTGCCACGACCCACCCTCGGGTGGAAATGTGCCCCGGACGGAAAGGTTCCGCTGGGTAAGCAAGCTCGGCGACCTATGTTGCAGTCTTCTGCTTCAACGACGCGATAAACGCGTGAAGTCCAGCCCGCAGCGGATTGAACAAGGGGTTCTTCTTGTCCGTTATCATGACTTCGCCGCCTGAAGCGCATTTGCTTCGGATTTGATACATCGCATTCGCGATCCGAATAGGAGTGATCGCAACGCCCTCGCCTCGCCAAATTTCCGCAAGTCAATCGCGGCCTACATTTTTTGCTGCCGGACCACCCACAGGGTGGCTCGGCCCGAAACGGTCGTTGCTGCCATGGCCTGATTGAGGCAGGATGCCGCCGTTGAACAGGCAGCGCGACTGAAGGGCGGGCTCATGCTGATCGGCTCATGTCATTGCGGTAAAGCGAGCTGGACCCTGGAGGGTGATCCCCGCTCGATCACAGCGTGTAACTGCACGCTCTGCCGGCGCTATGGGGCGCTGTGGGCCTATGGCTACGAAGGAGAGCGTATCGCCGTCACGGGGGAGACGGCCTCCTACACGCGCGCCGGCCGCGACAGATCATCGCTTGAGATATTGTTCTGCCCCTCCTGCGCCTGTGTCCTGAGTTGGCGCGGCCTGCGGCTTGACGGGGATGGCCGGCGGCGCATGGCCGTGAACCTGCGGCTTGCGCCGCCGGATGCCGTTTTTGACCTGCCGATTGATCATTTCGACGGCCTCGACGCGTTTGAGGACCTGCCGTCCAAGGGGCGATGCGTGGGCGATCTCTGGTTCTGACGAGAATGACGCGTGCCGGCCCGGGCCAAAACCGTCACGACCTCAAAAGCCTCCTTGCCGGAGCCTTCGATTGATATTCGAAAGATTTTCCGACTGAGATGTGAGAAAATCGCGGCGACCTATATAGGGAGCCGCGGCGACATGTCGTTTTCTCAATCGAGAATCTGCAAGGGCTGCTGGGAGCAGATGCGTCTGCCCGTGCCTCTGCGAGGACCGGCGTCCATACCCTTCCGCGCCTTCGGTATCCGCCCGAGCCGGATGAATCCGAACACCTGCACCATTTGCGAACTCATGTTCACACGCGTGATGAAGGCCCGCAAGATCACCGTTGACGTGACCGTGCTTTTTGCAGACTTGAGGGGCTATACCACGCTGTCGCAGTCGCTTTCGGCAGATGCGGTCTCGTCCCTGCTGGATGATTTTTACGATGAATGTGCCGAGGCCATCTGGGAATTCGACGGTCTTCTCAACAAGACGGTCGGAGACGCGGTCATGGCAATTTTCAACTTTCCGATCCCCCGCCAGGACCATGCGGAATGTGCCGTTCTGGCTGCACGGGAGATCCAGCGCCGCTGCCAACTGCGTCGCGAACTGCACGCGGGCGAAGGCCTGGATGGAAGCGAATTCGGCGTCGGGATCGGCATCGACTCGGGCGAGGCCAGCTTTGGAGAGTTCGGTCGGTCGCATCGTGACCTGACGGCGATTGGAACGGTTGTGAATACTGCCGCTCGCGCCCAGGCAGCCGCCGAAGCGGGCGGGATTCTCGTAACCCGGGCCGTTCTCGAACGGGCGCAGAGTCAGACGGCCGACAGCATAGGTCGGGAATATCATCTCAAGGGCTTTGAGAAGCCGGTCGAGCTTTACGCCGTCTGAGGATCGATCGGTCGGGGCGGATGCTGCGAAGGTGCGCAGCGACCGGCGGAGGCGAAGAGCATCTTTTGCGCGATTCGACTTCGAAGTTCGCGGCTACCGCATGTTTCCATGACTCGCAGCCGAGTTTAGAGCAGGCAGCGAGCAAAGTGCTGCAGCAATATTTGCGCGACTGACGCTGTAGATCGCTCGCGAAAACTTCGCGACTCGAGCAGCGCACAAGCAGCCACATTTCTCTCGCCGCAACAGCCGCTTCCCTGCGCGCCGCAGCGATCGTGCGGCTCCCTTAACCCATTGTCACCAGACGCTTTCGGTTCCTGTGACATGGAAGCCCGAAGACTGTCCCCTCATGAAAATGTATTCCTTGCGAATAACAAGTGTATACGCATATAATACATTTTTCTTGACTCGGTGCGCCTCGAATGCGACGGTGCGCCTACCAGCCAACTTCCCGACGTCGGAGGAGGTCCCTGTGAAGAGCGGCAAGAACGGTCTCTACGAAGATCTGAAACGGCAAATACTGACGATGGACCTGGATCCGGACGAGGACCTGGACGAGGTGGTCCTCAGCGAGCGCTACGGCGTGTCCCGGACCCCAGTGCGAGAAGTCATCCGCCGCCTCGAGGGGGAGGGATATGTCGAAATCCGGGAGAACCGCGGGGCGCGGGTAGCGCCCATGAATCATTCGACGCTCAGGAATTTCTTTCTGGTCGCGCCCATGGTCTATGCAGCGATCGGCCGGCTGGCCGTCCAGAACTTCAAGCCCAGACAGATGACGCAACTGAAGGACACGCAGGAGCGGTTTCGCACTGCTGCAGGGTCCAAGGACGCCCCTGCGATGGTGCTGGAGAACAACCGCTTCCACGAGATCATGGGCGAGATGTCGGGTAACGTCTACCTGCAGCCGAGCCTCGGCCGCCTGCTGATCGATCACGCCCGCATCGGCCACACCTTCTTCCGCCCGCGCAACGAGGACATGGAAAAGCGGCTTCGCGTCGCCGTCGAGCACCATGACGCGTTCATCGCGGCGATCGCCGCGCATGACGAGGAGGCGGTCGTCGATCTCGTCTTCGAGCATTGGGAACTCTCGCGAGAGAACATGGAGATGTTCATCGCGCCGCAGGGCATGAAGGCCGACGCCCTGGTCGATGGCCCGGCCAAACCGCAGATGGAGAAACTGTCTTGAAGTTCGAAGGTATCTATACGCCTGCGGTGACGCCTTACACCAATGGCACGATCAACATGAAGGCGTTCGCGGAGGTTCTTGAATCTCTGATCGAGGCCAAGGTCCACGGCATCATTGTTGGCGGATCCACCGGCGAATACTACGCGCAGTCGGCGCAGGAACGCGTCGACCTTGCGGCCCATGCCAAGGACGTCATCGGCACGCGGCTGCCGCTGATCGTCGGCACCGGTGCGACGCGGACGGAGGATTCGGTCGAATATGCGAAGGCCGCCAAAGACATCGGGGCCGACGCGATCCTCGTCTCGTCGCCGCCCTATGCCCTGCCGACGGAGCGCGAGAACGCGGTGCATGCGCTGACCGTCGACCGCGCCGCCAACCTGCCGATCATGCTCTACAACTATCCGGCCCGCATGGGCGTGATGATGGGAGACGAATACTTCTCCCGCGTCGGCAAGTCCAAGAACGTCGTGGCGATCAAGGAGAGCTCCGGCGACATGGGCAATCTGCACCTGCTCGCCCGGAAGTTTCCGCACATCTCGCTCTCCTGCGGCTGGGACGACCAGGCGCTCGAATTCTTCGCCTGGGGCGCGAAAAGCTGGGTCTGTGCCGGCTCCAACTTCCTGCCGCGCGAACATGTCGCCCTCTACGAAGCCTGTGTGCTCGAAAAGAACTTCGACAAGGGCCGCGCAATCATGACGGCGATGCTGCCGCTGATGGACTTTCTCGAATGCGGCAAGTTCGTCCAGTCGATCAAGCACGGCTGCGAGCTGAACGGCCTGAACGTCGGCGAGGTGCGCGCACCGCTGCGCCCCTTGAATTCGGAAGAGAAGCGAAGCCTTCAGACAGTCATCAGCAACCTGAAGCGAAGCGTCGCCCACATCACATCGGGAGCCAATTATGCATGATCTTCTGACCGCAGCGGAATATGCGGCGATAGCCAAGTCGATGTCCTATCCGTCGAACGCCTTTGTCGACGGCGCCTTTCGTCCCGCTCAATCCGGAAAGACCTTCAAGACGACCAATCCGGCGACCGGCGAAGTCCTGACGGAAATCGCCGCCTGCGATTCTTCCGACGTCGACTATGCCGTGGCCAAGGCCAAGCAAGCCTTCGAAGACGGCCGCTGGCATCTTCGCTCTCCCGGCGAGAGGAAGGACGTCCTGCTGAAGTTCGCGAGGCTGCTCGAGCGCAACCGCCATGAACTCGCGGTGCTAGAAAGCCTCGACAGCGGCAAGCCGATCCGCGAGGTCCAGACGATTGATGTGCCGGATACGATCCATACCATCCGCTGGCATGCCGAGCTGATCGACAAGATCTACGACAACACCGCACCGGTCGGCTCGAACGCCCTGACGCTGGTGGTGCGCGAACCGATCGGCGTCGTCGGCCTGGTGCTGCCATGGAACTTTCCGCTGCTGATGCTCGCCTGGAAGATCGGCCCGGCGCTCGCAGCCGGCTGCTCCATTGTCGTCAAACCGGCGCAGGAAACGACGCTGACGGCACTGCGGGTGGCTGAACTTGCGCATGAAGCCGGCATTCCCGCCGGCGTCTTCAACGTCGTCACCGGCAGCGGCAAGGATGTCGGCGAGCCGCTCGGCATGCACATGGATGTCTCCATGGTCAGCTTCACCGGCTCGACCGCGACCGGCCGGCGCTTCCTGCGTTATGCGGCGGACTCGAACCTGAAGCGGGTCGTACTCGAATGCGGCGGCAAGAACCCTGCCGTTGTGATGAACGACGTCGAGGATCTCGACCTCGTCGCCGAGCAGGTCGTCAATGGCGCCTTCTGGAACATGGGCGAGAACTGCTCCGCGACCTCGCGCCTGATCGTTCACGCCGACGTCAAGGACGAGCTCTTGAAACGGATCGGCGCCTATATGCGGGAATGGCGGATGGGCAACCCGCTCAACCCGGAAAACCGCATCGGATCGCTGGTGAGCAAAGCGCACTTCGAGAAGGTGAAGTCCTTCCTGGACGATATCCAGACCGAGAAGCTTTCGCTGCTCTTTGGCGGAGATACCCGTGAAGGCGGCAACTTTGTCGAGCCGACCGTCGTCGACGGCGTCGGCCGCCACAGCCGCCTCTTCCAGGAGGAAATCTTTGGTCCGGTGCTTTCCGTCACCACCTTCACGAGCCTGGCGGAGGCGATCACCCTTGCCAATGACACGGTCTATGGCCTCACGGGTTCGGTCTACACCGGCAGTCTCCGGAACGCGATCAAGCTATCGCGCGAGATCCGCGCCGGCGTCGTTACCGTCAACTGCTTCGGCGAAGGCGACGCGACGACACCGTTCGGCGGCTACAAGGAATCCGGTTTCGGCGGCCGCGACAAGTCCATCTGGGCGCACGACCAGTATACCGAGCTGAAGACAATCTGGATCGATGTCTCGGATCGCTCGGTGGACGAGACGGTTCGATGAACCATCACGCCATCAAGCGACTGCCCGTCGATACGGGTAGGTCCGGCTGGGAGGCCATCAGCACCCGCCGGTTCCAGATGCAGACGCTTGAGAGCGATGTTCGCGCCGATTGGCTTATCATCGGCGCGGGCTTCGCGGGTCTCTCGGCCGCGCGAAGGTTGTCGCAGCTGAGACCCGGGGAAAAGATCGTCGTGCTCGATGCGACGGAGGTTGCCAAGAGCACGGCCGGCCGCAACTCCGGCTATATGATCGATGTGCCGCATAACCTTGCGTCCGGCGAGTATTCGGTCGCCGACGAGAAGGCGACTGCGCTGGAAATGGAGCAGAACCGTCTCGCCATCTCATTCGCCGCGGAGGCTGCCGCCGAGTACGGAATGGGGAAGGAGACGTTCGACCCATCCGGAAAGATCAACGCTGCGGCCAGCGAGCGGGGCCTGAAATTCAACAGGAATTATGCCGCTTCGCTTCAGCGGATCGGCGAGAAGCACGAGCTGATTGACCTCCAGCAGATGCGCGAGATCACCGGCTCCGATTATTATCGCGGCGGCCTCTACACGCCGGGCGCCGTGTTGATCCAACCGGCAGACTATATCAGAGGTCTGGCGCACGGCCTGGGTTCCAAAGTCGATCTCTATGAACATTCGCCGGTCCTCGAACTGACCCGGCAGGGGAAGGATTGGAAGGCGAAATCCAACCGCGCCACCGTGACGGCGCCCCGGGTGATCCTGGCCGTGAATGGCCACGTCGAGAGCTTCGGGTATTTCCGTCGTCGGCTGATGCACATCTTCACCTACGCCTCCATGACGGCTGCCTTCTCGCCGAAGGAGTTCGGCAGCCGGGCGAGCGGAGCCGACCGTTGGGCGTTGTTGCCGGCGGATCCCATGGGGGCGACGGTCAGGAAGATCAGCAGTGGCGGTCAATCGCGCATCGTGATCAGGACGCGCTTCACCTACGACCCGAGCCTGCAAGTCTCCACGAAGCGCATCGCCGGTATCGCCGCCAAGCAGAGACGATCGTTCGATGCGCGGTTCCCCGGACTTCAGCGTGTGCCCTTCGAGTTCAGCTGGGCCGGGGCGCTTTGCCTCAGCCGGAATCACGTGCCGGCCTTCGGCGAGGTGGAGGAGGGGCTCTATTCCGCCTGCTGCGAAAACGGTCTCGGAACCGTCAAGAGCACGCTGGCGGGCATGATGGCCGCGGAACTCGCCACGAACACCGGGAGCCGGAATCTCAAGACATACAAGGATCAGCCGATCCCGGCGAAGTTGCCGCCGGAGCCCTTTGCCTGGCTCGGCATCAACTCGGTGATCCGCTGGCAGGAATTGCGAGCTGGTCGGGAGGGCTAAGCCGGCGACCACGCAATGACGAAGACTGAATGAGCAGTCTTTGAAAAACAACGGGAACCAAGAACAGGAGTGAACCGTGAAGACACTTTGGAAAGCATTCTGCGCCGCTGCGATGGTCGGCCTGACCATGATGCCGGCTCGCGCCGAGGAGAAGACCATCGAGATGGGAACCCTCTCGTGGGAGGACCTGACCCCCATCACAGGGATCACGAAGAAGGTTCTGGAAGACGCCGGCTACACGGTCAAGGTGACCGAGTTTTCGGAGTGGGGCATCGCCTATGCGGCGCTGAGCAAGGGCGATATCCAGATCCTGGCTTCCCAGACCGACTATGTCGCCCAGGACTACTGGGACAAGAACAAGAACCGTCTGGAGAAGATCTCGCCGGTATCCCACGGCCTCTACCAATCGATTGCGGTGCCGAGTTACGTGACGATCGACTCCATCGACCAGCTCAACGATATCGCGGACAAGTTCGACGGCAAGATCATCGGGATCGAGCCGGGCTCGGGCCTGATGCGCGACACCGCGGACGCGGTCAAGGAATACGGCCTCAAGCTCGAGCTCGTGGAAGGCAGCACCGCCGCCATGACGGCGGCGCTGAAATCGGCGATCGACAGGCAGGAGTGGATCGCGGTGACGATCTGGGAGCCGTCCTGGATGATGCAGAAATACGATGTGAAGTTCCTGAAGGACCCGAAGGGCGTCTTCCCGCCGCCGCAGAGCTACTACTGGATCGGCCATAAGGGCTTCTCGGAAGAAAACCCGCAGGCCCGCGAGATCCTGGCGAGCGTCTACGTGCCGCTGGCCGACATCACCGCGATCAATGGCGCCGTCAGCGACGGCAAGAAGATGGAAGAGGCCGTGAAGGATTGGACGGATAGCCATGCCGACCTCCTGAAGCGGTGGGGAAACATCAAGAACTACTGAGGTGCAAAACCGCAATTGGCCGCCTGGAGACCTGTCCGGGCGACCGCTGCCAAACCTTGTGCGGCACTGCCGGCGCAAGTTTGGCTCCAAGGGAGTGAGGAAATGGCAAGCATCGAAGCGAACGAAGTGCTGATCGACTGCCAATCGGTCTGGAAGATTTTCGGCGACAAGGCACACGCCGCGATAGAAGCCGTTGCGAAGCGCGGCTTGTCGAAAAAACAGATCCTGCAGGAGTACAACTGCGTCGTCGGCGTTTCGGACGCCAGCCTTCAGATTCGCCGCGGCGAAATCTTCTGCATCATGGGATTGTCGGGCAGCGGCAAGTCCACCTTGATTCGGCTTCTGAACAGGCTGATTGCGCCGAGCCTCGGCAAGGTACTCGTGAAGGGCAAGGATCTCTCCATGCTCGATGCGGCTCAACTCCGGCAGATGCGGGCCCAGAACATCGGCATGGTGTTCCAGAGCGTGGCGCTGCTTCCGCATCGAACGGTGCTCGAGAATGCTGCCTTCGGTCTCGAAGTGCAGGGCGTCCCGAAAGCCGAGCGCAACCGGACTGCCAAGGCCGCGCTGGAGAAAGTCGGCCTTGGCGATTGGCTCAATCGTTTTCCGGCAGAGCTGTCGGGCGGCATGCAGCAGCGCGTCGGGCTGGCGCGCGCCATCGCCTCGGATCCGGAAATCATTCTCATGGACGAGCCGTTCAGCGCCCTTGATCCGCTCATCCGCCGGCAGCTGCAGGACGAATTCCGGCAGCTCACCAAGGAGCTCGGAAAATCGGCGGTGTTCATTACCCATGACCTCGACGAGGCGATCCGCATCGGCGACCGGATCGCGATCATGAAGGACGGCGTCATCATCCAGGTGGGTACGGCAGAGGACATCGTTCTCAACCCCGCCGATCAATATGTCGCCGACTTCGTGGCCGGAATTTCACGTCTCCACCTGATCAAGGCGCATTCGGTGATGGTCCCCGTGGCCGAATACCAGAAGCGGCATCCACTGAACGACGTCGGTGCGCTCGTCAAAACGAGGCCCGAGGCAGACATCGACGAGCTCATCGAGCTGACGATGCAGTCCGACCGGGATGCGATCGCGGTCATCGACAAAGGCAGCGTCGTCGGTGTGGTGACAGCCCGGAGCCTGCTGGCCGGCGTCAAGGGCACGCCCGCGGGCGAGCACGCGGCAGCTGCTTAGAGGAGCGGTTGGAAATGGACAGTTCAGGTTTCGCGGACACGTTCGATACGTGGACGGACTCGGCGCTCGAGTGGCTGAGCGACAATGGCGAGTTCCTCTTCGATTTCGTGCGGTCGCTGCTCGAAGGCTTCTATGACGGCATCCTCTGGGTGCTCGAACTGCCGCCATTCTACATTATCGTCATCATTCTCGGCGCTCTTGGCTGGCGGCTGGTGAACGCCTGGTTCGGCGTCCTGGCGGGGGTCGCACTGGCGTTCTGCTCGTTCATGGGCTTGTGGCCGGAAACGATGAGCACCTTGGCTCTGGTGATTACCGCGACCTCCCTCGCGCTTCTCGTCGGGCTGCCGCTGGGCGTGGTCGCCGGCTTTCTGCCGGCGCTCGATCGTTTGCTGGAACCGGCCCTGGATCTCATCCAGACCCTGCCGCCTTACATCTATCTCCTGCCTGCGATCGCGCTTTTGGGCTACGGACCGGCGACCGCGCTCATCGCAACCTTCGTTGTCGCCATGCCTCCGGCCGTCCGATTGACATCGCTCGGCATCCGCATGACGCCGCACGAGTTCATCGAGCTGGGTCAGGCCGTCGGAATCACCAGATGGCAGATGTTCTTCAAGATCCGTCTGCCCTTTGCGCTGCCGAGTATCATGGCGGGCATCAACCAAAGCCTGATGATGGCCTTCGGCATGGTCGTGATCGCCGGCATCGTCGGTTCGGGCGGTCTTGGCGAAACGATCTATGGGGCGATCCGGACACTCGACATCGCCAAGTCGATCGATGCCGCCATCGCCATCGTCGTGCTGACCATGGTGCTCGACCGGATCACGCAGAGCGCGGCCCGCATCGGCAAGGGAGCAAAATCATGAACCCTTTCGCGTTTCAATTTTCGCCGGGAGTATATCTCGCCCCGGCGGTCGACTGGCTCAACGCAAATTTCCATCCCTTGTTCGCCTTGATCAGCGCTGTCGTCGAGGCCGTGCTTTCGGGGATCGAGGCGGCGCTCCTTGCGCTGCCATCCTATATGCTGATCGCGATCGTGGTGCTTCTCGCCTTCGTCCTCGTCAATATACGGGCGGCGATTCTCGCCGGAGCGGCACTCGGCTTCTGTCTCATCATGGGTCTCTGGGCCGCTTCGATGCAGACGATTGCCCTCGTCACCATGGCCGTGGCGATTTCCGTCCTGATCGCCTTTCCGCTCGGGATCCTCGCTTCGCGTGTGAAGGCTTTCGAGGCGGCGATCCGTCCCGTCCTCGACATCATGCAGACGGTCCCGCCTTGGGTCTATCTCATTCCGGCGGTGATGATCTTCAGCCTCGGGCGGGTACCGGCAATCATCGCGACGATCGTCTATGGCATACCGCCGATGCTGCGGCTGACGACGCTGGCGTTCAACCAGGTGCCGAAGGACCTGCTTGAACTTGGCCAGGCGATCGGGGCCTCGCCGCGCTCGATCCTCTTCAAGATCGAAATACCCGCTGCAAAGCCGACGCTGCTCGTCGGCCTCAACCAATGCATCCTCCTGTCGCTCGCCATGGTCGTGCTTGCCGGACTTGTCGGTGCAGGCGGGCTCGGTGCTGAGGTCACGCGCGGACTGACGCGAATGGAAATGGGCCTCGGCCTGCGCGCCGGCCTCGCGATCGTCGCGGTCGCGCTCCTTCTCGACAGGCTCTCTCGCGGCGCGCTTCAGCGAGGTGGCATGTCGCCAGCGGACCGATAGAACTTATCATGCGGCACAGTTTCTTCTGCATCGATTCACACACTTGCGGCAATCCGGTCCGCGTGGTCGCCGGCGGCGGGCCTCTGCTGCCGCATCTGCCGATAGCCGAGCGGCGCGAGATCTTCGTTCGCGACCATGACTGGATACGCCAGGCGCTGATGTTCGAACCGCGCGGCCACGATGTGATGTCCGGAGCCATCATTTATCCGGCCTTCAGGGACGACTGCGATTTCGCGGCGCTGTTCATCGAAGTCAGCGGTTGCCTTCCGATGTGCGGCGCCGGCACTATCGGCCTTTCGACCGTCGTGATCGAGGAAGGCCTTGTCAGGCCAAAGACTCCCGGCACCTTGTCTATCGAGACGCCGGCAGGAAGGGTGGACGTCAGGTACGAGATGGACGGCGATTTCGTCAGAAACGTGCGGCTGTTCAACGTCGCGAGCTACCTCGACAGCGCCGATGTCGAAGTCGACGTGCCGGGTGTCGGACGGCTGGTCGTGGACATTGCCTATGGCGGCAATTTCTATGCGGTCGTCGAGCCGCAGGGGAACTGGCCAGGTCTCGACGGCATGACCGCGTCCGAGATCGTCGGCGTCAGCCAGAAACTCCGCACGGCGCTTGCAGTCGTTTGCGATCCGGTGCACCCGGAGGATGACAGGATTCGCGGCGTCCACCACGCGATCTGGTGCGATCGGCCGACCAACGAAAATGCCGACGGCCGGGGTGCGGTCTTCTATGGGGATAAGGCGATCGACCGCTCGCCCGGCGGAACAGGGACCTCCGCCCGCATGGCGCAGTTGTACGGAAAAGGACGACTGAAGGTCGGTGACACCTATCGGAATGAAAGCCTGATCGGCACGGTGTTCGACGGCCAGATCGAGGCGGCAGCCAGGGTCGGGGCCTGCGAGGGCATCATGCCGAGTATCGGAGCATGGGCGCGGATCACCGGCCACAATACGATTTTCGTCGACGACCGCGATCCCTTGGCCCACGGATTTCAGATCAGGTGAACCGCAGTGCCGGGTGAGCGCCTGCAGAGGAGCCAGAGTAAAATGGGACACTCCGTGCACTCATCGGCGCCGGCGGCCGCTCCGCAGGCGCAGCGGCTGAAAATCGGATTCATCCTCTCGCGATGGTTCACGCTGTCCGCCTTTGCGCTATTCGTTGACACGCTGCGGCTTGCGAGCGATCAGCTCGACCGATCGGGCCGCGTGCTTGCGGATTGGCAGGTCCTCGGCAGCACCAGGCACCTGATCACCTCGAGCTGCGGCGTCCAGGTCGCTCCTACATCGGACTTCGTCGATCCTGGCGAGTTCGACTACATTGCCGTCGTTGGCGGCCTTCTCAGTGTCGAGCAGCCGGTCGACCATGAAACGATCCGGTTTCTGAAGCGGGCCGCTTCGAAAAGCGTTCGGTTGATAGGCCTGTGCACCGGCTCCTTCATTCTGGCAGAGGCAGGCCTGATGAAGGAACACCAGACCTGCGTGAGCTGGCTTCACTACCACGAGTTTCGCGAACGATTTCCCGATCATGACGTCCGACCGGATCGGCTGTTCAATCTCGACCGCAAGCGCGGCTCCTGTGCGGGGGGAAGCAGTGCCGCCGATCTTGCCGCCGCCCTGGTCAGGCGCCACATCAGCCGGGACGCCGAGCGCAACGCGCTCGAAGTCCTGCAGATCGAAAAGGCCCGGTCGCAGTTCGATATCCAGACGCGGCAGCCGCTGCACGACTACGTCAACGACAACCGCGTCATGGCCACGCTGATCAATATGGAACAGCATCTCGAAGGTGGCATCACTATCGAGCAGCTTGCGGCCTCGGTCGGCCTGTCGCGTCGCCAGCTCGAACGGTTGTTCTCCGAGAAGGCGGGGATGTCTCCCGCGCTTGCATTCCGACGCCTGCGACTGGACCGGGCGAGGCAGATCCTGCTGACGAGCAAGAAACCGATAATCGAGGTCGCGCTTGACGTCGGTTTCGTGAACACCTCGCATTTTACCAAGGAGTTTCGGCGGACCTACGGACGAACGCCCGCGGAGATCAGGGATTCCGCAGCACGCGATCGGCAAGGGGTTGGCGAAAGTAGCCCGCCGAGGTGAGCTCTTTGGGCTGTGTATCACGTCTTCCCTTGCGCCGGATGCCCAGACGCTAGCGTCAGGCGGCCTCGAGCCGACTGAACCGAACCGGAATCAGTTTCCGCGCCTTGAGTTGTCCCGTCGCATTCTTGTCGATGACTGTCAGCACCTGTTCTTCGGATCCGAGAGGAAGAACCATACGGCCCATCGGCTTGAGCTGCTCGAGCAAGGCGGGCGGCGCCTCCTCGGCCGCCGCCGTGACCAGGATCTTGTCGAATGGGGAGTGCTCGGGCCAGCCGCGAGAGCCGTCGCCGACCCGAATGCCGATGTTCGACAAGCCGAAGCCCTCAAGGAGAGCCTCGGCATGGTTTGCGAATTCCTCGATGATCTCGACGCTCCAAACTTGCCCGGCGAGTTCGGCGAGGATTGCGGTTTGGTAGCCCAGGCCGGTGCCGATCTCGAGCACCGCCTCATGCGGTTGGGGATCGAGAAGATCGGTCATAAGGGCGACCATGAAGGGCTGCGAGACGGTCTTGTCGAAGCCGATCGGCAAGGGCGTGTCCTGATAGGCAAGAGGCGCCACCGGGGCAGGCACGAAGAGATGCCGGGGCACCCGCAGCATCGCCGCCATCACCCGTTCATCGAGCACCGACTTGCCGAGTTCCTCGCATGCAAGATCGACATAGATTGCAATCACCTCCACCATGTGCCTGCGCAGAACGGCTAGGTGCTCTTCGTTCATCGGCTTCATGAGGACGGCCTTTCCTCAGCTCGTGGGCACTCGGGTAAGCATCTTAGCATCAAGGGGCACGGAAACACCCGTTGCCGCACTGGTCGCATTTGGCCATCGCTATATCCTCCTGCTCAGTCCGACCAACCTCGCGAGCCGCGATAGGTTCCGTCCTCGTTCCGGGTGAAGGCTCGTGTCCGGTCGTTTGGCAAGCGATCCGCAAACCACCGCCGGTTGACGGACGGCGGCGCTGTGGTCGCAAGACGCCCCGCGAGGGAACGCGTGCGCACACGGAGTTTTGAGTGGACGGGCAAGGACGGTGCCATATAGATGCGTCTGACGAGGCTCGTGATGGAACGCAAACTAGCAGCAATCATTGCAGGCGACATCGTAGGCTACAGCCGGCTGATGTCCGAGGACGAGTCCTCGACCTACGCGGCCCTGCGCGCCACCTTCAGCGAACTGATCATACCAACCGTCGAGAAACATGGCGGTCGCACCTTCAAGACCACCGGTGACGGCTTTCTGGCGACCTTCCCAAGCGTCAACGAGGCGCTCGATGCGGCGATCGAGATCCAAAACGGCTTTGCCGAGCGGCCGTTCCAAATGCGGCTCGGCATCAACCTCGGTGACGTCATAGAAGACAATGGCGACATGTTCGGCGATGGCGTCAACGTCGCTTCCCGACTGGAGGCCATGGCAGCGCCGGCGAGCATATTCGTCAGCGAGGCCGTGGTCCGCAGCGCCGACCGGAGGCGCAGCAAGCTTTTCTACAGTGTCGGGCGAAGGCAGGCCAAGAACATCGCCGAGCCGCTCGCCGTCTACGCCGTTCGGCTCGAGCCGGAAGAGGCGAGCGGCCGGGGCTGGACACGGAGGTTTACGCTCCGCCGGCGTGCCGCTTTGCCTTTTGCGGTGGGGGCTGCGGCGCTCGTCGCCGTCGCCGCTTTCACTCAGGTGCCCGCATTGCGGGCGATCGGTGCGGATGTGACCGGCAGAATTGTGCGTCTGACAGGCGCCGAGCCCGCAGATGCGCGGCCGACCGTTGCGGTGCTGCCTTTCGACAACATGAGTGGCGATACCGACCAGGCCTATTTCGCCGACGGGCTGACCGAGGACATCATCGCCAACCTAGCGCGAAATCCCGACCTTCAGGTCATCGCACGCAACTCGACCTTTGCGCTGCGCGGTCAGGCGGAGGACATCCGCAGGATCGGAGAAAGGCTCGGGGCCGGCTATGTGGTGGAAGGCAGCGCCAGGCGCGCCGGCGACCAGCTTCGCGTGGTGGCACAGTTGATCGACGCGCGCAGCGGCGCCCATCTCTGGTCGCGCACCTACGACCGCCGCGTCGAGGACGTCTTTGCGCTGCAGACCGATCTGACGGCCGAGATCGTCTCGCATCTCGTGTCCTATGTGCGCGCGTCGGAAGTATCGAACGCGGCTGAACGGCCGACCGAAAATCTTCAGGCCTACGATCTCGTGCTGCAGGCGCGGGACCGCTATAAACACGGATCGAGGGATGCCGAGGCGCTGCTTGCGGCGCGTGCGCTGCTTCATCGTGCCCTCGAACTCGATCCCCGCTATGCCACAGCGCGCGCCAATCTCGGCATGACCTATATCGTCGACTTCGCACAGAACCTCAGCGGCAGGGCGACTCGGATCGACGTGGAAACGGGGCTCAGCGAGGCGCGCCAAGCCGTTCGCCTCGACCCCAATCTCGCCGTAGGCTATCAGGCTCTGAGCTTCGGCCTTTCGGTCGCCGGCGACTACGCCAGCGCCATTCAGGCCGCGGAGCGTGCGGTCGAACTCAACCCGAACGACCCGGACAGCCTGATGGCGCTGGCCAAGGCGCAGGTCCGCTTCGGGAGCTATGAGGAGGCGGTCAGCAACGCCGAGCGCGCCCGGCGGCTGCATCCGATGGCGCCCGAGTATTACACCTATGTCTACGGCCAGGCTCTCTATGCTGCCGGCCGCATCGACGAGGCCGACCAGGTCTTGCGGGAATGCCTAATCCGCGCGCCGCGCGAGGCGGATTGCCTCCTGATACATACGGCAGTCCTGACCCAGCGGGGAGACGCGCCAGGCGCGCAGCGGGCGATGGCGCAGCTGACGAACGTCAATCCTCAGTTTTCACTCGCCGAAGAGCGCGTCTATCGTCGCTTCGGCGCTTCCCCGCTCATGGATCGTTTCCTGTCGCAGCTTGCGGAAGCCAAAGCGCCAGACGCGACAAGCGGCTTGCCACAGCCTCGCTCCGGACCATTGCTGTAGGCAATCAGCCTGCGCGCCCGCGCTCGGATGCGGCGGCGGGAGCTACACGGCCGCCTATTCGGCCGCCGAGCGACGGGGCAAGACCCAGTCGGAGCGCGGGAAGTGGCAGGTGTAGCCGTTTGGGTAGCGCTCCAGATAGTCCTGGTGCTCCGGCTCCGCCTCCCAGAAATCCCCCGCCGGTTCGACTTCGGTCACCACCTTTCCCGGCCATCGGCCGGAAGCGTCGACGTCTGCGATGGTGTCCTCGGCAATGCGCTTCTGCTCGTCGTCGGCATAGTAGATCGCCGAGCGGTAGGACATGCCGATGTCGTTGCCCTGCCGGTTTTTCGTGGTCGGATCGTGGATCTGGAAGAAAAACTCCAGAATCCGCCGGTAGCTGATCTTACCCGGATCGAAGATGATCTCGATGCCCTCGGCGTGGGTGCCGTGGTTGCGGTAGGTCGCATTCGGCACATCGCCGCCGGTATAGCCCACGCGGGTCTCGACGACGCCGGGGAGCTTGCGGATGAGGTCCTGCATTCCCCAGAAGCAGCCACCAGCCAATACAGCTTTCTCGGTCATTCAGATGTCCTCCACCTGGTTGAGATAGGCGCCGTAACCCGCGGCCTCCATCTCCTCGCGCGGAATGAAGCGCAGCGCGGCGGAATTGATGCAATAACGTAAGCCGCCGCGATCCTTCGGGCCGTCGGGAAAGACATGGCCGAGGTGACTGTCCCCATGCTTCGAGCGCACCTCGGTGCGGACCATGCCGTAGGAATCATCCCTCAGTTCCTCGACATTCTCCTCCACGATCGGCTTGGTGAAGCTCGGCCAGCCGCAGCCGGAATCGAATTTGTCGGACGAGGCGAACAGCGGTTCGCCGGAAACGATGTCGACATAGATCCCCGGCCTTTTGTTGTCATTGTACTCCCCCGTGAAGGGCCTCTCGGTGCCGTTCTGCTGGGTCACACGATACTGCTCGGGTGTGAGATTCCTGACCGCCTCGGCAGTCTTAGCGTAGGTCATTGCCCTGTCTCCGTCATGGATCTGCTGCCTGAATATGGCGTTGGGCCGTGCAATTTCCCAGTAAGGGCATGCAGAGATTCGATAGCCACGCGAGGTCGGCTTTCCGAGCATCGAGGTTCCAACATCATAAGAACCCAGGCGGGGGCGCAGAATGGTCGGCCTGCCAGGGAAAGGTTGCCCGCTCAGCCGCGAAGGGCGGAGGCCGGAGACTGGCGGTAGGCAAGGATGGCGGGCACGGATGCGATCAGTGCCGAGAAGCCGAGCAACGTCACTGCGAAGGCGATGTCTTCGCGAGCGAATCCGACCGGCATGGCAATGCCGCTACCATCGACCACCGCCTGGGAAATGACCATTGCCGCGGCGTAACCGATGCGAATCCGGCGAGGATGCCGATGGACACCAGCACGAAGAGTTCCGGTCAGACGACCGCACGCAAGGTGCCGCGCGGCGCGCCGAAAGGCCCTTCGCACGTCGGCGTCCCAGATTTCACTGATCGCGGCGTCCGGGTCGGCATGAGGCTGGAGTTAGCCGAACTGCTGACGCCTCGCCGTGGCGGACTGTGGCCATCCTGGCAATGGATTGAACATCGGGGTTCCACACCCTAGCTACGCAGGGCCGGGCCAACAGGGAGAGGCCGATGCGTCCGTTTTACCATCTTCTCGGCAACAACCTGATCGCCAACATCACCAACTTCACGGTCTGGTTCGCGCTGACCTTCTGGGTCTATATCGAAACGCAATCCGTGTTTGCGACCGGCATGATCGCCGGTGTCTACCTCGTGTTCACATCCGGCTTCGGCTTCTGGCTCTGCAGCATAGTCGACCACAATCCCAAGAAGCTGGCCATGCTCGGCTCGAGCGTGGTGTCGGCGGGCTTCTATGTACTGTCCCTGGCGCTGCTCTTGATGTCGCCGCAGGCGGCCTTCGCCAATCCCTATGGCGTTCACCTTTGGGTTTTCGTGCTTTTGGTGATGCTCGGCGTCATTGCCGGCAATATTCGCTCCATCGCCCTGCCGACACTGGTCACCGTGCTCATTCCCGAGGATAGGAGGGACAAGGCCAATGGTCTCGTCGGCATGGTGACCGGTATCGGCTTTCTCACCACCTCGGTGATCAGCGGCTTTCTGGTCGCTTGGGGCGGAATGGTGGCGTCGCTGGCTTTCGCCCTCGTTTTCACCTTCCTGGCCTTTGCGCACCTTGCCTTCATTCATGTCGATGAGCGGCGTTTGGGAGCCGCGCCCGGTCACCCCGCCGAACCCAAGCGCGTCGACATCGAGGAACGATTGCGGTGATTGCCGCCGTGCCGGGGCTATTCGCGCTGATCTTCTTTGCCACGTTCAACAATTTCCTGGGTGGCATTTTCATGGCGCTGCTGGATGCCTATGGCCTCTCGCTCGTATCGGTGCAGATGTGGGACTGCTGTTCGGCGTGCTCTCGACCGCTTTCATCATCAGCGGCATCGTCATATCGAAGAGCGGTTTGGGCAAGAATCCGCTGCGCACATTGCTGCTGGTCAATCTCATCACCTGGTCGGTGTGCTGCGTCTTCACGATCCAGTCCTCGGTCTGGCTGCTGGCGGGCGGTTGCTTCACCTGGATGCTGTTGGCGCCCTATGCCGAAGCGGCCGAGCAACCGTCCTGCAGAAAGTGGTGCCCCTGGAACGCCAGGGACGCGTCTTCGGCTTTGCCCAGTCGGTCGAAGAGGCCGCTTCGCCGCTGACCGCCTTCCTGATCGGTCCGCTGACCCAGTTCGTGGTCATTCCGTTCATGACCGACGGGGCAGGGGCCGATACCATAGGCGGATGGTTCGGGATGGGTCCGGCGCGAGGCATCGCGTTTGGTCTTTACACTTGCGGGTGCGATCGGCGTGGTGGTGACGATTCTTGCGCTGAGATTCCCATATTACCGACGGCTATCGACAGCCTATGCGGCCGGTACGGCCGACGAGGCCGGGAATGCCGCGACAATTCATCCTTGACCAGCATCGAGAGCTGTCGACGTGCCCCTTGTCTTATCTGCCAGACGAATACCCGGATGGCCTCGCCGTTTTCGGGTGTCGAAGCGGAGCAGCATCGCGGCGAGTGGTGCCCGCGCCAGAGCTGGCACGGGCCGGAAGGATTGTTTGTGACAGCTTTTTAACGGACTATCCAATGCTTGCCAGCTTTGCAGAGGGAAGCCGCACCGAGGGGGACTATGCAGGAAACGGAACTCAAGCTTGAGCTGGCCCAAGGGGGGGCATCGTTGCTTCTGAAGGAGAATCCCTTCGCCTGCACCCCCACCATTCGTCGGCAGAGGTCCGTTTATTATGATACCGACGAATGGGACCTGTCTCAGCGCGGGTTGTCGCTATGCATCCGGCAATGCGGGAATGAACGGACCCAGATCGTCAAATCCGGCGACGGCTCGGCGGCCGAAGCTCTCACGCGTGAAGAATGGTCACGGCCAATTGCCGACGACACGCCTGTTCTCGACGATCCGCAGATACAGGCCCAGCTTGCCGGGGTGGCCGAAAGGCTCGCGCCGCTGTTCGAGGTTCACGTCAAGCGGCATCGTTGGAGCATCACGGAAGGCGACGCGACGATCGACGTCGCCATGGACGTCGGAAAAGTCCTTGCAGCGGATCGCGAGGCACCGCTCTGCGAAATCGAGTTGGAAAGGAAGGCGGGTTCCCCGACGGCGTTGTTTGCCCTGATCAGAAAACTCAATCTGATCACGCCGGCTTCGATCGGGGTGCTGACCAAAGCGGATCGCGGCTACCGTCTGATTGGTCCTGCGCGTGGTGCCGTCAAGGCGAGTGTTACGCCACTCGCTGCCGATATGAATACTGCGACGGTGTTCGTGCGCATTGCGTCAGCCTGCCTCAAGCAGTTTCGCCTCAATGAAATGGTCCTGTCATGGTCTCGCGATACCGAAGCTTTGCATCAGGCGCGTGTGGCCCTGCGTCGACTGCGCTCGCTTTTCTCCATCTGTAAATCGCTTTTCACGGATAGCAGGTTCGATCATCTGCGCGATGAGCTACGCTGGCTTGCCTCGGAGCTTGGCGATGCGCGCAATATCGACGTCATGATCAAGAACACGACAGGCGAAGAGCTTTTGCGCTGTCTGCAGGAGGCCCGCAGCGACGCCTATGGCGCGGCAGGAGCCGCGCTTTCCTCCGTCCGCGCCCGCGCCCTGATGATCGACCTAGTCGAATGGATTTCGATCAGAGACTGGCGAAGCGACGAGGCCGGCCAGGCCTTGCTCGCCCAGCCGGCGAGGCAATTCGCCTCCAGGATGCTCGACAAGCTTTGGAAGAAGGTGGCGAAAGGCGGCAGCAATCTGATCGATTTGGATGATGAGACCCGCCATGAAGTGCGCATTACGGCAAAGAAACTGCGCTATGCGGCGGAGTTTTTTGGCCCCCTTTATGAAAGCAAGCAGGAAACCAAGCGCCACAAGAGGTTCATCGTCGCGATGGGGGGACTTCAGGATCACCTCGGCAGTCTGAACGATCTCGCCACCGCTCCCGACATGCTGTTGAAGCTGCAGCTTTCAGAGGTCGCGGATACAGAACCGTTCAGTGCGGACGACAAGGAAAAGCTCCTGCATGCTGCCGGTGAAGCCCACGATATATTTGTCGACACGAGGCGTTTCTGGCGCTGAGGCATAGCGTTCCGAGCGACGCGAATTTCCTTATCCGGGCCTGCGGCTGGAACCCCGATCGTCTCTCTTCGTTTGTGAGAGCAAGGAGGCGACGATGGGCAAGAAGAAGCGGCTTCCCAAAGAGATCGCGGGTGTGAAGATCCCCAAGGCTTGGCGCAAATCAAAGATGCTCCGCAGCTTGATGAAGACCAGCCCCGGGCGTGACCTGCTCGCCCACTCGTTGACTGCCGGCGCGGGTGCGGCGGCGGCAGTGCTGATCGGAAAGCAGCAGAAGGTGACCGCGGTCGCCAAAACCGTGACCCGAAAGGGTGCCCGATCCGCCGGGCTTTGGGCGAATGCTTTGGAGACCGCGTTTTCGGCTGCAAGGGAAGTGATCCGAGACGCCGATCCGCCGAAACGGCGCTACAAACCGGCGCCCTTGCCAGCGGACGGCGCCGATCAGGATGAGGCGTGGCGCGATGACGAAGAAAAAGGGGGCGGGCTTAAGTCCATCGAAGGGTTCCTGGTACGCCAGTACGGCGACAAGTTCACCTCGCGCGTCATCGTCGCGGCGAGCGTGCGAGCAATTTCCGTGCTGATCCGCGAACACCCGCTGATCGCGGCGCGGCTGTTGGGCGTCGGCCTGGCGCGGGCGGCACAAGTGGGTGCAGCCGACGTATATGACTATGTGAGCGGCGGCGAGCGGCAAGATGACCCCGAGCTCCCCTCGGGACTGATCGTGCCCCGACAGTCCCTGGTGCCGGAAGTCAACAGCAAGGGTAACCGGACAAGCGATGACGACTGAGCAAAACTTTGCTCGTCGACGCCGGTCTAATGGACAACTGCCCGCCTTTGGGTTTTGCTCTTGGCTTTCTTCGGCTTGTGAGTCTCGGGAAATACGGAATCCTTCATCGCGTCCATCGCTGCCGAAAAGCCGCTTTGCATTGCCCGGCGCGCCAACCCGACTGCCTTCCTACCCTTCTTCGCGGTTCTGGCGTCGAAAACGTCGTCACGGTGGTCGACCAGTACCGCTGCGGCGGCTCCGGCCCCGGCGGTGATGGCCTTGGCCAGTACATCCCTGCCCACGTCGCTGCGTACCATGCTCCTCAATATCTTCGACCGACGAAGCCCCTTCGGAACCTTCACGCCTGCGATCTTCTTGGGAAGCTGCTTCTTCTTGGCCATTGTCGTACTCCTCGATGCCAGTCGGGAAACGTCGGAGGAGAAGTCCTGGTTCCTGCGGGCTTTAGCGAGTTCATGGCGCGGTCAAATCAGTCTCATAAGAAAATGCTATGCTGCCGCACCGGTTGAAGGATGGAGGATAGCATGGGGAAGCTGAACGACGAAACTGAGCGCCTGGATTGGCTCGAAGCGGAGCTCACCGATACGCTCGACGAGGACTATGAGCTGGAACTGTCCGAACCGGCCTTGACGGAGGAGATCCGCAAGATTTATCGCAAGGCGCGTCCCCCGACGATTCCGCGAGCCGATTATTTCCGCGCCCTCCTGTCCCTGCAGGCGGAACTCATCAGGCTCCAGGATTGGGTCGTCTATCACAAAGAGAAGGTCGTGGTGATTTTCGAGGGCCGCGATTCGGCCGGCAAGGGCGGCGCGATCAAGCGCATCACACAGCGGCTGAACCCGCGCGTCGTGCGGGTGGTGGCGCTTCCGGCACCGTCCGACCGCGAAAAGACGCAATGGTACTTCCAGCGATACGTTCCGCATCTGCCGGCCGGCGGCGAGATCGTGCTGTTCGACCGCTCCTGGTACAACCGCTCCGGTGTCGAGCGGGTGATGGGCTTCGCGACGGAAGGCGAGGTGGAGGAATTCTTCCGAGACGTTCCGGAATTCGAGCGAATGCTGGTGCGCTCCGGCATTCGGCTTGTGAAATACTGGTTCTCGATCACCGACGAGGAGCAGCAGTTGCGGTTCCTGATGCGCATTCATGATCCGCTGAAGCAGTGGAAGCTTTCGCCCATGGACCTGCAGTCGCGGGTGCGCTGGGAGGGCTACACCAAGGCCAAGGAAGAGACTTTTGCCCGCACCAACATCCCGGAAGCGCCATGGTACATCGTCGAGGCAAATGACAAGAAGCGGGCGCGTCTGAACTGCATCGACCACCTGCTGACGAAGATCCCGTATGAGGATGTGCCGCATGCGGATATCGCGTTGCCGGAGCGGGTCTTCAATCCCGACTACGAGCGGAAAGTACTGCCACCGGAACTGTATGTGCCGTCGAAATACTGATAGGGCAATCAAGGAAATGCCCGTCGACTTCCCCCGAGAAGCAAATCCGCAGATTGCGATGGGCGCCGCTTGCGACCACGTTGGAACGCGCGCGACGCTGCGGCCGGAGGGGCCCGGCCGTCGCCGGACAGATTGCCGCATGTCCCGGTTCGACTTTTGGAGTGACATCCGCAACGTCTATATAAGGGGGCGCAGACACGGCTGAACAGGGCGACGGAATGGAATTGCATGGCAAAGCCGCGGATTCAGCGGCCATCCGCGAACGGGCGGAGGCGGAGATGAAGGCGATAGGTATCGATGAGGCGTTCATCGGCACTTTGGTCGACACGTTCTACGCCCGTGTGCTCGCGCATCCGGTGCTTGGGCCCGTCTTCGACGCAAGGCTGTCGGGACGTTGGCCGGAGCACACGGAGAAAATGAAAAGCTTCTGGTCCGCCGTGGCCTTCCGCAATGGCGCCTATGGCGGCAAGCCGGTCCAGGCGCATCTCGGCGTCGCCAACATGTCACCGGAGCTTTTTCCAAAATGGCTGGCGCTCTTTGCTGTCACCCTTGACGACATTGCACCGAACCCGGAGGCGAAGGCCTGGTTCACGAGCACGGCAGAGCGCATCGCGCGCAGCCTGACGCTCTCGCTCTTCTACAATCCGGCGCTCGACGACCCGGCGCTCAAGCGTTCCTGACGTCGGAACCCCGCACCCCCGGCCGCCGCAGCGGTTAGCGCATCAATCGATAGTCCCCAGCCAATACCCGCTGTTGCCTGCTCCGCTTCAGCAGCGGGCAAGTGATGGCGGGAACCTACTCCTGCGCGGTCGGTTAGGTGCGAAGAGGATCGACCATTGGCGAAATTGGGTGTCCTGACATTTCACCGCTGCATCAACTACGGCTCCTTGTGGCAGACGCGATGTCTGGTCGAAGGGTTGCGATCTCGCGGCCACGAGCCGATCGTTCTCGACCACCGTTCCGATCGCGTCAGGCGGGCCGAATGGCGCTGCGCCTTGCAGCCGCTGCTGCCGGTCAGGACCTCGGCTGCCGATGGTCCGCTCTATGCGGCGAAAATCAGAAAGTTCTTGAAGGCCATTGAAGCACTTCCGCTCAGCCGAGCCTTTGCGCTGGATGATCCGGCGGGCAGCGAGAGCTGCGACCTTGTCATCGTCGGCAGCGACGAGGTCTGGAACCTGCGTCACCCCTGGTATGGTGGATGCCGATTGTTCTACGGCGATCAACTCGCCACGCGGCGGCTCGTTTCCTATGCCGCTACATTCGGGAACCATCCGGCTGCAAACGGGCTCGAGAGCTTCTGGGCGGAGGGGCTGCGGAAGTTCGAAAGCATTTCCGTGCGCGATGGGAATTCCAAGACGATCATCGAGAACGCGGTCGGCTGCGAGGCGACGCTCGTCCTCGATCCGTGCCTCCAATTTCCCGAGGCAATTGCTTCCGACGAGGCAGTTTACGGAATGGCAATGCCGCGCCCCTACGCTGCCATTTATGGCCATTCCTTTCCGGACTGGTTCAAGGACCCGGTTCGACGCTGGGCGCGATCACGCGCGATCAAGCTTGTCAGCGTCGGCTATCGCAACGATTGGGCCGATGAACAGTGGATCGACGCCGGGCCACATGATTTCGCCGGCTTCATTGCCGGTGCTGCGGCGGTGGTGACGAATTTCTTTCACGGCTGCGTCTTCTCCCTGATCAATTCCAAGGCTTTTGCCTGCGTGATGTCGGACTACCGCTGGAACAAGATCCACGACCTGACCGCACTCTTGGGCGCAGAACGCCACGTCATTTGGCAAGGAGCGGGCGAGCGGGACTATGGAGCGGCTCTTGACGAAGCACCGGATCCAGCCACCGCAGCCCGGCTCGCCGAGCATCGCCTCCGCTCACAGGCATATCTGGATTATGTCCTCAACTGATCCGCCGAAACTTCCGCCTGACCATCCCAGGCTCACGCCGCGGCGGATCGGAAAGTCTGGCCTGTGCATCGGGTGTGGAGCCTGCGTGGCGCGCTCAAGCGCCAGCGATGTGACCATGCGCCTCGACCGCTATGGCCACTTCAAGCCGAAAATTTCCGGTCTGTCGGCGGATAACAATCCACCAGACTTCGCCGCCCTCTGTCCCTTCTCTCCAGATGCCCGGAACGAGGACGAAATCGCCTGCGAGCGGTTCCCATCGGCCAAACACCGGGATCCGCTGATCGGGCGCTTCCAGGCAGCCTTTGTCGGTCACGTGCGCGAGGCGAGCTTTCGGGCGGACGGCAGCTCCGGCGGCTTGGCAAGCTGGACGGCCGCCGAGCTTCTGGCGAGGAAGTTGGTCGACGGGATCGCTCATGTGGTGCCGCGCTCCGACGGCGAGGACGATCGCCAACCGCTCTTCCGCTACCGGATCTCGCGAACGGTGGAAGACGTGCGCGATGGCGCCAAGTCGCGTTACTATCCCGTGGAGATGTCCGCGATCGTCGACGAGATCAGGCGCCGGCCCGGACGCTATGCGGTGCTCGGCATCCCGTGCTTCGTCAAGGCCGTGCATCTCCTTTCTCGGCAGGATCCGGTCCTGAGCGAGCGCATCACCTTCACGCTCGGCCTTTTTTGCGGACACATGAAAAGCGCTCGTTTCGTCGAAAGCTTCGCCTGGCAGATGCAGGCGAGGATGGGAGACGTTGCGGGTGTCGATTTCCGGCTGAAGGATGTCCGCCGGCCGGCGAACTGGTACACCGCTCAGTTGCGGCTCAGGGACGGAGGGACCAGGAGCAAGGACTGGTGGCATCTCGTCGACGGCGACTGGGGGGCTGGATATTTTCAGAATTCCGCCTGCAACTTCTGCGACGACGTGGTCGCCGAGACGGCGGACATTTCATTCGGCGACGCCTGGGTCGAACCCTACTCGTCCGACGGACGGGGCACGAATGTCGTTGTGGTTCGCTCTCCATTGCTGCATCGGCTCATCGCCGATGCCGCCGACGAAGGAAGGCTGGCTCTCGACGAGGTCGACGCCGATTTCGTTGTGCGAACCCAAGCGGCGGGATTCAGACAGCGACGCGAGGGGCTTGGCTTTCGCCTGAGCTGGCCGCGATACGGAATAAGGCCGAACAAGCGCGTGGCGCCGAAATGGAGCGGGCTGCCGGCCCGACGCATGCTGGTCTACTGGCTGCGCAGTTCGATCAGCGCCCACAGCCATCGCATCTTCCTGCTGGCAAGGGCACTCCACCTGCCAATCATCTATACCCGTTGGGCTTCGACGATGCTCGCCCTTTATCAGGGCGTCACCTATTCGCGCGGCTGGGTCGGGAAACTCGTCGATCGCATCGGCGGTCGCGGTGAGAGCTGAGGCTGATCGAGGACACCTACCGGCGACGGGTGAGGAGCATAGCGCTCGGTCATCTCGGCGCAGAATTCGGCAAATTCCTCCGGCACGATCGGCGCGCTCGTATGGTGCGGGGCAAGGCCCCGGTGTTCCGGCGTGAAGCAATAGGTGACGGTCACGTCGAAATCCTCGAGCGCCTCCATCTGCCGATCGAACCATGCCAGCGCATCCGGCCGGAATCGGTCGGCCCAGGAGAGGCCGGTGCGCAGGCAGGTGATCCCGAGGCGCTTCATCCATTCTACGGCGTCCTCAAGCCGCGGGTCCTCGAAATGGAACCATTGCACCAGCCCGATGTCCGGCGTGTGCCGGGCAAATTCCTCGAGCGCCAGCTTCGGCGTGCCGTCTTCGCGCAGAAGTCCCATGTAGAAATGCCGGTAATAGGAAGACCCCTCCGCCTCCTTGTGCCGGGTCGTGGCCGGCCAGGCGCTCGGCAGATCGTAGAGGCTGTACCACTGAATTCGTTCGACCTTGCCCTTCAGCAATTCGGCGGTTCTTTTCAGTCCCCATAGCTGCACCTCCTCGGCACCGAAACTCGAGACGCCGACCTCGCTTACCCAGATCGGCAGATCGGTGACGTTCTGCAGTTCCGCGATCTTCTGCGGCCATTCGTCAATTTGCCAGAGGTTCCAGTCGAGCGGAAAGCCATGGGCGGCCACCGCATCGACGTGATCGAGCACGCCATAGGTATCCATGAGAGCCAGGAAGCCCGGGTCGATCGGCGAGATGCCGCCGAGCACCCTTGTCAGATTGGGGTTCACGCCATGAATGGCGTCCGCGGCGAGCTTCGCCATATGCGCAAAGCGGCTCCAATCGGGGTCGATCTCCGGATCCCAATGGGACTTGTTGTTCGGCTCGTTCCAGATCATTGCGGCTTCGATCATCAATTCCTCCGAACTGCCGGAGACCGGCTGGTTGATTGCGCTGTTCGAGGTCTTCGGCGCTCACGACCCGTTTTCGTTCAACGTGACGATCTTCGCCCCCCAGTCGCCCGCGACCAGGGTCGAGATGGAGGCGGGAGCGATCTCGAAACGGGACCAGGCGTCCGCCGAAAGGCCGAGGACATGGCAGACCAAGGCCTTGATGACGTCCGCATGGCTGACAAGGACGATTTTACCGTCGTCCCCATGCCGTCCGAGTGTTTCGACGAGCGAGATCACTCGCGACTGGACCTCCAGCATCGTCTCTCCGCCCGGCGCGCGGGCAAGGCTCCTTTTGGAATTCCAATGACGCCAATGCGGGTCCCCGTTCAGCACTTCGAACGTCTTGCCGGACCAGGTGCCGAAATCCACTTCGTCAAGCGCATCGGCCGTTTCGACTTCCGGAATGTCCGAGGCAGCGGCGATCGCCGCGGCCGTTTCCTGGGTTCGCTTACGCGGGCTGGCATAGATCGCACCGATATTCTCGCCGGCAAGCCGCGTTGCCAGACGCTCGGCCTGTTCACGGCCGGCCGGGCCGAGCGGAACGTCTGCCGTGCGCCCAGCGAGGAAATTTCCGATCTTGTCGTGGGCGGCGTGCCGCACCAGCAGGAACGTGGTCGTCACTCGGCCGCTCCCCGGAGTGCGTCCGTTTCGCCTGCGATGAATTCCTCAAGGCGTATGCGCGCCTCGGCATCGGTGAATTGCCGCGGCGGCGATTTCATGAAGTAGCTCGAGGGTGCGATAAGCGGACCCCCGACGCCGCGGTCCATGCCGAGCTTGGCGCAGCGAACCGCATCGATGACCACGCCGGCCGAGTTCGGCGAGTCCCAGACCTCCAGCTTCAGCTCGACATTCAGCGGGACGCTGCCGAATGTGGTGCCCTCAACACGGATATAGGCGAACTTCCGGTCGGCGAGCCAAGGCACATG
Organism: Sinorhizobium fredii; assembly: GCF_002944405.1. NCBI lineage: Bacteria > Pseudomonadati > Pseudomonadota > Alphaproteobacteria > Hyphomicrobiales > Rhizobiaceae > Ensifer > Ensifer fredii. The sequence goes on along the minus strand of NZ_CP024307.1, from coordinate 3,313,397 downwards.
GTCGCTGGGGCCGACATGGATGTCTCCGGGAGCAAGGGGCATGTCCATCTGGCTAATGACCGATTGGGTCTTCGAGATCTTCTTCGATTCCAGCCGCTCCCGTTCGAGCATGTTGAGAAAGTCGGTATTGCCGCCGAAATTGAGCTGATACGTCCGGTCGATCCTGACGCCTCGGTCGCGGAAGAGATTGGCGAGCAGCCGGTGCACGATGGTGGCGCCGACCTGGCTCTTGATGTCGTCGCCGATCAGCGGCAGGCCCCGCTCGGCGAACTTTCTTTGCCAGGATCGGTCGGAGGCGATGAAGACGGGAATGCAGTTGACGAAACCGCAGCCGGCGGCGAGCGCCTGCTCCGCGTACCATCGCGTCGCCACTTCCGAGCCGACCGGGAGGTAGGAGACCAGCACGTCCGTATCGCTTCTTCGCAGGACTTCGGCGACATCGACGGCCGGAGCCTCCGATTCGGGGATTTCCTCGCGCAGATACCGGCCGATCCCGTCGAGCGTTCTGCCGCGCTCCACTGTGACCCCGGTCGAAGCGACCTCTGCGAAACGGAACGTGTTGTTCGGAGGGGCATAGATCGCCTCGGAGAGATCGCGGCCGACCTTCGAAGCGGCAACGTCGAAGGCGGCGGACACTTCGATATCGCTGATGTGATAGCCGCCGAGATTGACATGCATCAGCCCCGGCACCGGCTCGTCTTCCTTGGCGTCACGGTAGAAAGTAATTCCCTGGACGAGGGAAGATGCGCAATTGCCGATTCCGACCAGCCCGATTCGAATGGATTTCGATCGCATCGCCGCACTCCCGCAAGGCATCTACAATGCTCGCCAAACCCACGCACGCCGGAATGGTTCCCGCGGTTGGTTCCGCACGCATTCCGCGGATCGAAATGAGCCGCCGCGCGTTCAACGCCGATGAAGAGCAATGGGCGGAGCGATGCTGGTCTACGGTGACCCGAAGCGCAGCGACCGGGCCGACACTTTGTGCGAGGCAATTGCCGCACAGTTGCGGACGTTCGATCGACGTTCGCCGGGTCTCGAGCGGCACGCCGCTTTGGTCGGTATCTTCATCAAGGCGGGCGAGCTGGTGCAGGGACTGTCGGACGCCGAGTTCGACACGCTTGGTGCGGACGAGCTGTCGGCAAGGCGCGAAAAGTCCGGCGCTCTGCTTCTCGAGCTTGCGCGGCTCGTCGCCCAGTCCTGGTCTTCGGGGTTCTCTGCTCGCCTAGCCCCGCCGGAGCATATCTGGGCACTGCTCCGCGACCTTCGGGCGCCATGGGACCTGTCGATCAAGGAGGGGGAGGGCTATGCCTTCTATGCGCTCTATCCGGAATGTTACATGGAAGCGGCCCGGCGCTCCGGGCTTGCCGCAAACACGGTCGTTATCGGCCTCCGCTCGATCGGCACCAGCCTTTCGGCCGCGGTCGCCGCTGCGATCGGGGCGGCGGCGCCGGTCACCCTGCGCCCGGTCGGTCATCCTTTTAGAAGGGAAATCCGCGTCGGCCCGCATCTTTCGCGACGGCTACTGCAGGACGGGACGGCCGATTTCGCGATCGTCGACGAGGGGCCCGGCCTTTCCGGCAGTTCCCTCGGAAGCGTGGCGGATTGGCTCGAGGAGCACGGCGTCCGCGAAGACCGCATCCACTTCTTTCCCGGCCATAGAGGAGAGCTCGGACCGAAAGCGAGCGAGGATCACCGCAAACGCTGGGCAGAGCGCCCCCGCCACGTCGTCGAGCTGGACGAGCTTTTCTTCGGGGCACACCCGCCGCACCGGCTCGCCGCTTGGGTGAGCGAGCTTGTCGGCCCTCTACGGCAGCCGCTGCAAGAGATTTCCGGCGGAGGCTGGCGTAGCGTGCTTGCGTGCGGACGCGACTCCTGGCCGCCCGCCGATCCGCGGTTCGAGCGGCGCAAATTCCTGGCGCATGCTTCCGACGGGACATGGCTCGTCAAATTCGCGGGCCTGGGCGACGTCGGACAACGCAAGCTCGAAAAGGCACGGTTGCTGGCGAAGGCCGGTTTCGCGCCGCCGGTCGCCGGCCTCTGCCATGGGTTCCTGGTCCAGAAGTGGATTGCGGCGGCGCCGCTTGCGCCAAGCGAGTTTCACCGTGCGGAATTCATTGGACATCTCGGCCGCTATCTAGCATTTCGGGCAAGCCGGCTGCCGCGGCCCAAGACGAATGGCGCCTCGATGGCAATGCTGTACGAGATGGCCATCGCCAATTCGGAGGAAGCGCTCGGCGAAGCCGTTGCGACCCGGCTGAAATCTCGGCTTTCCAATGGTGATGATCTTCCTGTGGTGCCCGTCGATACGGACGGCCGCCTTCACCCGTGGGAGTGGCTGGCCGGCGCCGAGGGGTTCCTGAAGGCGGATGGGCTCGATCATAGTGCTGGCCACGACCTCGTCGGACCTCAGGATATCGCCTGGGACATTGCTGGTGCGACCATCGAGTTCGATCTCTCACCGGATGAAGCGGCCGATCTTCGCGCGGTCGTGTCCGACGGCTGCTTGTGCGCCGTAGACGCTAAGCTGCAGGACATCCTCGAGCTTTGTTATCTGGCTTTCCACCTTGGCCTTTGGAGCTCTGCAAAGTGCGGTGCTGCCGCCGAGGAAGTGCAGCGGCTGGACTCGCTCGTGGCGCGCTATCGAGGCCTGTTGCTCCGGCGCCTCGAAGAGGGCGCCGGACAGGGTGCGTAGCCGTCACCGCTATCTTCCGTAGATCCTGTCGAGAACGTCGGCGACGGTGACGAAGCAATCGTTTTCCGGATCGAAGCGCTCGCCTGCGGCAAGGCGCTCGGCCCAGATCGCCGCGGCGCGTCCGCCCCAATCGTCCGGGGGAAGAGTCAGCACCTCCCGCTGTGTGCCGCGATACCGTTCGGCCCGGAAGTCGAGATAGGAGCCGTCGACGTTTCTGAGGCTGGCACCGCCTTCGGTGCCGTAGAAATCGGCACTGATCACCGCGTCGCATCCCGCCTGCAGGTGCCAGGAGCAAGCGACCCGGGCAACGACTCCGTCAGCCAGTTCGAGTGTCGCGACGGCATAGTCCTCGACCTCGTCGCCATCGCGGCGGATGGGAACGCCCTTGGCAAACAGCCGGCTTTCGACGCGGGCCACCTCCGGAAATCCGAGGACCCAGAGCAGGAGGTCGACGAGGTGCACGCCGAGATCGATGACGCAGCCGCCGCCGGAAAGCGCCTTGTCGTAGAACCATGGCTTGCTGGGACCGTAGGCGTTGTGAAAGGTCAGATCGACTGCGAATACGGTGCCGAGTTCGCCCGAAGTGATCAGGTCCCGAATCCGCTGCATGCCGACGGTATGACGATAGGAGAGATCAACGCCCAGCAGCCTGTCGGCGTGCTGCGCCGCTTCGACGACCGCCAGGGTCTCGTCGCGTGTTCGACCGAGCGGCTTTTGGCAAAAGACCGCCAGGCCCTGCTCCAGCGCCACGATCGACTGGGCGGCATGGAGGGCGCTCGGAGAGGCGATGACGATGCCGTCGAGGCGCTGGTCGAGCAGGGCTTCAAGGGAATTGACCAAGACGGCGTCGGGCGTCAGCTCGCGCGCCGCAGCCGCCATTTCCGGCGTGGGGTCGAATATGGCAGCCGTTTCGACGGCGCCGGTTTCGACGATCGCCCGCATGCGGTGCAAGCCGATTCGCCCCACGCCGAGGAAGCCGACGCGTGGGCGGGTCGTGGCGTCCAGTTTCGTTGCAAGTGGCATCGCGTCACTCATCGTAGATCACCAGTGCCTTGATGAAGCCTTCGGGACGATCGCGCGTCATGTCGAGCGCAGGGCCGAGCTCTTCGAGCCGGAACCGATGCGTATAGAGCCTTGTGGGCGACAGGCGGCCGGCTGCCGTCGCCTCGATCGCTTCGCGAATGCCGCGCATGTAGACGGCCGGGTCCCGTTCATGCGCATTGATCACGTCGAGGCCGCGCCAGTTCCAGAGCTGCATGTTCACCTGCCGCGGTCCGTCCTGGTGGTAGCCTGCAATGATGAGGCGGCCGCGCTCTTTCGTCAGTTCGGCGGCGAGGTCGAGCGGCCATTGCTTGCCCACCGCCTCGACGACGCAGTCGCAAAGCGCGCCGGAGGTCAGTTGCTTCACCTTGTCGATGATCTGCCAATGGTCGTCCATGGCGATGACCTCGCTTGCGCCGGCCTGTTTGGCCGAAGCGAGCGAAGACGGTCTGCGCGATATGGCGATGACCCTTGCGCCCGCCGCGCTTGCGAGCTCCGTCAGGAGGATGCCGAGGAAGCCGATGCCGATGATCGCCACGGTCTCGCGGGGCCGGATTGCGCTCCGCCGGAAGATGTTGAAGGCGCAGCCGAGCGGCTCGCCCGGAAAGGGCTCATCCGCGAGCGCGGCGGGAAGGGATGCGATCGCGGTCTGGTCCGCAATGTCGTGGGTCGCGTAGGCGTGATAGGAGAGCGCCGCGACGCGGTCGCCCGGTGCGAAACCATGCACGTCTTCGCCAATCTTGTCGATGATCCCCCAGCCCTCATGCCCGAGCGCGCCGGGTTCGGTCGGAAACCGCATCCATTCCGGCCCGGCCCAGGGTACGAGATTGGATGCGCAAACGCCGCAGCCTTGCAGCTTGATGCGGACCTGCCCGGGGCCGGGCTCAGGCACCGGCAATTTCTCGAGCCGCAACTCGCCTGGCCCGGTGATGATCGCCGCGGACATTGTGTCTGTCCTCGGCTGCGTTCTGATGTTCATGCCTGCCTCCCGCTGTTGACATGGAGCATGTCCGGCGGCTCGGCACAGCGTGGGCGTTGAGTGGAAGAATATACCCCGCCATACCCTCGTCGCGGCGCCCCAAGAAAGACGCTCGGCCGCCTTGGGCCCTTAACCTCATGTTCCGGCTTTTGTTCCTGCCCGGCCGATTGTCATGGAACCTCATGGGAAGAGCGAGGTTTGTAGCTTGGGCGTGCGCGGGCGATAGCCAGCACAATCATCAGCTATATAGATGTTCAAAGAAGAAGTCATAGATGAAGGAACCTTTGCTGCAGACGTTTGTTGGAGCTTTGTCTCTATCTCTGATTGGTCATAGTCAGGAGCGGTTATGACAAAGGTACTTGTCACCGGCGGCTGCGGGTTCATTGGCAGGCATGTAGTCGATGAACTTCTCTCGAGGAACTATGAGCTCTCCGTGCTGGACTCGTTTCACGAGCAGGTCCACGCGGATGCACAGATCACCTTGCCGCCGGACGTCGACATGCGCCGGGGCGACATTCGCGATCCGGACGCCGTCAAGGACGCGCTGACGGAGATCGATTGCGTCATCCATCTCGCCGCCGAGGTGGGCGTCGGCCAGTCGATGTACGAGATCGCCCGTTATGTCGGTGTGAACGATCTCGGGACGGCCGTGCTGCTCGAGGCGATGATCGAAAGCCCGGTCCAGCGGATCGTCGTCGCGTCGTCGATGAGCGTCTATGGCGAAGGTCTTTACGAGTCCTCGACGGGCGAGCGCATGCCGAATGCCAGGCGCTCACCTGCCCATATCCGGGCCGGCGCATGGGATCTGCTCGGACCGAACGGAGAGACGCTCAGGCCCGTTGCCACGGACGAGCACAAGCCTGTCGACCTCGCCTCCATTTACGCCCTGACGAAATACACCCAGGAACGACAGGTGCTGATCTTCGGTGAAGCCTATGGCAGGGAGGCCGTCGCACTCCGCCTCTTCAACGTGTTCGGTGCCGGGCAGGCGCTTTCCAATCCCTATACCGGCGTCCTCGCCAATTTCGCGTCACGGCTTGCCAACGGGCAGTCGCCGATGGTGTTCGAGGACGGCCGGCAGCGGCGCGATTTCGTTCACGTGCGCGATGTGGCGCGCGCCTTCCGGCTGGCGCTCGAGCAGCCGCAGGCGGCGGGCCACGTCATCAATGTGGGCAGCGGCCATGCCTACGCCATTGCCGACGTCGCTTCGCTGCTGGCGGAAGCCATGGGTGTCCCCGAACTCGAGCCCGAGATCATGAACAGGGCGCGTTCCGGCGACATCCGCAATTGCTTCGCCGATATCTCCAAGGCGCGCGACCTGCTCGGTTTCCAGCCGACGCACAGGCTCGAGGACTCGCTTGCGGAATTCGCGCATTGGGTGCTGAGCGTCGGTGCGATCGACCGTGGCGCCGAAATGAAGCGTCATCTCGAAACGCGGGGGCTCGTCCGATGAGCGCCCGGTCGGTTGACAAGCGATCAGGCGTGGCGGCGCCCGCCCTTTCCGGGAAAGCGGCAGCGACCCTTGTTGTCGGCGGCAGCGGGTTTCTGGGCTGCAATCTCGCGGACAGCTTTCTGCGCGACGGCGAGAAGGTGATCGTCCTCGACAATCTGAGCCGCCCGGGCGTCGAGCGCAATCTAGAGTGGCTCGTGGACAATCATGGCGGGGCCGTCGAGGCCGAGATTGCGGATATTCGCGATCTTGCCGCTATCGAGCCGGTTTTCAAGGACGCCAAGGCGATCTTCCATTTCGCCGCGCAGACGGCTGTGACGACCAGCCTGCTGCAGCCGGTCGATGACTTCGAAACGAATGCGCGCGGTACTCTGAACGTCCTAGAAGCGGCCAGGCGTGCCGGGCGCCGCGCACCGGTGATATTCGCCAGCACCAACAAGGTCTATGGGGGATTGGCAGGCCTGGAGATGGAAGAGGCAGGAGATCGCTACCTGCCGGCCGATGCCGTAACGCGCCGATACGGAGTCGGAGAGGCGCAGCCGCTCGATTTTTCTACGCCCTACGGCTGCTCGAAAGGCGTCGCGGACCAGTACGTGCTGGACTATGCGAAGTCCTTCGGCCTGCCGACAGCCGTGCTCCGCATGAGCTGCGTTTATGGTCCGCGGCAGTTCGGCACGGAGGATCAGGGGTGGGTTGCGCATTTTCTCATTCGCGCGCTCGCCGGTGAGCCGATCTCGATCTACGGCGACGGCAAGCAGGTGCGCGATATTCTCCATGTCGGCGACGCGGTGGCAGCCTATAGGGCACTGCTGACGTCGATCGACCGCCTTCATGGCCGTGCCTTCAATTTGGGCGGTGGTCCCGACAATGCGGTGAGCCTCGCCGAGGTCCTGCACGAGATCGAACTCCTGACGGCACGCAGGCTGATGACCGAAAAATGCGACTGGCGCGCCGGCGACCAGCTGTATTTCGTCGCCGACACGCGCGTACTTGCGGACGCTGTCGGCTGGAGACCCCACACGGGCTGGCGCGCCGGCCTGCGCGACCTTCATGCCTGGCTTCTGCAGGATTGGGCGGAGGTCAGCAAGTCTCGGTTTCGGGACCGGCCGCGGAGGGTCACCGCATGATCGCCCGCGCTCCAGCCGTCTCGCGCCCATTCACCCATGAGGGCCCGGCGCGGCTGCCGCGCCGCATCCTGATGAGCGTCGATGCGGTCGGCGGTGTTTGGCGCTACGCGATGGATCTTGCCGAGGCTCTCCGCAAGGCAGGCATCGAAACAGTCTTTGCGGGTTTCGGTCCCGCGCCCTCCATGGTGCAAAGTCGGGAAGCTGCCCGGATGGGCCGCCTCGAATGGCTTGGCGTGCCGCTGGATTGGATGGCCGACGAGGAAAGTGCACTCGAAGCCGCGGCGGATGGGCTCGGCGAACTGGCGCTCCGGCATTCCGTTGATCTCATTCATCTGAACCTGCCTTCGCAGGCGGCCGGCCTGGCTGTGCAGGTGCCCGTCGTCACCGTCTCTCATTCCTGCGTCGTCACCTGGTTCGAGGCCGTGCGCAATGGCGGCCCGCCGGAGGAGTGGCACTGGCAGAAGCGGCGCAACCGGCTGGGTTTCAATCGCGCTGACGTGGTTCTGGCCCCCAGCCGGAGCCATGCGGCGGCGCTTGAGCGCTGCTATGGCCCGATCGACAATCTTGCCGTCGTCCACAACGCCAGCCGCGAGCAGCCTGCAATGATCTCAAAGCGGAATTTCGTCTTTGCAGCGGGGCGGTGGTGGGACGAGGGCAAGAACGGCGCGGTGCTGGACAGGGCTGCCGCCACGATCCGCTGGCCGGTCGTCATGGCGGGGGCGTGCAGCGGGCCGAACGGCCAGCACCTCGCCATCGCGCACGCCGATCACAGGGGCGAGATCAGTCACGAGCGGGTGATGGCGCTGATGTCGAGCGCTGCGGTCGTCGTTTCGCCGTCGATCTACGAACCGTTTGGCCTGGCGCCGCTTGAGGCGGCCGGCGCCGGAGCGGCGCTGGTGCTTGCCGATATCGCAACCTACCGTGAACTCTGGGATGGTGCGGCACGCTTCTTCGATCCGCGCGATCCGGAGGCGCTGGCGGATGCAGTCAACGATTTGACCCGGGATGCCGCGCATCGCGCAGAGCTTGGCCGCTTGGCCCGATCTCGGTCGCAATGCTTCACAATCGAAGCGCAGCGCGACCGGGTGCTCGATGCCTACAGCCTGGCGATGCACAAATCCTCCCGATTGACGGCAGCGGAGTGAGCGATGCGGTTCCTGTTCTACACCCAATCCCTCGTTTCCGACTGGAACCATGGCAATGCCCATTTCCTGCGCGGCGTGATGCGCGAACTCGTTCGCCGCGGACATCAGGCGACGGCTCTTGAGCCGCGCGATTCCTGGAGCCGCCTGAACCTGATCGCCGACCAGGGTGTCGCGCCGATCGCCGCCTTCCGCAAGCAGTTCCCCGAATTGCGCGCGGAGAGCTACGACCCGAACTTCGATCACGAGGCGGCAGTAGATGACGCCGACGTGGTCGTTGTGCACGAGTGGACCGAGCCGACCCTAATCGCCCGGCTCGGGCGCCTCCGACGCAATGGCGGCCGGTTCACGCTCGCCTTTCACGACACGCATCATCGGGCCGTCAGCCAGCGGCGCGAGATCGCCCGGCTCGATCTGACCGATTATGATTTCGTACTCGCTTTCGGGGAGGCGCTTCGCGAACAGTATCTCAACGCCGGTTGGGGCAAGCATGTCTTCACCTGGCACGAAGCGGCCGACACCTCGCTGTTTCACCCGATGCCGGAGGTGGAAAAGACCGGCGATCTGGTCTGGATCGGCAACTGGGGCGACGACGAGCGGAGCAGCGAGATCGCCACCTTCCTCATCGAGCCGGCGGGACGGCTGAGGCTCAAGACCGCGGTGCGCGGCGTCCGCTATCCCGGCAGCGCGCTGAAGGCGCTGCGGGCGGCGGCAATCGCCTATGGCGGCTGGATCGCCAACGCCGCGGTGCCGCGTGCCTTCGCCGAGCACCGGGCAACGGTGCACATCCCGCGCCGACCCTATGTGGAGGCCTTGCCCGGAATCCCGACCATCCGCGTGTTCGAGGCGCTTGCCTGCGGCATTCCGCTGATCTCGGCGCCGTGGAACGATGCGGAGGGGCTTTTCCGCGCCGGCAAGGACTTTCTCTTCGCCCGGAATGGATCGGAGATGACGCGTCTCCTGCGCCAGGTGCTCGCCGAGCAGGCCGTTGCCAAAGAGCTGACGGCAAGCGGGCTGGAGACGATCCGGACACGCCACACCTGCGCGCATCGCGTCGACGAGCTCCTTGAGATCGTCGCTTCCTATCGGCCGATAGGCGCTGCGGGTGATCTCGTCACGACGAAGGAGGTGGCGCTATGAGGATCGCATTTTACGGATCGAGCCTCGTTTCGGCCTATTGGAACGGTGCGGCGACCTATTACCGCGGTCTGCTGCGGGCGCTGGCCGCGCGTGGTTATCAGATCACCTTTTATGAGCCGGACGTCTATGACCGCCAGAAGCACCGCGACATCGAGCCGCCGGATTGGTGCAGGGTCGTCGTCTACGAAGGGAAGGTCGCGGCGCTGAAGCGGGTTGCTGCGGCGTCGGCCGAGGCCGACATCGTCATCAAGGCGAGCGGCGTCGGCTTCGAGGACGACGACCTGCTCGAAAAGGTGATGTCGGCAGCACGTCCGGCCGCGCTCAAGATCTTCTGGGACGTCGACGCGCCCGCGACGCTTCAGGAGCTCCGGGCCTCGCCGGATCATCCGCTGCGGCGCGCCCTCGCATCGCTCGATCTCGTCTTGACCTATGGCGGCGGCGATCCGGTCGTCGGATCCTATCGCGCGCTTGGCGCCCGCCAATGCGTGCCGATCTACAATGCGGTCGACCCGCAGACGCATCATCGCGTCGCCGAAGACCCACGCTTTGCGGCCGATCTTGCCTTCCTCGGCAATCGCCTGCCGGATCGCGAGGCGCGGGTGGAGGCGTTCTTCCTCGAGCCGGCAGCGCAACTCGGCAATCGGCGCTTCCTGCTCGGGGGAGCCGGCTGGCACGACAAGCCGCTGCCTGCAAACGTCGCCTATATCGGCCATGTCCCGACTGCCGACCACAACGCCTTCAACGCGACGCCGCGCGCGGTCCTTAACATTTCGCGCGACAGCATGGCTGAGAACGGTTTCTCGCCAGCCACACGCGTCTTCGAGGCGGCAGGCGCCGGCGCTTGCCTGATCACCGATGCCTGGGAAGGCATCGAACTCTTCCTGAAGCCGGGCGAGGAGGTGCTGGTCGCCCGCGACGGCCGCGACGTCGCGGAACTGATGCGGACCTTGACGGCTGAGGTTGCGAGGGAGGTCGGGGAGCGGGCGTTCCAGCGCGTGCTCGGCGAACATACCTATGCACATCGGGCGGCCGAAGTGGACCGCATCTTCCGCGAGCGGTCGCGTCGGGTGGAGGCAGCCGAATGAACCGTTCGCTCGATATCGCGGTCCTCGGCCTTTCGCTATCCTCCTCTTGGGGCAACGGCCATGCGACGACATTTCGAGCGCTGCTTCGGGGCGTCCACGCCGCCGGCCATCGGGTGACTTTCCTCGAACGAGACGTCCCCTGGTATGCAAGCCACCGCGACCTCATCGAGCCGGAGTTCTGCGAGCTTGTTTTGTATGGCAGCGTCGACGAACTGCTGACGCGGCATGGCGGCAGGCTGGCCGGTGCGGACGGCGTCGTCATCGGGTCCTACGTGCCGGACGGGGTGGAGGTGATCGACGCGGTCCTCGATCTCGGCCCGAAGCGGCTGTGCTTCTACGACATCGACACGCCGGTGACGCTTGCAAAGCTCGGGCGCGGCGACGAGGAATATCTGGCGCGCCGGCAGGTGCCGTTCTTCGATCTCTATTTCTCCTTTTCCGGCGGCCGGATGCTCGATCGGCTTCGGAGCGACTTCGGGGCGAGGCGACCCGTGCCGCTCTATTGCGCCGTCGACCTGGACATTTATCGCAACACCGGTGCGCCGAGAAAATGGGATCTCGGCTATCTCGGAACCTTCAGCCCCGACCGGCAGCCGATACTCGAACGTCTGCTGATCGAGCCGGCGCGGCGATTGCCTGAAATGCGCTTCGTCGTTGCCGGGCCGAACTATCCGCTCGGGATCGATTGGCCGGGCAATGTGGAGCGCATCGAGCATCTGCCGCCTGCCGAACATGCCGAGTTCTACAGCCGCCAGCGGTTCACGCTGAATGTGACCCGTGCCGACATGGTGGCGGCGGGCTGGTCGCCGAGCGTCCGGCTCTTCGAGGCGGCCGCCTGCCGCACGCCGCTGATCAGCGATTGGTGGAGGGGCCTGGACAGCTTCTTCCCGCCGGGACAGGCCGCCATCGTCGCAACGAGCAGCGACGACGTCGTCGCGGCACTGACGAGCCTCGACGATCGCCAGTGCCGGGCCGTCGCCGACCGCGCCTACCAGCGCGTCGCAAGCGCGCATAGCGCTGCGGTGCGTGCCAGAACCTTCGTCGAGGCCATCGAAAGCGTCGCGCCCAAGACCGATCTCGCCACGAGACATTCCGAGCGGCGGCTTCGGGTATAACCCAAAGGAGAACGGCCTATGGCAAAGAGAAACGGAGCCAATCGCGCAAAGGTCATCCTGGTCGCCGGCGGGGCCGGCTTCGTGGGATCCCATCTTTGTTCAGCCCTGCTTGATGCCGGCAACCGGGTGATCTGCCTCGACAGCTATCTGACGGGCTCTCCGGCGAATGTCGCCGAACTTCAGCGCAACCCCTATTTCACCATGGTCGAACAGGATGTCTGCGACGAAATCGCAAGCGATGAGCCGCTTGACGAGATCTACAATCTCGCCTGCCCGGCTTCGCCGCCCTCCTACCAGGCCGACCCGATCCATACGATGATGACAAGCGTCACTGGAACCGGAAATCTGCTGCGGCTTGCCGCACGGCACGGTGCCAGGTTCCTTCAGGCCTCGACGAGCGAGATCTACGGCGATCCGCAACAGCATCCGCAGCAGGAGGAATATTGGGGCCATGTCAACTGCACCGGGCCGCGGGCCTGCTACGACGAAGGCAAGCGGGCGGCCGAGGCGCTTTGCTTCGACAGCCTGCGGGCCGGCAGCGTCGACGCGAAAGTGGCGCGTATCTTCAACACTTACGGCCCGCACATGCGCCCGAACGACGGCCGGATCGTCTCGAACTTCATCGTCCAGGCGCTGAACAACGAGCCGCTGACGGTCTATGGCAGCGGCGAGCAGACGCGGTCCTTCTGCTATGTGTCCGATCTCGTCGAGGGCTTGATCAGGCTGATGAATCGCGATCCCAATCCGGGGGTGCCGGTGAACCTCGGCAATCCGGGCGAGTTCACCGTCATCGAGCTCGCCGAGCTCGTGCTTTCGAAAGTCAGGACCGCGTCGACGATCGTCCACGCACCCTTGCCGCCCGATGATCCGCAACGCCGCCGCCCCGACATTGCCCGGGCAAAATCGCTTCTCGGCTGGGAGCCGAAGGTTCCGCTACACGAGGGGCTGACTCATACGATCGGCTGGTTCCAACGGATGCTCCCGGAGCAAAGGCCGGTCCGCCGGCGCGGCCGTCCCACGCGTCAGCCGGAAATGTCGGCTCTTTCGCAGGATCTCTGACGATGGTTCAGCAGACGAAATACCGAACGACGATCGAGGATGAGATCGCCGCGCTCGGACCCTGGTTCCACAACATGCGGATCGCCGGCGTCGAAACGTCTCCCGATCATTTCCTCGGAGACTATCCCGCCGTGAAATGGAAGGCGTTCAAGCATGTCGTGCCGGAGGACCTCGGCGGGCGCAGCGTGCTCGACATCGGCTGCAATGCCGGTTTCTATTCACAGGAAATGAAGCGCCGCAATGCCGGTCGGGTGCTCGGCATCGATTCCGATCCGCGCTATCTGCGGCAGGCGAAATTCGCCGCCGAGCAGGCAGGGATGCGGATCGAGTTCCGGCTGATGAGCGTCTACGACGTAGCGCAGCTCGGCGAAAGGTTCGACCTGGTGATCTTCATGGGTGTTCTTTACCACCTGCGCCATCCGCTTCTGGCGCTCGATCTCCTCTACGAGCACGTGGTCGGCGACGAGATGCTGTTCCAGTGCATGCAGCGCGGATCGAGGTCGGTCTCGCCGGTCGAAACCAACTACGATTTTCCGGAATGGGATGTTTTCGATCGTCCGGACTATCCCAAGCTGTTTTTCGTCGAACACCGCTTCGCCGATGATCCCACCAACTGGTTCATCCCGAACCGCGCCGGCGTCGAGGCGATGCTGCGCAGCGCAGGCTTCGTCATCGAAGCCAATCCGGAGCGCGAGGTTTATCTGGTGCGGAAAGGGGAGCGTCCCTTCATGAGCGAGCCAACGCCGCGTGTCGGCTCGCCGAACCGGTAGTTCAACAACGGCTTCCGACGATCACTTCGCCGTGAGGCCGGCGCTTCCGCTTGAAACGACAGTGGGCCGCTCCAATTCCTTCCAGCAATTCAGCTTGCATTCGGAGGCGCCTATGGTCGTCTTTGCCGCCAAAGCCGGATTTCTCGCGCTCGCCGCTGTCGCGACCGTCGCCTTCGGCGTCGCTGCCCCCGCCCAAGCCGAACTGCTTGCCCGCGTCCCCGCCGCGCGCGAAATGGCGGTCTGCGGCGACACGTTGTTTGTCGGTACCAAGGGGTCCTCGGTCTATGCCGTGCCGTTATCCGGGGGCCGCGCCCGGCGGGTGGCGTCCGGGTTCTCCGCTCCGAACGGCGTCGCGTGTTCCCGCGGCCGCCTGTTCGTCGCCTCGAGGGACAGCATCACCGTTTTCGATATCGGGCGCGGCGGCGCTCTGAGCGGCCGGCGCGATATTCGCCGAGACCTGCCGAATTCGGGCGCCCACAGTTATCGCTACATCGCAGTCGGCCCCGATGCCCGGCTGTATGTATCGTTTGGATCGCCCTGCAACATCTGCTCGCCGCGCGGGCTGCAGGGAACGATCGTCAGCATGAACCAGGACGGGTCGGACCTTCGACGCGTCGCCTGGGGCGTTCGCAACTCTGTCGGCTTCGACTGGCGAGGCGGCACCATGTTCTTCACCGACAATGGTGCCGACCGGATGGGCGACGACGTCCCGCCCGACGAGTTGAATGCGCTTCGGCCGGGCGGCTTCTACGGCTTCCCCTATTTCGGCGGCCAAATCCGTCTCACAGGATTTGAGGACGCGACGCCGCCCGCCCGTCAGATCGCGCCCGTCTTCAATTTCCAGGCTCATGTCGCAGCCCTGGGAATCCACTTCTTCCGCAGCCTCGGCGGCGACGCGCTGGTCGCCCAGCACGGCAGTTGGGACAGGTCCGTGCCGGTCGGCTATCAGGTCGTGCGGCTGCGCTTCCGGGGCGGACGGCCGGTCTCGGCGACGACCTTTCTAAGGGACGTCGGCCGGCCGGTCGATGTCAAGGAGGCGCCGGACGGTTCCGTCCTCGTCTCCGACGACGCCGGAGGTGCGGTTTACGTCTTTCGGCGATGAGGCCCGAGGGCTCGTTTTCAGGGCACTTCTCTGACGGCTCGCTCGCCCACGTGATCCTCCCACTCGTCAATGACGTTTCTCATTGTTGAAAAACATCCTGCGGAATTCGGGCTTCTGATCGCCGGTTTGCGATGACATGGTTGATGAGCACCGCATCGTGAGGAGAATACCATGCTTGCCACCGACATGCCCGCGACTCTACGCAGACAATTGGGCCGGTCCGGCCTTTCGGCCGCGGCTATCGGCCTGGGCGGCTGGGCGATCGGGGGCTTTTTCACGCTCAACGGAAAGCCGGATGGCTGGGGCGAGGTCGACGACGAACAGTCGATCCGTGCCCTCCGCCTCGGGCTCGAAATGGGTGCATCGCTGATCGACACGGCCGATGCCTATGGAACCGGTCACAGCGAGGAGGTGATCGGCCGGGCGCTGAGCGGACGAAGGGGCGAGGCAATCATCGCAACCAAGTTCGGCTATACCTATGATCGCGCCGCCCGGGCTCTCGTCGGCACCGATGTCACTCCCGTCTATATCAAAGAGGCCTGCGCGGCTTCGCTCAGGCGTTTGGGCACCGACTATATCGACCTCTATCAAATCCACGTCGGCGAGCTTTCAAGCGATCAAGCGGATGCGGCCGCTGAAACGCTCGAGAAATTGGCGGAGCGGGGCGCCATTCGTTTCTGGGGCTGGAGTACGGACAATGCCGCCGCGGCGAAGCGCATGGTGAAGTTCCCCCATTTCGTCGCCGTGCAGCAGGAGCTGAACGTCTTCACGGATGGGCCGGAGATGCTTGCGATGTGCGAGGGCAACAATCTGGCCAGCCTCAATCGCTCGCCGCTGGCGATGGGATTCCTGACCGGCAAGTTCAGGCCGGATACGCGCTTGCCACCCACTGACGTCAGGGCGGCCGGGCACAGCTGGGTGCGGTTCTTCGAGGACGGCCGGCCGCGTGCCGAGCATCTGCAACGCCTCGCCGCGGTGCGGGAACTCCTCCAGACCGGCGGCAGGACCTTGGCACAGGGGGCCTTGGGCTGGATCCTCGCCCGTTCCCCCAATACCTTTCCGATCCCCGGCTTCAAGACGGAGGCGCAGGTGCGCGAGAATCTCGCCGCACTCGAAAAGGGCGCTTTGTCGGCCGCAGCGATGGGGGAAATCGCCGCGCTTCTCGGCAGCGATCAGTAGCCGCTCTTGCCGATAGAGAGCTGCGGCGTCTCCGGAGCGGCGGCGACGACCCGCCAGCAGAAGACACCGCTGGACCGGTCCGCCTAGAGGCCGTCCACATTTTCTTTTCCCGCGGGGACCGGCGAGAGACGATCACCGGCATGCTGTCACTGGAGCGCCAAGCTGTTGCTGTCTTGCAACGAATTGTCGGCAATTGCTACAATCCGAAATTGTGTGTTTGCCAATCGGCCGGACTCGTGTATGTTGGCATCACTCTTAATTCAAGCCAGAGGAGGCGTGCAATGAATTCCACTCTCGTGACCATGCGCCCCTCTTGCGGAACGGCTGCCGTGGCATCGATGCATCGCGCATTTGGCCCGAGCCGATTTGGTGTCCAGGGCTATTAAACCCCGGATTTCCGCCGATTGGCGCTATCTCCACCTGATCTGACGTGACCGGCTGACGAAGCGATTTTCGTATCTTCGCCTTCGCATCCGCGCGTTTCTGACCTTCGAAAGGACCTGGCCGCCTCGATGCGCCGGGATGGAAAAATCATGCGTGAAGCACAATTTTTAGTTGTTGATACCCTCGCTCCGACGGTCGATGACCTGTGCCGGAAATTCGGCGCCTGGAAGACTGCGCGTGCGCTTCTGATTGCCATCTGGAGGCATCGTCAAACGACGAACCGGGTCTCGCATTTGTCAGATCGCATGCGCCGCGACATCGGTCTTCCGGAGAACGAGGATCGGCTCTTCGAAGCCAAGTTTTCCCTGTGGGATGTTCGGCTTTGAGTGCCGCCTGGTCGGGCGTCCGCGGGTCGAGGAGGAGCGTCATCGGCGCTCCTCATCCTTGAGCCGGCGGGCACTAACTATCGCATGAATAGCGCGCGGAAAGGCGCCGCTGTATCATGTCGCGCGCTCCTCGCGGGAGGCGAGTGGAGCGAGGGAGGACCGAGCCATGCCTATGTCTCCGGTGCTGCGCCGCCTATGGACGAACTGTCTGGCGGCAGCCATTGCTTTCATGTCCGCACATCTGGTCAACGCGTCCGACAAGCTTCCGCCGGAGCTCGAGAAGCTCAAGGCGTCGCTTGAAAAATACCAGGATCCGGTGGTTGCCGTGCGCGACGGCTATTTCTCGACGCTCGGCTGCGTCACCTTCGCGACCGGCACGATGGGGGTGCATTTCCTGAACCCCGCCCTGATCGGCCCGGTGCCCGACCCGATGAAGCCCACTTTGCTGGTCTACGAGCCGGTTGGGGACAAGCTGCAGCTCGTTGCCGTCGAGTGGCTGATCCCGCTCGCCACCGGTGTCAAGTCAAAGCCCGAGCTGTTCGGGCGGCCTTTCGACGGGCCGATGGAGGGCCATGAGCCGCTTCTACCGGCGCAACTGCATCATTACGACCTGCATGCCTGGATCTTCAAGCCGAACCCGCTCGGCCTGTTCCATCCGGTCAATCCGGACGTCAAATGCCCGGAGGGGCCTTATACCTTCCTGGAAGAGGCGCCGAAATCCGTGCCGCATCATGGGGCGCAATGAGGCGAAATATGCCGGGGTCTTTCCGGCATAGCCTCAGGGATCACGGGCGGCCGCGCTCAACCGCCCCTCTTGAGCGGATGTGAACGAAGGGAAGTGATATCCTTCCACCGGTGAGACGCCCTTGGTCTCGCCGGACACGCGCTTGCGGCTTCGCGGAGCCAGCATCTCGGCGGCCAAGTTGTCGAGATAGTCCAGAGCTTCCTGGGCCGCCTCCGCCGTGACCCGGCTGCCATCGGCCCCGGCCGCGCTCCTCAGTTCTTCTCGCATATCCTCCATGGCTTCCGCAATGAAACGCTGGGGGTCGTCGGTCTGCGCAGCAACCCAGTGCAGCAACCGGCATGTCACCATCTCATTGACACGCATCGCGGCGACAGTCTGGCCGAGCATCAGTGTCAGTTTCTGAAGCTTGTTGTCTTTCTGAGGCATCGGGTCCTTCTTCCGTTCTACAGCGCCGTGCGTCTTATCAGACCCACAAGGGCGCTTTAGCACTTTGAATTCCTGCATGTTTTTGTCCTCCAATGGGCGATTTGAGGAAACATGCAGAGGATTGTCTCTCCTTCGCCCTGCAGCAGTCCGGGGAGACGACATCCAAAGGACGAGGAACGAAGCACGGCGCGCAATACGTGTCGCACGCGATGCGCCATAGGCTGAACGGCAAGCAGTGCGATTTGTTCCCTCGGTTCGGCTGGCCGTCATCCTCGCCGGCAGGAACCAAGCAGGCCGTCGCCGCGTTGGCGGCTTTCGGAAGGAGCACGCCAGATGCAGCCATTCTTTACCCAATTCTCAAAGCAGATTTCCGAGCTCGCCGGAAGGCCGTACACTTTTGCCGTGGCGTCCTCGGCGATCGTCATCTGGGCCATATGTGGTCCGCTCTTCGATTTCTCGGCAAAATGGCAGCTCGCCGTCAATACCTGTACGACGATCACGACATTCCTGATGGTCTTCGTGCTTCAGAACTCACAGAACCGCGACGGTGTCGCGCTGCAAGCCAAGATCGACGAGCTGATCCGAGTGAGTGACGCCGAGAACCGCTTCATCGGAATAGAGAAGCTGGACGAACAGGAGCTGAAGGACGTTCGCCGCGACTGCATGCAAGAGGGAACGCAAGCGCGGGACGCGGAAAACGGCGTCACGGGTGCGCATCGCAGCGCGTGACGCGCATTCGGTGCCTTGCCGAGGCGGTGGAACCAAAATCGGAGCGGCGACGTTTCTCGCCAGAGGTGGGAGGTGCAGAATGAGACACATGGACATCCGCAAGCTCGAAAAGACCGATGCCAAGCATGTCTGGGACGTGGCGGAGTACTGCAGGCGAAGCGGTCTGCACAAGGCAGAGGAGCAGCGCCTGATCAAGGTGCTGGGCAGATACGCTTCGGCCCACGAGCTGCAGATGAATGTCGTGCGTCCTCAGACGCGTACACGCTGAGGCGTGATCGCGCAGTGAATTGCGGAGCAAGCGCGTGTGGCCAGTCCTCGCCGGTGCATTCCTGTTTATATGCGGCGTTCTCGTCATGACCTGGGAGGCGCTTGGCCGAAGGCGGCTGAGCGAGCCGCCGCATCCCCTCGACAATGACCCCCAGACGCTGGAGCCAAGACATCAGAGCCTGCGATTCCTCGGGCTGACGCGGAACTGGCACGGGGTGGCAATGATGGCGCTCGGCGCCTTGCTCCTGCTTTTCGGTGCAATCCGCTACGCCTTGGTGCTCTAGGCGGAACTGATCTCGACAAGAAAGACTTCCGAGGCGATGTCCGCCGAAAGCGTGACGGCGAGCGGCTGCTGCAGCACTGCCGTATCTAGCGCGTGCAGCGTCGCCGAGACGCCTTCGGTCGACAGCGCGACGCTGCCGCGGTGGCAGAAAAGGATGAGTTCGCGGGCATGGGAGGTGATCGGCTGCGAGTGCTCGACATGGAGCTTTCGCACCCGGTGCCTGAGTGTCTGCCGGCGGCTCATCACATTCAGGTCGGTGATCGGGCCATTGGTGAGCTTGGCCGAGGTCGCGACATCGGCAGGGAAGGAGAGCGGGGCGTCGGCCGTCGTCAACAGCTTCGGGGGGCGGCCCTCGATCGACAGTGTCATGCCGGCGCCTTCGAGAATGGAAAGGCTCCGGTCGATGCCGGGAAAGCTGGAAAACAGGCCGTCATTGGCAACCGTCGCCATGCTGACGCGCCAGTCGAAATCGGAAAGCGGCGCGCGATCCGGCGACACGGCGATTTCGATTGTCTCGCCGCCGCCGTTCTTCCAGGGCATGTGCCTGTAGTCGTTTGAGCGCAGGATTTTCATGGTGCCACTCCTCGCATGAGGTCGCGCATCCGGTCGAAGTCCTCGTTCATCGGCCGGTCGTCGGCATAGGTTGAGATTGCTCCGCGAATGCGGCCATAAAGAGCATCGGTGCGCGGTGCCCTGCCGCGCGACTTGGGCTGCATGTCATAGGCCTGGGCGGCGGCCAGCAATTCGATCGCGACGATCCGTTCGAGATTGTCGAGGATCGACAGGACCTTCCATGCGGCAGGCGTCGCATGGGTCAGGATATCCTCCTGCAGCGCGGAGGTGATACCGCCGTCAAGGCTTGCCGGTGCTGCCAGCCGGCGGTTCTCGGCGACGAGGGCCGCGGCGGTATACTGGGCGATCATGAAACCGGAGGAGACGCCGCTGTCATCGGCAAGAAACGCCGGAAGGCCGCTCACCAGCGGATTGACCAGACGGTCGATGCGGCGCTCCGAAATCGCGGCGACCTCTGACACGGCGACGGCGAGAGTATCCATTGCAAGTCCGAGCGCGGCTCCGACGGCATGCGCCTGTGAGTGGACCTGGGGTGCCTCGGGCGAACCGAACACGGCCGGATTGTCGGTAACGCTTGCTAGTTCCCGGTCGACGATCTCGGCTACCTGGTAGAAGGCGTCGCGCGCCGCGCCATGCACCTGCGGCACGGCTCTCAGACTTAACGGATCCTGCGTGCGGCTGCCCGCTGTCTCGGCAAGCATCGGGCTTTCCGCGAGCCAGCGACGCAAGGTCTTGCCGACCGCCTGGAGACCTGGCGATTGGCGCAGTGTCAGTGGTGCCTCGGCAAACGGCTCCGCCTGGCTGCCGAGATTTTCATAGGTCAGCGCCGCGGCCGCGTCGGCCCAGCCGAAGAGCCGTTCCGTGCGGGCCAGCGCCAGCGCAGCCTGCCCGGTGGCGCAAGGCGTGCCGTTGACGAGGCTGAGACCCTCCTTTGCTTCGAGCCGCAAGGGCTCCAGCCCCACCCGAGCGAGCGCCTCCATGCCGCTGAGCGTTTCGGCCCCGTGCGCGGCCGCGCCATGACCGATCAGAACGAGCCCGATCGCGGCAGCGTGGGTGAGATAACCGACCGAACCGCGCGAGGGGATGAGCGGAATGATATCCGCATTCAGAAGGGCGATCAGCGCCTCGACGGTCTCGATCCGAACGCCGGAGTAGCCATGCGAGAAATTGGCGATCTGCGCTGCCATCACGGCACGGGCTTCGGCCCGCCCGAGAGGTTCGCCGACGCCGCAGGCGTGGCTTAGAATGATGTTGCGCGACAGAGCCTCTTGGTTCTCGCGACTGATGACGACATCGCAAAGCGCACCGACGCCGGTATTGATACCGTAACCGCGGATGCCGCGCTCGACCAGCGCATCGACGATCCGGCGGGCATCGACGATCCGCTGACGCGTCCGCTCGGACAAGGCAAGGCGAACGCCACCGGCGATGACGGCGATCTCGCGCCATGTCAGCGGTCCATCGATGAGGATCGTCTCAGTCATGCTTCTCGGGTCTTCCCTGCCGGCGCTGGACGAAGCGCGCGACATAGTCGTTTGCCGGATTATCGAGAATATCACTGGGCGAGCCGACCTGCACGACCTGACCGTCTTTCAAGATCGCGATCTCGGATCCGATGCGCAGGGCCTCGTCGAGATCGTGAGTGATGAAGACGATGGTTTTTGCAAGGTTCTGCTGCAGTTGCAGCAACTGATCCTGCATATCGGCGCGGATCAGCGGATCGAGGGCGCTGAAAGCCTCGTCCATCAGGATCACGTCGGTATCCGCGGCCAGCGCCCGCGCGAGACCGACGCGTTGCTTCATGCCGCCCGAGAGCTGGTGCGGGAACTTCGCGTCATAGCCTGACAGGCCGACGGTCTCGATCCATTTCATGCCGATTTCGCGGGCATCGGCTTTCGACAGGCCGCGTACGCGCTGGCCGTAGACGACATTCTGCAGCACGGTCCGGTGCGGCATCAGCGCGAAGCTCTGGAACACCATGCTGACGCGCCGCATGCGGAAGGCACGCAGCGCCTTTGCGTCGAGATCGAGGATATTGCTGCCGTCGAACACGACCTTGCCGCTCGTCGGCTCGATCAGCCGGTTGATATGACGCACCAAGGTCGACTTGCCCGACCCGGAAAGCCCCATAATCACGAAAATCTTGCCGGCGCCGATCTTGAGGCTGACATCGTTGAGGCCGACGCTGCAGCCGGAGCGGGCAAGAATATCGGCCTTGTCGAGGCCATCCTTGGCCATGGCGAGCGCCGCCTTCGCGTCGTGCCCGAAGATTTTGTAGACGTTGCGGATATCGATATCAGCCATTGCGGGCGTCCTCCGTCCGGGGCTTGCCGAAGCCCTGCGTGATGCGGTCGAGCACGATTGCGAGAATAACGATGCCGATGCCGGCCTCGAGCCCCTTGCCGACGTCGAGCGTCTGGATGCCGTTCAGCACCTGCTCGCCGAGACCGCGCGCGCCGATCATCGAGGCGACGACGACCATCGACAGAGCCATCATGATCGTCTGGTTGAGGCCGGCCATGATGGTCGGAGTGGCGAGCGGCAGCTCGACGCCGAAGAGGATCTGCGTCGGACTGCCGCCGAAGGCGGTTGCCGCTTCGACAACCTCGCCGTCGACCTGGCGGATGCCGAGATCTGTCAGGCGGATCAGCGGCGGCACCGCATAGATGATGGTGGCGAGGATCGCCGGCACCTTGCCGAGACCGAAGAGCATCAGCGCCGGGATTAGGTAGACGAAGCTCGGCATTGTCTGCATGACGTCGAGGACCGGCAGGGTGACGTTGCGCACGACGCGGCTCTTGGCGACCAGGATGCCGATCGGCACGCCAACTACCACCGAGACGATGGTTGCCATCAGCATCAGGGCCAATGTCTGCATCGTCAGGTCCCAGAGGCCGAGCACGCCGACGGCGAGAAGCAGGGCACCGACGGCAAGCGTCAGCGTCCAGCGCTTCGAACTCTGCCAGGCAAGCGCCATGAAGGCCAGAATCACCAGCCACCAGGGCAGGCCGCGCAGGATCCATTCGATGAACAGCACGGCCTTCAGGATGACGCCGCTGATCGCCTTGAACACCCAGCCGTAGTTGGTGACGAGCGCCTGGATGAACTCGTTCACCGGGGCGCGGATCGAAAGATTGAGAGAGTCCGGAAACATCGGAAAAATCCTTGCTCGGATAGCCGCCGGCGATCATCGCCGCCTGTCCGCGGCATCTTGGCAGATTGCGGGCGCCGCGCCTTACCGTGGTGGAAGGATAAGGCGCGGCGAACGCAGACGGAATTGAGCTCGTCTTATTTGAGGCTCGCTTCGATCTTGCCGCGGGCCTCTTCGGAAACCCATTTGCCCCAGACGTCGGCCTTGGTCTTGAGGAATTCCGCGGCGGCAGCGGCGGCGTCGACCTTGTTGTCGGCCATATAGGCAAGGCTGCCGTTGACCGCTTCGAGCGGGAAGGTCGCCTTTTCGAGAATCGCGATGATCTCCGGAGCCTCCGAAGCGAAGGTGCTGTTCACGCCATAGGCGACCTCGACGGAAGGGAAGGCGCAGCCCTGATCGCGCTTGCCGTTGGCGCTGCTCAGTTCCTTCCAGCAGGCCTCGTTGTATGCCGGCTCTTCCAGCTGGACGAGCTTGAATTTGCCCATGATGGCCGTCGGCGACCAGTAGTAGAAGAGGATCGGCTCGCCCTGGAGATAGGCGGAGGTGATCGCCGAATCGAGCGCCGTGCCGGTGCCGGGCCGGAAGTTCACATAGGCCTCGCCGAGCTTGTAGGCTTCGAGCTTGGCAGTGCTGACGCCCTCGCAGGTCCAGCCGGAGGGGCAATTCAGGAAGCGCCCCTTGGACGGCTCCTCCGGATCGGCAAACACTTCGACGACCTTAGGGTCGGAAAGCTGAGAGACGCTCTTGAGATCCGGCGCCTTGGCTTCGATGTTGCGAGCGGGATCGCCGTGGACGACATAGTCCGGCACGAACCAGCCTTCGCTGGCACCGACGAAGGTCTTGCCGACAGCAACCACCTTCTTTTCTTCGACCGCCTTGTTCCAGACGTCGGAGCGGCCGAGCCATTCCTCGGCAAAAATCTGTACGTCATTGTTGGCGGTCGCCTGCTCGAGCGTGACGGAATTGCCGGGTATGGAATCCACCTGGCAATCGTAGCCCTTAGCCAGGATCGTCTTCATGACTTCCGTGATGAAGGCGCCGCTTTCCCAATCGATGCCGGCGAAGGTCACGGTCTTTCCGTCGCTGCAATAAGAGGCGTTGGCCGCGCTCGCAGAAGCCGCAAGCATCAGGCCGGCGGCGGCGAAGGTGAGTTTCATAGTGCTGATCGACATGCGCATTCCCCTTTTTTGATCGTCGACTGGATTGCTATTTCAGCTTGGTGAGAACCCGCGCGAAGGCGCGGTCGATGTCTTCCTCCCGGTCATGGTGTCCATTGCGGATCTTCCATTGGCCGGCGACCATGACGTCGCGGACCGTCTCGCCGCCGAGCGCAAAAAGCCAGCGGTCGAGAAACTGATTGCCGCTTGCCGCGGCGATATAGGGATTGGCGCCATCGAGCACGACGAGGTCCGCCCGCGCGCCGACCTGAATGCCCGCCGTACCGAGACCGGCCGCCCGGGCACCGCCGGCGAGTGCGGCGTCGAAGATCGTCCTGCCGACCGAGGCGCCGGGAGCGGCGAGCCGGTTGCGCCTGCGGTCGCGCAGCCGCTGGCCGTATTCGAGAAGCCGGAGCTCTTCCGCGACGCTGGTCGCCACATGGCTGTCGGTGCCGATGCCGAGACGTCCTCCGGCGGCAAGGAAATCGGTGGCGGGAAAGATGCCGTCGCCGAGATTGGCCTCGGTCGCCGGGCAGAGACCGGCAACCGCTCCCGATTTCGCCAGCCGCTCGGTTTCCTCCGGCGTCATATGCGTCGCATGAATGGCGCACCAGCGCTCGTCGACCGGCATTTCGTCGAGCAGCCATTCGACTGGGCGACGGCCGCTCCAGGCGAGGCAATCCTCGACCTCGCGGGTCTGCTCCGCGACGTGGATGTGGATCGGTCCGGAAACCGGTGCCGACCCGAGGATCTCTCGCATCTCTTGGGGCGTGGCGGCGCGCAGGGAATGGATGGCATAACCGAGCTCGGCGCCGGCCTCGGCGCTCGCCGGAACCAGCCGTTCGAGCAGGGCAAGAAAGCGATCCGGATCGTGAAGGAAAGGGCGCTGGCCCGGATTGGGCTCCATGCCGCCGAAGTTGGCATGCGCGTAGAAAACCGGCAGGTGCGTGAGTCCGATGCCGGTCGTACGGGCGGCGTTCAGGATGCGCAGCGACATTTCCGCTGGATCGGCATAGGAGGTGCCGTCCGCCTGGTGATGAAGATAGTGGAATTCGACCACTCGGCCGAAGCCACCCTTCAGCATCTCCACATAGAGCTTCGCGGCGATCGCCTCGATATCGTCCGGATCGACAAGGCCGACGGTGTGGTACATTGTCTCGCGCCATGTCCAGAAGCTGTCGTCGCCGCTACCGGCCACTTCGGCAAGGCCGGCCATGGCGCGCTGAAAGGCATGGGAATGCAGGTTCGACATGGCCGGGACAAGGGGGCCGGCGATGCGTTCGTCGCCCGCTGCCGGCGCCCGGGCCGTTTCGACGGCGGCAATGCATCCGTCACTGTCTAGGGAAATGACCACGTTCTCCGCCCAACCGGTCGACAGAAGCGCCTGCTCGGCAAAGAGCCGGTGAGCGGAAAAGGCAGACATCGCTTTCTCCCTGTACGTGGTTGTATATGGAACTATAGATATTTTCTGGTGGCGCGCAACCTAAAAATCGTCGAAAACAATCCGTGGTCGCCGGTCGCATGTCGGTCCGGCATCGACGAACGGAGCATACTATGCCGTCAATGGAGCGCAAAAGCGACGCATCCGCCTTCGAGGATGGACCCATCCCGCGCTATGAGGCGGTGAAGCAGTTCATCCGCAGCCGCATCGAAAGCGGGGAGTGGCCGGAGCATCATCGCATCCCCTCCGAAAACGACATTGTTGCCGATCTCGGGGTCAGCCGGATGACCGCGAACCGCGCCTTGCGCGAGCTGGCAAGCGAGGGCGCCATCACCCGGGTGCAAGGTGTCGGGTCCTTCGTCGCGCCTCACAAGGGCAGCACCGCGCTGCTCGAAGTCCGCAACATCGCCGATGAGATTCGCGAGCGGGGTCACCGTCACAGCTCTCGCATCGATCGTCTCGAAGAGATATCGGCAAACCCCGACATTGCCGGTGCGCTGGGGCTCTCGACCGGGGCACGGGTCTTCCACTCGATCATCGTTCACGCGGAAAACGGCATGCCGATCCAACTCGAGGATCGTTTCGTCAATCCGGTGATCTGCCCCGACTATCTTAAGCAGGATTTCGTGAGCACGACGCCGAACGCCTACCTGACGCTGGTTGCGCCGATCACCCGCACCGAACAGGTCGTCGAGGCGGTGTTACCGCAGCCCTGGGAATGCAAGCTGCTTTCGATCGGCCGCAACGAACCCTGCCTGATGATCCGCCGCCGGACCTGGTCGGAAAACCGGAATGTCACGGTCGCGCGGCTCATCTATCCCGGTACGCGCTATCGCCTCGAAGGCGTTTCATCGTAAGAAGCCTTGAGACGAACGGGAGCGGAACGATGGAAGAGGACTCGCTGAAGCGCCGCACCGAGCTCGCAAGGCCCGACGTGTCGGCGGATGAGGCAAAGGCGATCCTGCTCGAACATTACGGCGTCTCCGGGGATCTTACCGAACTCGGCAGCCAGCAGGACCGCAACTACCGTGTCAATACGGGCGAAGGCCGCTTCGTGCTGAAGATTGCGAGGGCGGAATACGAGCGCGTCGAACTCGAGGCGCAAAACGCGGCGTTGCGCCATGTGGGCGCCAAGGCCAATGCGCCGATGGTGCCGCGGGTCGTTCCGGCGCGCGATGGCGAAGAGATCGTCAGTGCCGCCGTGCGCGACGTCACCTACCAGTTCCGGCTGCTGACCTACCTCGCGGGAACCCCGCTGACGCGCCGCAAGCACCTGTCGGCAGAAACGGTATCGGCCCTTGGCGACCTCGCCGGTCGGCTCGCCGCGGCACTCGCGGACTTCGACCATCCGGGGCTCGTCCGGCAACTGCAATGGGATCTCCGGCGAGCCGGTCCAGTGGCGCTTCAGCTGCTTTCGGCGATGACCGATGTCGATTTGCGCAAGCGCATCGCCGAGGCGATGGTGGGGGCGATGCGCCGCGTTCAGCCGCTGATGCCGGAGCTGCGCCTCAGGGCGATCCATCAGGATGTCACCGACGACAATGTCGTGAGCCGGGCGGAGAAGGGCGGCCGCCTGGTGCCCGAGGGCGTCATCGATTTCGGCGACGTGCTCCAAGGCTGGCTGGTGGCGGAGCTCGCGGTCACCTGTGCGTCGCTGCTTCACCATGTCGACGGCGATCCTTTCCGCATCCTGCCGGCGGTCAAGGCGTTCCATGCCGTCTGCCCGCTGACCGAGGCCGAAATCAAGGCACTCTGGCCGCTGATCGTCGCGCGCGCCGGCATTCTCGTTGCAAGCTCGGCACGGCAGCTCGAGATCGAGCCGGACAACGCATATGTCCAGGGCAATGCCGCACATGAGCGCGAAATCTTCGATGTCGCCGTCTCCGTTCCCTTCGAGCTTATGGATCATGCCATTCATCAGGCGATCGGCAAGGAGGATGCGTCGCCCGTCCTCCCGGAGAGTGGCCGCCTGATGCCGGACGTCGATCCTCACCGGGTCGGTATCGTCGACCTGTCGCTGCTCGGACCGCATCTGCCCGCCGACCGCTGGCACTACGAGGATACCGAGGCGCTGCTCCTGCAGTCGGCGGCGCGGGCCGCCGGGGCTGCCGCGACCCGCTACGGCGAATTCCGCCTGACCGAAACGCGCCTTCTCCAGGCCAAGCCTCCCCAGACGCTCGCCCTCCATGTCGACCTCTGCCTGCACGGGCAGACCGCAGTTCACGCGCCCTTTGCCGGGCAGCTGCACCAGCGCCGCGGCAGGCTGATTCTTTCGACGCAGGGCCTCCACCTCCATCTGCTGGGGATCGAGCCGGCAAGACTTGAAGATGGGAGCGTCGAGGCAGGGGACCGGATCGGCACGGTCCCCGGCGACGCTTCAGCGCTCGGCTTCATGCGCGTGCAGCTTTGCACCGCCGCGGAAATCGACCCGCCGCCTTTTGCGGTCCCGCATCAGGCGGAAGCCTGGCGGAGGCTCTCTCCGTCGCCGGGGCCAATCCTCGGTTTCGATTGCGATGCGCCGCCACCGCAAGCGGCGGCGCTGCTCGATCGACGGCAGCGCCATTTCGCGCGGCCGCAGAAGAACTATTACCGCAAGCCCCCGCAGATCGAGCGTGGCTGGAAGGAGCATCTCTTCGACGTCGAGGGGCGGGCCTATCTCGACATGGTCAACAACGTCACCATTGTCGGGCACGGCCATCCGCGCCTCTCGGCTGCGGTTGGACGGCAATGGTCGCTGCTTAACACCAATTCCCGCTTCCACTACGCGGCCGTCGCCGAGTTTTCCGAGCGGCTTGCGGCTCTTGCACCGGAAGGCCTCGACACGGTCTTTCTCGTCAACAGCGGCTCGGAAGCGAACGACCTCGCCATCCGCCTCGCCTGGGCCTATTCCGGCGCGCGCAGCGTGGTCTCGCTGCTGGAGGCCTATCATGGCTGGACGGTCGCCAGCGACGCCGTCTCGACCTCCATCGCCGACAATCCGCAGGCTCTGACAACCCGGCCCCAGTGGGTGCACCCGGTCGTCTCGCCGAATACCTATCGCGGGCCGTATCGCGGCGAAAGCTCGACCGGCGACTATGTCGGGGCGGTCGCGGCAAAGCTTGAGGAACTGGATGAGAACGGCGGGGGCCTCGCCGGATTCATCTGCGAAGCGGTCTACGGCAATGCCGGCGGCATTCCGCTGCCGCCCGGTTATCTCGAGGCCGTCTATCGGATGGTCAGGGCGCGTGGCGGTGTGTGCATCGCGGACGAGGTACAGGTCGGCTATGGCCGGCTCGGTCACTATTTCTGGGGTTTCGAGGAACAGGGCGTCGTGCCGGATATCATCTCCGTCGCCAAGGGCATGGGCAATGGCCACCCGCTCGGAGCGGTGATCACCCGCCGCGAAATCGCCGAGGCACTCGAGAAGGAAGGCTATTTCTTCTCTTCCGCCGGCGGCAGCCCGGTGAGCTCCGTCGTCGGGCTGACCGTCCTCGACATCCTGCATGACGAGGCGCTGCAGGAGAACGCCCGCGCGGTGGGTGATCATCTCAAGGAGCGGCTGCAAGCGCTCGGTGAGCTAATCCCGATCGTCGGTGCGGTGCACGGCATGGGGCTCTATCTCGGCGTGGAATTCGTCCGCGACCGCGAGACCCTGGAGCCGGCGACGGAGGAGACGGCGGCGATCTGCGACCGTCTCCTGGAGCTCGGCGTCATCATGCAGCCGACCGGCGACCATCTCAACGTCTTGAAAATCAAGCCGCCGCTCTGCCTCAGCCGCGAGAGCGCCGATTTCTTCGCCGCCATGCTGGCAAAGGTGCTGGAGGAGGGGTGGTAGAGCCCGACTACCCCTCGCTCAGCATCTCCGGCTCACCGGTCAAAAGATCGACGAGGCTTCGGCGAACGCGGCCGATGTCGCGCATCGGCGGCTCACCGAAGTGGCGCGCATATTCGCGGCTGAACTGCGACTGGCTGTCGTAACCAACCTGATGACCGGCGTCGCCCGCGTCGAGGCGCTCCTCCAGCATCAGCCGGCGTGCTTCCTGCAGGCGGAGCTGCTTCTGGTATTGCAGCGGGCTCATCGCCGTGATCGCCTTGAAATGATGATGCAGCGAGGAGACGCTCATGCTGACCCGGTTTGCCAGGTCGTCGATGCGGAGCGGGTGGGAGTAGTGCTCCTTCAGCCAGGCGACGGCGCGGCCGATCTGGTGTGGCTGGCTTTCAGCGGTCGTCATCTGCCGCAGCCTGGCACCATGTGGCCCAATCAGCAGCCGATAGAGGATTTCCTGTTCGATAAGCGGCAACAGGATGGGCATCTCGGCGGGGCGATCGAGGAGCCGCAGCAGTCGCAGTGCCGCGTGTTCCAGGTCCGCCGTAAGCTTGTTAACCGTCATGCCGCGCGGCGACGCGGGTGACCTTGCCGTCTGATCGCCGACCCTGTCGATAAGCGTTGGAATCTTCGCCGTATCGATCTGAAAATTCATGCTGAGATAGGGCTCGTCGTTGGAAGCCAAGGATATTTGCGACAGAACCGGCAGGTCGATCGACGTCAGCAGATAGTCCGATGCGCCATAGACGAACAGCTCCCCGCCGAGCAGGACGCGTTTGGCTCCCTGGACGATGATTGCGAGACTCGGCTTGTAGGCGGCACAATTCGGCTTGGCGGAGCTCGAATGCCGGTGAATGCTGAGGCCCGGAACGATCGTCTGGTGGTCGCCGTCCACCGCGGCAATCCGGGCAATGATGTCGATCATCTCCTGGCGCGGCGTCCGTTGCAGTTCTGACATCTTCTATATTCTTTCCGGTGCTTGGGGCTTATGAGACGGGGCACAGATAGGAGGAGGACGTTGCGGCGCAACGGCCGTTCTTTCATTCTTGCAGGATTGTGCAAAAACTTTGCAGGATCGCACTAACGCAGTGGCGCCCGGGAACAGCATAGTCCGCCTTGCCGCCCGAGGTCCATGCCTCCGCGCGGCGCGCTATTCCCAGACATGAAGGAAAGACCCCATGGCCATCGTAAGAGGATATGCAGCTACGGACGCATCGACGCCGCTCGCCCCTTTCACCTTCGAACGTCGCGAACCGCGCGACGACGACGTCGTCATCGACATCCAGTATTGCGGCGTCTGCCACTCCGACATCCACCAGGCCCGCAATGAATGGGGGAACTCGACCTTTCCCATGGTGCCCGGCCACGAAATCGTCGGCATCGTCCGGGCGGTCGGCTCCAAGGTCACCAAGTTCAAGCGCGGCGACCGGGTCGGCGTCGGCTGCTTCGTCGATTCCTGCACGACCTGCGCCACCCGCGATCCCGATCTCGAACATTACATGCCCGGCCTAGTCGTAACCTATAACGGCGTCGAGGCCGATGGGAAGACCCCGACCCAGGGCGGCTATTCCGATCACATCGTCGTCAAGGAGGGGTATGTCCTCTCGATCCCGGAAAACCTGCCGCTTGATGCGGCCGCGCCGCTGCTCTGCGCCGGCATCACGCTCTATTCGCCGCTCCGCCACTGGAAGGCGGGGCCTGGAAAGAAGGTGGCGATCGTCGGCATGGGCGGTCTCGGCCACATGGGCGTCAAGCTCGCCCATGCGATGGGTGCAGAGGTCACCGTCCTCAGCCAGACATTGTCCAAGAAGGAAGACGGGCTGAAACTCGGAGCCGACCACTATTATGCAACGAACGATCCGCAGACCTTCGAGAAACTGGCCGGAAGCTTCGATCTGATCATCTGCACCGTGGGCACCGAGATCGACTGGAACGCCTATCTCAACCTCTTGAAGGTCGACGGCGATTTCGTGGTCGTGGGCATTCCCGAGAAGCCGGTGCCGGTCCATGCCTTCTCCCTCGTTCCGGCGCGGCGCAGCATCTCCGGCTCGATGATCGGCTCGATCAAGGAAACCCAGGAGATGCTGGATTTCTGCGGCGAGCACGGCATCGTCTCGGAGATCGAGACGATCCGGATGGAGGAGGTCAACGCCGCCTATGAGAGGGTGCTGAAGAGCGACGTGCGCTATCGCTTCGTAATCGACATGGCTTCGATCAAGGCATGATCTGACGAGCCGCTGCCGTCAAACGAGCGGCAGCGGCCCGTCGTTCTTGATTTCCTCCATCACCGCATAGGTGCGGGTCTCCTTGACGCCCGGCAGCGTCCAAAGCACCTGGCCGAGGAAATTGCGGTAGGCGGTCATATCCTCGAAACGGGTCTTGACGAGGTAGTCGAACCCGCCGGCGACCATGTGACATTCGAGCACCGCAGGCGCCTGCTTGATGGCGGCGGCGAACTGGTCGAAGACCTCCGGCGTCGTCTTGTCGAGCATCACTTCGATGAAGACCAGCAGCCCGAAACCGAGCTTGTGCGGATCGAGGCGCGCCCCGAAGCCGGATACGTAGCCCTCTTTCAGAAGCCGCCGCAGCCGCTCGCTCGTCGCGGTCGGCGAGAGGCCGATGCGGTCCGCCAGTTCGAGATTGGTGATCCGCCCGTCGGCCTGCAGGATATTGAGGATCCGGCGATCGGTCTTGTCGATCTGGTGCATCTGCCTGCCCCTGCTCCGATCTATCAGGCGGCGAGCCGCGCTTCGGCGAGCTTCACCCAATAGGTAATCCCGTGCGGGATCACTTCGTCGTTGAAGTCGTAGGCGGGATGGTGGAGACCGGCGGAATCGCCGTTGCCGATGAAGACGAAGGCGCCGGGCCGGGCAAGTAGCATGTAGGAGAAGTCCTCGCCGCCCATCATCGGATCGAGCGCGGCATTGACGTTGCCTTGGCCGGCGACCGTTGCGGCGGCGGCAAGCGCGTGGCCGGTCTCTTCGGCATGGTTGACGGTGACAGGATAGTTGCGGCCGTACCAGACGTCGACCGTCGCGCCATAGGCGCCGGCAATGCTTTCGGCGATCTGGCGGATGCGCGTCTCGCCGGTGTCGCGCACCTCGGGCGTCAGCGCGCGCACCGTGCCGGCCAGGACCGCCTGTTCCGGAATGACGTTGTGGGCGAAGCCGGCATTGAACTTGGTGACGGAAACGACGATGGAGGCAAGCGGGTCGACGGTGCGCGAGGCGATCGTCTGCAGCGCATTGACGATCTGCGCGCCGATGGCGATCGGATCGATGGTCTTGTGCGGCTGCGCCGCATGGCCGCCGCGCCCCTTGATGGTGATGGTGAACTCGTCGGTCGAGGCCATGATCGGCCCGACGCGACTTCCGAAATGACCGACCGGCATGCCCGGCATATTGTGCATGCCATAGACCTCCTCGATGGCAAAGCGTTCCATCATGCCGTCCTTGACCATCTCGTTGCCGCCGCCGCCGCCTTCCTCGGCCGGCTGGAAGATGACGGCGACGCTGCCGGCGAAGTTGCGCGTCTCGGCGAGATATTTCGCTGCACCAAGCAGCATGGCGGTGTGGCCGTCGTGGCCGCAGGCATGCATCTTGCCGGGGGTCGTCGACGACCAGGCCTTGCCGCTCGTCTCGGTGATCGGCAGGGCGTCCATGTCGGCCCTGAGGCCGATGGTGCGGCCGGGGCCGAGATTGCCGCGGATAAGCCCTACGACGCCCGTCCGGCCGAGGCCGGTCACGATCTCGTCAACGCCGAATTCCTTCAGTTTCCTTTCGACGAAGGCTGCCGTATTTTCCACCGCGAACAGGAGCTCCGGGTTCATGTGCAGATGGCGCCGCCATTCGGTCACTTCGTTCTGGAGTTCGGCAGCGCGGTTCAATATCGGCATGATGCTTCCCTGTGGGTCTGTTCGGTGGTGGCCTGACGGCGAGGTGAATGGGCTTTGCCATCTCCTTGCCATATAGGCTAAATAGCCGGACGATACGAGGCAACTGCGGAAATTCGAGGTTAAGATAGTGGTGACAGTTCGACTTCTGATGCGCAACAGGGCAGGCGCGATGGGCGTTTTTGCCGGTGTTTGTGCGGCATTGGCGGCGGCGCTTCCGGCGTCGGCCAATCCGCGGCTCGTTGTCGACGTCGCAACTCTCAAGGTCTACGAGCATCAGGACATCTTCCAGAAATGGTACCCGGCGTCGCTGACCAAGCTGATGACGGCCTATACGACGTTTCGGGCAATCCAGGCGGGACAGCTGACGCTGGAAAGCCCGGTGGTGATGACGAAGAACGCGGCGGCCGAGCCGCCGAGCAAGATGTTCTACAAGCCCGGGCAGGCGATGACGCTCGACAGCGCGTTGAAGATGATGCTCGTCAAATCCGCTAATGACGTCGCCGTGGCGATTGCGGAAACGGTCGGCGGAACGGAGCAGGCTTTCATCGACCGCATGAACGCGGAAGCGCGGCGGATCGGCATGACCTCGTCGCATTTCATCAATGCCAACGGCTTGCCGGGGCAGGGCCAATACACGACCGCGCGTGACCTTGCCGTTCTGGCCATCACGCTGAAGCGCGAGTTTCCGCAATATGCCTCCTATTTCTCGCTGGAAGGCTTCACCACCGGCAAGAAGGACTATGCAAACTACAATATGCTGATCGGCCGCTTCGAAGGGGCCGACGGCATGAAGACCGGCTTCATCTGCGCGTCGGGCTTCAACCAAGTATCGTCGGCGAGCCGTTCTGGTCGCAGCGTCATATCGGTCGTGCTCGGCGAGGATAGCCTCGGCGCCCGCGCCGACGAGTCGGCCCGGCTTCTTCAGATGGCGCTGACGACCCCTGCGGCCGGAAAACCGTCGCTGACCGCCATCGCGCCTTACGGCGAAGGCCGTGAAGTGGTTTCGGACGTCAGCAAGGAGATCTGCTCCAAGCAGGCGGCGAAGGTCCGTAGCGAAGGCCGCGACGAGGGCGGCCGGCAGAAGCTGCTGTCGCCCTATATCCACGAGATCAACCGTCCGCTGAAGCTGGCCTTCGCCGGGCTTATTCCGGGCAGCGGCGACAAGACCGCCAAGGCAGGCAGCGATGTCGCCGGGCAGGGTGATGTCGCCGAGCTCGCCAACGTCCCGGTTCCGGTGCCGCGCCCCAGCTTCTGAGCGCGATGGGAATGCGATTGCGGTTTCCGCCCGGACGCCGCCAAGGTCTATGACGGAGTTCTTTCCATGAACGGTCCACTGCCGGTCGTGCCGGTGTCGATCCTCACCGGCTTCCTCGGTGCGGGCAAGACGACCCTTCTGAACCGCTTGCTGAAGGATCCGGCGCTTGCCGACACCGCCGTGATCATCAACGAATTCGGCGATGTCTCGATCGATCACCTGCTTGTCGAGGCGTCGAGCGACGGGGTGATCGAGCTTTCCGACGGCTGCCTGTGCTGTACGGTCCGCGGTGAACTGGTCGACACGCTCGCCGACCTGATGGACCGAATGCAGACCGGGCGGATCAAGCCGCTGAAGCGCGTCGTCATCGAGACGACCGGCCTGGCCGACCCGGCGCCGGTGCTGCAGTCGGTGCTCGGCAATCCGGTGATCGCCCAGAACTTCCGCCTCGACGGCGTAGTGACTGTCGTCGATGCGGTGAATGGGGCCCAGACGATCGCAAAGCACATCGAGGCGCTGAAGCAGGTCGCCGTGGCCGACCGGCTGGTGATCAGCAAGACGGGGCTTTCCGGTAAGGAACAGCTCGACGCGCTGGCTGACCTTCTGAAGGACCTCAATCCGCGCGCGCCAATCTTCGACGGCGACGGGCAAGAGGCGGGGCGGGCCGACCTGTTCGCCTGCGGGCTCTACGATCCATCCACCAAAGTTGCCGATGTCGGCCGCTGGCTGCAGGACGAGCTCGATGGAAGTGACGATCATGACCATCACCACGGCCATGATCATGGGCACGATCACCACCACCACGACGTCAATCGCCACGGCTCCGACATCCGCTCCTTCAGCATCGTTCACGACCGGCCGATCGAGCCGATGGCGCTCGAAATGTTCGTCGACCTGTTGCGCTCGGCCCATGGCGAGAAGCTGTTGCGTATGAAGGCGATCGTTTGCGTCGCGGACCGGCCGGAGCGCCCGGTGGTCCTGCACGGCGTCCAGTCCGTCTTTCACGCGCCTGAACGGCTTGCCGCCTGGCCGGACCCAGCCGACCGGCGCACCCGGATGGTGCTGATCACCAAGGGGCTCGAAGAGGCTTTCGTGCGCGATCTCTTCGATGCCTTCACCGGCAAGCCGCGCGTCGACCGTCCGGATGCGCAGGCGCTCACCGACAACCCGCTCGCCGTGCCCGGTGTGAAGTTCTGATCAAGCCGCTTTGCCCCTTCCTGCCCACAGGCGTCATAATAGAGAGCGCCGGAATCTCCGCCGTCACGTCTTCTTGCGAATGAGAAAGCGATGGCCGCCGGCGGTCGATGCCGCCTGCTCGAGCCGGTGCCCATCCTCGTTGCAGAAATGCGGAATGTCGATCACGGCCAGCGGATCGGTCGTCTCGACCTCGATGAGCCCGCCGGGCGCCATCGTTTCCATTCGCTTGCGCGTCTTCAAAACGGGAAGGGGGCATTTCAGCCCCCTCAAATCATAGACCACCCTTGGCTCGTCCGGCATCAATTGCCCCAGATCTTCCAGAACGGACGCTTCTTCGGCGGCTGTTCCGCCGGCGCCGTTTCGCTGCCGGCTGCAGGGGCCGTGGCCACTTGCGGATTGGCCCCGGCCGGCGTGGCTGCCTGTTGCTGAGTGCCGGCAGGGTGCTGCTGGGTCGCAGCCGCCTGTTGAGCCCCCGGCTGGACTGCGCTCTGCTCGGCGGGCGCCTGGTTGGCCGGTGCCGGCGCCGCGGGCTCGCTTTTCGAGAACAGGTTCCAGAAGGATTTCTGGGTAGGCGCCGTCTGCAGCGCCGCCTGCTGAACCGGGCGCTCGATCGGGCTCTGCTGCGGCACGGGTACGGCCTTGCCGTCGCGCGTCGCCTTCTCCAGAGCTTCCTTCTGGATCAACGCCGCCTGTTTGGCCTCTTCGGCCTCCTTCTGCTCGGCGAGCCGCTTTTCGAGATCGCTCACCTTCATCAGCTTGCCGGCGTCGAGCGACGTGCCGGTCGGCGCATAGGCAAGCTCGCGGCCCTTGCGCTGCTCGGCGACGATTGCCTTGCGCTCCGCTTCGCTCGGCTCATACCAAACCATGCCGTCGTATTTCTTCAGCGCCTTCTGATAATCGCGCTGGTAGTCCTTGTCGAAATTCGCCATGGCCACTTGCAAGGCCGGCGGCGTCGACATGGCGGGGCACTGGCCGGCAGGGTTGAAGCTGCCGTCGGACTGCTGATTGAAGACGTATTTCCTCTCGCAGACATTGACCTGCGGCGGACGTTTGGTGACTTCGAACTGGTCGTAGCCGACCTTCAGCATCTTCCAGAATTCGATGTTCGGATTGTCGCGGTGGCGGGCCATGTTCTCGGCCGTCATGCGGAAGGGGAAGGCCTGAAGCTGGACGCTCTCCTGACCGCCCTTGAAGGCGTCGCGGGCGAGCGCGAAGATCTCGATGATCTGCTCGTCGGTCATCGAATAGCAGCCCGACGACGAGCAGGCGCCGTGGATCATCAGATGCGTGCCGCTGCGGCCATTCGCCCTGTCATAGGTGTTGGGGAAGCCGGTATTGATCGCCAGGTAATAGTTCGAATTGGGGTTCATCTGGTGCGGATAGAGCGGATAGAAGCCCTCCGGCGCCTGACGGTCACCTTCCTTCACCTTGGGGCCGAGCTTGCCCGACCAGGCACAGATCTTATAGCTCTTCAAGAGCTGGAGGCGGCTTGACGCATTCGCCTTCCAGACCTCGAGCGTTCCCTCTTCCTTGAAAATGCGCAACAGGATCGGGGATGTCTTCTGCATCCCCAGTTCCTTCATCTTGCCGACGATCTTGCCGGACAGCTGGTATTCGGTCTTGTTCTTGACGGAGGAGAGATTGACCGAATCGAGCGTTTCGTTGGTGCAGCCGGCGAGCGCGGCTGCAATGACGGCGGTGACAAAAAGATTCCTGAAACGCATCGGCAAAAGCCCGTTTTAGCCAGATTCCATCCGTGCACGCCCCTTCCGCGAGGGAGAGGTGTCAACGAATCAGTAAGTCATTATCCTTCACGAAATCTTAACCGTGCAGGCGCCCCCTGCGAACGGCCGTTTCTCATGACCCCATGAATATGGCCAAGATTTGGCCACAGTCCCGATTTCCGGTTGTCGAGCGCGCCAAGTTGATCGCAATGGTTAATCCCGGGCGCTGAACGAGGCTAAAGCGGAAGGCGGTCAGGATCACGCTCTGCCTCGCCGCTCAGAGATTGCGGCCGATGTTCAGGTATTTCTGACGGCGGTCGGCGCGCAGTTCGTCGCCATTGCGGCCGGATAGCTCCTTCAGTGCATCGGCGATGACCGTGCCGGTGCGGCCGATCACGGCCTGCGCGTCGCGATGGGCGCCGCCGATCGGTTCGGGAATGATGCCGTCGATGACGCCGAGCGCCTTCAGGTCCTCGGCGGTGATCTTCATGTTGCTGGCCGCTTCTTTCGCCCGCGTCGAGTCGCGCCAGAGGATCGAGGCCGCACCCTCCGGCGAGATGACGCTGTAGATCGCGTGCTCGAGCATATAGACGCGGTTGCCCGTCGCGATCGCGATCGCTCCGCCGGAGCCGCCTTCGCCGATCACTACAGTGACGATCGGCACCTTGACGTTGAGGCACATTTCGGTCGAACGGGCGATCGCCTCGGCCTGGCCGCGCTCCTCGGCGCCGACCCCGGGATAGGCGCCGGCGGTGTCGACCAGGGTAATCAGCGGCAGGCCGAACCGGTCGGCCATTTCCATGACGCGGACCGCCTTGCGGTAGCCCTCGGGGCGCGGGCTGCCGAAATTGTGCTTGATGCGCGACTTCGTGTCGTTGCCCTTCTCCTGTCCGATCACCGCGACCGGCGCGCCGCGGAACCGCGCGAGACCCGCCTGGATCGCATCGTCGTTCGCATAGTTTCGGTCGCCGGCAAGCGGCGTGAACTCGGTGAAGAGCTCCGCGGCATAGTCGAGGAAATGCGGCCGGGACGGGTGGCGCGCAACCTGAGTCTTCTGCCAGGGCGACAGCTTGGAATAGATCTCCGCCATCGCATCGCGGACACGTCCCTCGAGCCGCGCGATCTCATCGGAAGTGTTCACGCTCTCGTCTTCGCCGGCAAGCTTCTTCAATTCGAGGATTTTGCCCTCGAGATCAGAGATGGGTTTTTCGAAGTCGAGATAGTTGTGCATGAGATGCGTTTCCGATCGTTTTGCGACAAGGACCGTCCGGCAAAGCCAACCTGCCCGGCGGTCCTAATCCTGTTTTTTCGCCTGTTTGGCAAGGGGGTGGTGGTTTTGCACCAGCTCGTGCAGCCGTTCTTCAAGCACATGCGTATAGATTTGTGTCGTCGAAATGTCCGAATGGCCGAGCAGTTCCTGCACGGCGCGCAGGTCGGCGCCATTGGCGAGGAGGTGACTGGCGAATGCATGGCGCAGCACATGCGGCGAGATCGCCGCGACCTTGATGCCGGCACGAGCCGCGAGACTCTTGAGGTCGCGGGCAAAGACCTGGCGCGGCAGGTGACCGGATTTGCCGAAGGAGGGGAAGAGCCAGGGGCTCTCCGTTTCCGCCGCTCTTTCGCGCAACTCGGCCCCGTAGGTCCGCATGGCGCGGATCGCGGCCTGCGACAGCGGCACGAGCCGTTCCTTGTTTCCCTTGCCGCGGATCACCAGGAAGCGTCCGTTCTGCGCAAGCACGCTTGCCGGCAGCGACACGAGCTCGCTGACGCGCATGCCGGTCGCATAAAGAAGCTCCAGGAGGGCGTGCATGCGACGCTTCGCGAAGGCGTCTTCGGCGCCGGAGCCGGCCTCCGCCTCGGCCTGGCCGATCAGCCGGGTGACGTCATCGACGCTGAGCGTCTTCGGCAAGGCGCGCGCCTTCTTGGGCGCGTCGAGAATGCCGGTAGGGTCGTCGCCGCGCAGCCCTTCCGCATAGAGGAACTTGTAGAATTGCCGAAGGGCCGACAGCCGGCGTGACTGCGAGGAAGGCTTGAAGCCCTCGCCGGCAAGATGCGAGAGATAGCGTCTCAGATCGTCGGCCGTGGCGGCATTGAGCCGCGTCCCGCAGGTGCGCAGGAAGGAGCTGGCATCCCTGAGATCGCGTTCGTAGGATTGCAGCGTGTTGACCGCCGCGCCTCGTTCGGCGCTCATCATTTCCAGGAAAGCTTCGAGGTGGGCCTCCGAAAGATCGGTCATTGCGGCTTGTTGACCCGTTCGGACGGAATGCGCACCGTCACGTCCCGCTCTACCGGTTCGACGAAGGTGACGAGCGCCACCATGGTTCCATAGATCATGCCGGCCACCACGGCGCAGAAGAACAGGAACCGGAACAGGGTTGGCATTTCAGTCTCCAGTACGCGAATAACGCCATTGCGGAACCGTGATCTATATGAACGGCTCGTCCGGCAAGTTCAAGAAGCGTGGCCCGGCCGGCGCGACGACTTGACGCCCCCCGCCGATTTGTCGATACGGAAGGGGAATGGGGACTGTGACGCCTAATGAACGATGTGACCGAACCGGATTCCGCGACGCTCGCCGAGCGGGCGAAGCTCGCTCTCGGTAAACGCAATCTCATTTTTATCGGCCTGATGGGGGCGGGAAAATCGGCGATCGGTCGGCTGACCGCACAGGCGCTCGGGGTTCCCTTCGTCGATTCCGACCACGAGATCGAGCGGGTTTCGCGCATGACGGTGAGCGAGCTTTTCGCCGCCTATGGCGAGGAGGAGTTCCGTGCGCTCGAGGCGAGGGTGCTGAAGCGGTTGCTGAGATCGGGGCCGCGGGTCGTCTCGACCGGCGGCGGCGCCTATATCAACGAACGCTCGCGCCGGCAGATCAAGAAGGGCGGTTTGACTGTCTGGCTGAATGCGGATCTCGACGTGCTGTGGGAACGGGTGAACAAGCGCGACACCCGGCCGCTCCTCAAGACGGAAAACCCCAAGCAGACGCTGGAGAACCTGATGCGGGCTCGCTACCCGATCTACGCCGAGGCGGACCTCGTGGTCCTGTCGCGCGACGTGAAAAAGGAGACGATGGTCGAGGAGGTCCTCGCCGCCATCGCCGACTGCAAGAAAGTCGAGATGCCATGATGAACCATGTGACGCCTGCCGAGCGAAAGGTCCGGGTAAACCTCGGAGACCGGTCCTACGACATTCTCATCGGCCCCGGCCTGATCGCCGCGGCGGGCAAGGAAATCGCCTCGCGCCTCAAGGGCCGCCGGATGGCGGTGATCACGGACGAAAACGTGGCGCCCCGTTATCTGGAGCCGCTGATGACGAGCCTGAAGGAGAGCGGCATCGAGGCGGTCTCGCTCGTCCTGCCGGCGGGCGAGAAGACCAAGAGCTTCGAGCATCTGATCCCGGTGTGCGACGCCATTCTCGCGGCGAAGATCGAGCGCAACGATGCGGTGATCGCGCTCGGCGGCGGCGTGATCGGCGACCTGACCGGCTTTGCCGCCGGCATCGTCCGGCGCGGCTCGCGCTTCATCCAGATGCCGACCTCGCTTCTGGCACAGGTCGATTCCTCCGTCGGCGGCAAGACCGGCATCAACTCGCCGCACGGCAAGAACCTGATCGGCGTGTTCCACCAGCCGGATCTGGTGCTCGCCGACACGGACGTGCTCGATACGCTGAGTGCGCGCGAGTTTCGCGCCGGCTATGCCGAGGTTGCGAAATACGGCCTGATCGACAAGCCGGAATTCTTCGATTGGCTGGAGCGCAATTGGCAGGCGGTCTTTGCCGGCGGATCGGCTCGCATCGAGGCGATCGCGGTCAGTTGCCAGGCCAAGGCCGACGTCGTCGCCGCGGACGAGCGCGAGAACGGCCTGCGCGCGCTGCTCAATCTCGGACACACATTCGGTCACGCCCTGGAGGCCGCGACCGAGTATGACAGCCGCAGGCTCGTGCACGGGGAAGGCGTTGCGATCGGCATGGTGCTCGCGTACGAGTTCTCCACCCGGATGAATCTTGCAAGTCCGGACAATGCGCGGCGCGTCGAAGCCCACCTCAAGGCGGTCGGATTGCCGACGCGCTTGTCCGACATTCCCGGCGACCTTCCGCCGGCCGAGCGGCTGATGGAGGCGATAGCCCAGGACAAGAAGGTCAAGGGCGGCAAGCTCACTTTCATCCTGACGAGAGGCATCGGCCAGTCCTTCGTCGCCGACGACGTTCCGGCGTCCGAGGTGCTGGGCTTTCTCAAGGAAAAGCATCCGCGATGAGCGTCGAGGCGGCATGGCTGTTCCTGGCGGAGCACTGGCTGTCGCTCCTCTCGGTCGTTTGCCTGCTGCTCCTTTCGGCCTTCTTCTCCGGTTCGGAGGCGGCCCTGACCGCAACCTCCCGGGCGCGCATGCATTCGCTCGAGGGCAATGGCGACCGGCGCGCCGGTCTCGTCAACCGGCTGATCGAGCGGCGTGACCGGCTGGTCGGAACGCTGCTCCTCGGCAACAACCTCGTCACCATTCTCGCCACGTCGCTGACGACCAGCCTGCTGATCCGCCTCGTCGGCAACTTCGCCGTGCTCGTCGCGACGCTCGGCATGACGGTGCTGCTCGTCCTCTTCTGCGAGGTGCTGCCGAAGAGCTGGGCGATCGCCTCTCCCGATCGGTTCGCCCTTGCCGTGGCGCCCATGGTGAAGCGCTTCGTGGCGATTGCCGGTCCGATATCGGCGCTCATAAACGGGATCGTGCGCCGCCTCCTGAACCTATCCGGCGTGAAGGTTTCCTCCGACCGGCCGATGCTTTCGGCCCAGGAGGAACTGCGCGGTGCCGTCGACCTGCTTCATCGGGAAGGGGCGGTGGTCAAGGCGGACCGCGACCGGTTGGGCGGCGTCCTCGACCTCGGCGAGCTCGAGGTTTCCGACATCATGATCCACCGCACCGCCATGCAGGCGGTCAACGCGGAGGAGCCGCCGGAGGTCTGCGTCCGGGAAATCCTCGGAAGCCCCTTCACGCGCCTGCCGCTGTGGCGCGGCTCGACCGACAACATCATCGGCGTTGTCCATTCGAAGGATCTGCAGAGGGCGCTCGCCGAGCCGGGTGTCGAACCGCATACCGTCGATATCGTCAGGATCGCGCAGAAGCCATGGTTCGTGCCGGACACGACCAATCTCACGGACCAGCTCAACGCCTTCCTCAGGCGAAAGCTGCATCTGGCGATCGTGGTCGACGAATACGGCCAGGTTCAGGGCCTCGTCACGCTGGAGGACATTCTCGAGGAGATCGTCGGCGACATTGCCGACGAGCACGACCTCGACATCCAGGGCGTTCGACAGGAGGCCGACGGTTCGATCGTCGTCGACGGTTCGGTGCCGATCCGCGATCTCAACCGCGCTCTTGACTGGTCCCTGCCGGACGAGGAGGCGACCACTGTCGCCGGTCTCGTCATCCACGAAGCGAAGAGCATTCCGGAGGAGCGGCAGGCCTTCACCTTCTACGGCAAGCGTTTCATCGTCATGAAGCGGGTGAAGAACCGGATCACCAAACTGCGCATCCGCCCGGCCGAGGAGGAGGCGGCAGGGCTCTGACCTCTACCAGCGCGTCGCTTCTCCGGGCGCGGCCGGCTCCACCGCCAGCGCATGCAGGCCGGCATCGAGCTCGGGCTTCAATAGGTCGTTGATGGCGCGGTGGCGCGCCACGCGGCTCATGCCGGCAAAGGCGCTCGCGACGATCCGGATGCGCAGGTGGGTTTCGCCGCCGCCGTCGAAGCCGGGCTGGTGGCCGGCGTGCAGATGGCTTTCGTTGATCACCATCAGCCGTTCGGGATGGAAGGCCTCCTGAAGCTTCTCTTCGATGCGGTTCTGCAGCGACATGCTTCCGTCCCATTTTCCTGTTGCTCTGGCGCCGCGATATGGCGCCGGCGATGCAAAATGCGCGCACAAAGCCAGCAACATTCCGCTTTGTCAATTCTTGTTGTGACCCGTCGCAAACCCCATAATGGCTGCCATGAAGCTCGATTCAAAATACTTCGATCGAATCCGCACGCGCCCCAAGGGGGCACAGGCGCGCGTGGAGCCGTCTACGCCGACGTGCCAGTGGGACGGCTGCGACAAGACGGGCGTGCATCGGGCTCCGGTCGGCCGAAATGCGGAAGGCGAGTATTTCCTGTTCTGCTTCGAGCACGTGAAGGAATACAACAAGGGATACAATTATTTCTCCGGGCTCTCGGACACCGAGATCGCCCGCTACCAGAAGGAAGCGGTCACAGGGCATCGTCCCACCTGGACGGTCGGCGTCAACAAGAGTGCCCGCAACGGCCCGACACAATCGCAGATGCGTTC
The DNA here is from genome assembly GCF_002944405.1 of Sinorhizobium fredii. Lineage (NCBI taxonomy): Bacteria > Pseudomonadati > Pseudomonadota > Alphaproteobacteria > Hyphomicrobiales > Rhizobiaceae > Ensifer > Ensifer fredii. The sequence goes on along the minus strand of NZ_CP024307.1, from coordinate 3,269,785 downwards.
CGGCAGCGCCGGCGCCCAGGCGCGCATGCGGGATCCGTTCGGCTTCTTCAACGAGGCGCGCGCCCGGCAGGCGCGGCACGAGCCGCGGTTGCGCAAGCTGAAGACGCTCGAGGCCAAGGCCTTCGAAACGCTCGGGCTCGCCGCCTCGGCAACCTCCGCCGATATCAAGGCCGCGTACAAGGACCTCGTGAAGAAACACCACCCCGATGCGAATGGCGGAGACAGGGGCTCGGAAGACCGTTTTCGGGCCGTGATTCAGGCCTATCAATTGTTAAAACAGGCTGGTTTCTGCTAACAACGCGGATTAAGACAGAAAACACTTTTGCAGGCGAATGCGCGGCTGCCGTCCGGCGGCCGCTCTGGAGACATGATGAGCAAGATTGACCTCGACATTTCCAACCTCCCCGATACGACGATCTCGGTCCGGGAGGCTTTCGGCATCGATACGGATCTGCGCGTTCCAGCCTATTCGAAGGGCGACGCCTATGTGCCCGATCTCGATCCCGATTATCTTTTTGACCGGGAAACGACGCTCGCCATTCTTGCAGGCTTTGCCCACAACCGACGCGTGATGGTTTCCGGCTATCACGGGACCGGCAAGTCGACCCATATCGAGCAGGTGGCGTCGCGGCTCAACTGGCCCTGCGTGCGCATCAATCTGGACAGCCATGTCAGCCGTATCGATCTCGTCGGCAAGGATGCAATCGTCGTCAAGGACGGGCTGCAGATCACTGAATTCAAGGACGGCATCCTGCCCTGGGCCTATCAGCACAATGTCGCGCTCGTGTTCGACGAGTATGATGCCGGTCGTCCGGACGTCATGTTCGTCATTCAGCGGGTGCTGGAATCCTCCGGCCGCCTCACGTTGCTCGACCAGAGCCGCGTCATCCGCCCGCACCCGGCCTTCCGCCTGTTTGCCACCGCCAACACGATCGGCCTCGGGGACACGACCGGGCTCTATCACGGCACGCAGCAGATCAATCAGGCGCAGATGGACCGCTGGTCGATCGTGACCGCGCTCAACTACCTGCAGCACGACAAGGAGGTCGACATCGTCGCTGCCAAGGTGAAAGGCTTCACGGCCGACAAGGGCCGCGAGACCGTGTCGAAGATGGTGCGCGTCGCCGATCTCACGCGCGCCGCTTTCATCAATGGCGACCTCTCGACGGTGATGAGCCCGCGCACGGTGATCACCTGGGCCGAGAACGCCCATATCTTCGGCGATATCGCCTTCGCGTTCCGTGTGACCTTCCTCAACAAATGCGACGAGCTGGAGCGGGCCCTGGTCGCCGAGCACTACCAGCGTGCCTTCGGTGTCGAGCTCAAGGAAAGCGCCGCCAATATCGTGCTGGAAGCGACTGCCTGAGTTCGCCCAAGCGCCGGCACCCGCCCGGAGCCGCCGGCGCTTAGGTACATCGGTGATGCGCTCGGTATCAGCCGGAGCCGGCTGAAGAAGGAACTGTCGTGAGCTCGAATTCAAAGGCGAAGCCGCAAACGAGGGAAAACGCCGCTGAACCGTTCAAGCGGGCGCTTTCCGGCTGCGTCCGGTCGATCGCCGGGGATGCGGAGCTCGAAGTCGCCTTCGCGAACGAGCGCCCCGGGATGACCGGCGAGCGCATTCGGCTGCCGGAGCTTTCGAAGCGTCCGACCCGGCACGAACTCGCCGTGGCGCGCGGTCTGGGCGATTCCATGGCGCTGCGCAAGGCCTGCCACAACCACCGCATCCATGCGACCATGTCGCCGCAGGGCGCCGATGCGCGGGCGATTTTCGATGCCGTCGAGCAGGCGCGGGTCGAAGCGATCGGGGCGATCCGCATGCCAGGCGTTGCCGACAATCTCTCCTCCATGCTCGAGGAGAAATATGCCAAGGCCAATTTCGGCTCCATCGAAGCGCAAGCGGATGCACCGCTCGAAGAGGCGGTGGCGCTGCTGGTCAGGGAAAAGCTGACGGGCAAGAAGCCGCCGGCGGCGGCCGGCAAGGTGCTCGACCTCTGGCGCGATTTCATCGAGCAGAAGGCCTCCGCCGACATCGGGCACCTGCCGGCGGCGATCAACGACCAGCACGCCTTCGCCCGGGTGGTGCGCGACATGCTTGCCTCGATGGATGTGGCCGAGAAATACGGCGAGGACGATATCGAGCCGGACGAGCAGGAAAGCGAGACCGACGAGGACCAGCCGCGCAGCCAGGAGCAGGACGAGAACGCCAGCGAAGAGGAGGAGGGCTCCGATGCCGCCCCCGCCGATGAAAACCAGTCTGCCGAGGAGCAGATGGAAGAAGGCGAGATGGACGGCGCCGAGATCTCCGACGACGACCTTCAGGACGAGGGCGACGAAGACAGCGAGACGCCCGGCGAGGTCAAGCGGCCGAACCACCCCTTCGCCGATCTGAACGAAAAGGTCGACTACGCGGTCTATACGCGCGAATTCGACGAGACCATCACAGCCGAGGAGCTCTGCGAGGAGGCGGAACTCGACCGCCTGCGTGCCTTCCTCGACAAGCAGCTGGCACACCTGCAGGGGGCCGTCGGCCGCCTCGCCAACCGCCTGCAGCGGCGGCTGATGGCGCAGCAGAACCGTTCCTGGGAGTTCGACCTCGAGGAGGGGTTCCTCGACACTGCGCGGCTGCAGCGGATCATCATCGATCCGATGCAGCCGCTGTCCTTCAAGCGGGAGAAGGATACGAATTTCCGCGACACGGTCGTGACGCTGCTCATCGACAATTCCGGCTCGATGCGCGGCCGGCCGATCACCGTCGCGGCCACCTGCGCGGACATCCTGGCCCGCACGCTGGAGCGCTGCGGCGTCAAGGTCGAGATCCTCGGCTTCACCACCAAGGCGTGGAAGGGCGGACAATCCCGCGAGAAATGGCTGGCCGGCGGCAAGCCGCAGTCGCCGGGCCGCCTCAACGACCTGCGCCACATCGTCTACAAGTCGGCCGATGCCCCCTGGCGCCGCGCGCGCCGCAATCTCGGCCTGATGATGCGCGAGGGGCTGCTCAAGGAGAATATCGACGGCGAGGCGCTGATGTGGGCCCATGATCGCCTGCTCGGCCGGCCGGAGCAGCGCCGCATCCTGATGATGATCTCCGACGGCGCGCCGGTCGACGATTCCACCCTGTCGGTGAACGCCGGCAATTATCTCGAGCGGCATCTGCGCGCCGTCATCGAGCAGATCGAGACGCGCTCGCCGGTCGAGCTTCTGGCGATCGGCATCGGTCATGACGTGACGCGCTATTATCGCCGCGCCGTGACGATCGTCGATGCGGACGAACTGGCCGGCGCCATGACCGAGCAGCTCGCCGCCCTCTTCGAGGAGGAGAGGCATGGCCGCGTCGGGGGCCTGCGCCGGGTCGGCTGAGCGGTTTGCCACGCCGCAAATTCGCCTGCATCTCCATCATCTGCTAGGAGGCTGCCCGTCGGTCAGCACCTGCGTCGCCTCCCTGGAAGGTTGTGCCTAGACATGCTCCGCCGATTCCTTGCCGTTCTCTTCCTGTTGGCGTCGACCGTGGCTGCGAAGGCGGAGGCCTTGTGTGAGATCGCTCCGATCCGCAGCCGGCAGATCTCGCAGTTCAAGGTCGGCTCCGACGCGACGACCTTCGGCAGGCTCGAATTCATCGGCGGCATCGAGATGACCTCGCCCAATGCGCTGTTCGGAGCGGTTTCGGCGATCCGCTTCCGGCCGGGTGGCGAATCCTTCGTCGCCGTTCTCGATACTGGACATTGGGTCGAGGGCGCCGTCATTCGGGACGCGGCGGGCAGGCTGCTGGGCACGACCGACCTCGCCATCACCGCAATGACCGATGCCAATGGCGGGGCTCAGCTCAAGAAATGGATGGTGGATTCCGAGGGGCTGGCGCTGCGCGACGGCGCCGTCATCGTCAGCTTCGAGCAGGCGGCACGGGTCGATCTCTATCCGGACCCAGGTTTTGCCGGATCGCGGCCGATCGGCCAGATGAGCCTGCCCTTTCGGGTCGAGGAGCTGCGTAGCAATGGCGGCCTGGAGACGATCGCAATTGCGCCGAAGGATGGGCCGCTCGCCGGCGCCGCTGTGGTCGTCGCGGAACGTAGCGTCGATGCGTCCGACAATCTGCTGGCCGGCATTCTCGACGGTCCGCTGCGGGGCGCCTTCGCGGTGGTGCGCAACGACCCCTATGCGGTGACCGACGGCGCGTTCATGCCGAATGGCGATCTGCTCATCCTGGAGCGCCGCTTCAATCTCGCCTCAGGACTCGGCATGCGCATCCGGCGGCTTGCCGCCGCCGATATCCGCCCGGGCGCCGTGGTCGACGGCGAGGTGCTGCTCGAGGCCGACATGGGCTACCAGATTGACAACATGGAGGGGCTCGATGTCGTCGTCCGGCCTGACGGCGAGACTCGGCTGATCCTGGTTTCCGACGACAACCATTCGATCCTCGAGCGCAATCTAATGCTCGAGTTCCGGCTGAGGGACGGTTACACTAACTGAAGCGCGACAGGGCCAACCCGGGCCCCGCCTATTCATCTCTTCAAATTCACGCGGTGGCCTTGGCTGCCGGCATCGGCTTGACGACGCTCATCAGCGCACCATAGGGCAGCAAGAGGACGATGCCGCACAGGATCTTCACCGCCAGATCGCCGAGCGCCCACGAAATCCAGCGCGGCGCTTCATAGGCGACGAGGCCGAGGAGCGGTGCTGCTTCCAGCGCGAAGCTGTCGTTCGGGCCGAGGAAGACGAAGACCGGTGCGAAGGCGAAGGAGAAGAACATCGCCGTGTCGAGGCCCGAGCCGATCAGCGAACCGGCGAGCGGAGCGCGCCACCAAGTCTGACGCCGCAGCCGGTTGAATACCGAAATATCGAGAAGCTGGCCAAGCAGGAAGGCCGAACCCGAGGCGATCGCGATCCGCGGCGTCGCGGCGAAGAAGGAAAGCGCGACGGCGACCACGAAGCCGGCGACGACGACGCGGCGCGCGATGCGCGGACCGAACTGGCGATTCGTGAGGTCGGTGACCAGGAAGGCGAAGGGATAGCTGAAAGCGCCCCAGGTCAGAAGATCGCCGAGCTGCATGCCGGCGATTGAGCCGGGCAGGGGATACTGCACGAGGAAGTTCGACGCGACCACCACCAGGGTCATCAGCGCGACATAGACGAAGAACGTACGGTTGATCAGCATTTTTTTATCCTGGGTGATGCCACCAGTGACGCACAAGACCGAAGGCAGGCATCCGGCCGGTGAATCGAACACGAGAAAAAGGCTTGCCGGACGGATCCGCAAGCCTTTCAAGCCGTGTTCGGAAAGGTTCCGGCGCCGATCAGGCGGCTTCGGCAGCCTTCTTGACGATCTGCCGGCGCAGCAGGCGGGCGCGCATGCTCAGCTCGTTCTCGTCGGCCTTCAGCAGGAAGGCGTCGAGACCGCCGCGGTGTTCGACCGAACGCAGAGCCGCAGCGGAGACGCGCAGGCGGAAACGCTGGCCGAGCGCGTCGGAAATCAGCGTGACATTGCACAGGTTCGGCAGGAACTTGCGCTTCGTCTTGTTGTTGGCGTGGCTCACATTGTGACCCGACTGGACGCCCTTACCGGTCAATTCGCAACTACGGGACATGGTACACCTATTTTCTTTTCGCCGCCGGACAATGCGGTAGCGGGCCCAGAGCCCAGGCCGCGTTCCTACTGGCCATTATTGGAAAGTCGCGGTTCTATAGTCAGTGATGGCCCGCCAGTCAAGCCAAACCTGCGCTTTCCTCAAAATCCGTGCCTTGCCAAGGATTATCAAAAATTCAGCGCGGTTGCGAGCCGTCATCTTTCCGGCCGTGCCGCGCCGCGCTATCTCCTCCTGGCGCAGGCGGAATCAAGCCCTTGGTCTCGCCTGTAGAGACTATGACGAATCGGGCGCAGAAATGCCGCAAACCGCTTGCATCTCAGGGAATTGCGGCAGGGCCGCGCCGGGTGTCGTCGAGAAGCAGAATGACACTGTAACATTTTGAGCTGCTGCATGGTTTCGTCCTTGAACCGGTCGCGCTTCACGGATCCTGCAGGAGATTGGCAATGGGGCTTTCGGGAATGATGTTGCGCAGTGGCTTTCGCGTGCCGGCACTCCTGGCCGCCGCGATGTTTTCCACAGCCTGTTTTGCTGCGGAGATCGAGCATCAGACGGACTACAGCATCGCGCTTGCCGGCCTGCCGCTGGCGCGGGCCTCGTTCCACACCGAGATCGAGCAGAATCGCTATACGATCTCGGGAACGTTGAACTCGGCCGGCCTGGTGAACATCATCAGCCCGACCGCCGGCCAGACGCGCGTTTCCGGGCTGATCGGCCGCGACCGCCTCCGGGCGACGCAATACTCGATGTCCTATCGCAGCGGCAAGAAATCCCGGGCGATCAGCGTCAGCTTCCGCAACGGCAATGTGGTGCGCGCAAGCATGGTCCCGAAGCGCACACCATTGCCGAAGAACTGGGTACCGGTGACGAGCCGCGACATGCGCAACGTCCTCGATCCGCTCTCCGGGCTGATCATTCCGGCGACAAGCCGCGTCTGCCCCAATACGCTGCCGATCTTCGACGGCGAATCGCGGCTCGACATCAGGCTGTCGGCCAAGGGCACGCGGAACTTCAAGACCAAGGGCTTTGACGGCGAGGTGATCGTCTGCGGCGTCAAGTTCGTGCCGAAGGCCGGGTACCGAAAGGGGCGTGAGGACGTCGAATATCTGCGCCGCCTGGAAACCATGGAAATCTGGTTCGCGAAGTCGGAGGCGGTCGACGTCTATGCCCCCGTCTATGTCCGCATTCCGACGAAGATCGGGCCGGTGACCGTGTCGGCGACGCGGTTTGGCGGCTAGTCGGGCCTGCCGGTCGCCTCTTTCGAAAATCGCGCAGGCACGATAAATCCATGACAAGTCGAAGGGCGCGGCGGTACGCGGACGTACCGGGTGTCGCCTTCGGGGGCTGCGTGAGGGGAAGTGGGATGAAGTTCAAGGCAACGCTGGTCGGTTTTTCGGCAATCCTGATGTGGTCGCTGCTGGCACTCTTCACCGCGGCCTCCGGTGAGGTGCCGCCGTTCCAGCTTTCGGCGATCTGCTTCATGATCGGCAGCCTGCCGGGCATCATCGTATTGGCGTCGAAACCTCAACGCCTCTCGCTTCTGAAGCAGCCGGCCAAGGTCTGGATCACCGGCATTGCCGGACTTTTCGGCTACCATTTTCTCTATTTCACGGCGCTTCGAAATGCCCCGGCGGTGGAAGCCGGCCTGATCGCCTATCTCTGGCCGCTTCTGATCGTCGTCGGTTCGGCCCTGCTGCCGGGTGAGAGGCTTCGCTGGTACCATATCGCCGGCGCGCTTGCGGGGCTCTCCGGCACCATCATGATCGTGGCACGCGACGGCGTCGCCTTCGACGATGCCTATGCACTCGGTTACGGAGCCGCATTCCTCTGCGCCTTCGCCTGGTCCGGCTATTCGCTGATCACCCGGCGTTTCGGCGCAGTTTCGACCGACGTGGTGACCGGCTTTTGCCTAGCGACCTCGATTCTTTCCCTTCTCTGCCATCTCGGCCTCGAGACCACGGTCTGGCCGCAGGCGCCCCTGGAATGGCTGGCGGTTGCCGGCCTCGGCCTTCTGCCGGTCGGCGCTGCCTTCTATGCCTGGGACTTCGGCGTCAAGAACGGCGACATCCAGTTCCTCGGTGTTGCGAGCTATGCGGCGCCGGTGCTCTCGACATTGATCCTCATCCTGTTCGACTTTGCCGAGCCGTCCTGGCGAATCGCCTTGGCCTGCATGCTCGTCACAGGCGGCGCCGTACTCGCGGCGAAGGATATGATCTTCAGGAGCGGCGGGACGGCGGCGCAAGCGGCCGAGTAACACTCAATCTCGCGGCGGCTGCCAATCCGGTGCGGCCATCTCGAAGGCGGAAAAGTCGAAGCCCGGCGCAACCGTGCAGCCGACGAGCGTCCAGTCTCCGAGCGAGGCGGCCGATTGCCACCAACCGGCGGGGACAATCTGTTGCGGCCGTTCGCCGTTCAGAAGGTCGGGACCGAGCCGATGGCGTGAGGCCCGCTTTCCGGGTTCGGCAATGCTGAGTTCGAGCGGCGCCCCGGCGTAATGATGCCAGACTTCGGCTGCATCGCGGACGCGATGCCAGTGCGATCGGTCACCCTTTTCGAGCAGATAGTAGATTGCCGTCGAGTGGCCGCGTGACCCGTCGTCGGCATCGCGGAAGGTCTCGACGTACCAGCCGCCTTCCGGATGCCGGGTGAGCCCCAGCGTGTCGATGATCGTGGCCGCCGTCATCTCCCGCGCGGCGCTCATCAGAAATTGTCCTTGCGCTTGCGAATTTCCGCGAAGACGGCTGCATCGCTCGCCTTCTCCATGCCGAGGTGAGCGCGGATTTTCGGATCGGCGGCGCGCAGGAACGGGTTGGTTCTCTTCTCAAGGCCGATCGTCGTCGGCGCCGTGAAGCCGCCGTCCGAACGGGTCTCCTCGATTTCGGCGGCGCGCTCTTTCAGCGCCGAGTTTTCCGGATCGATCGTCACGGCGAAATGAGCGTTCGACAGCGTGTATTCGTGGCCGAAATAGACCGCCGTATCGTCGGGAAGCGCCATCAGCCGGTTCAGCGATTGCCACATCGTCTCGGCCGTCCCCTCGAAGAGCCGACCGCAGCCGAGCGCGAACAGCGTATCGGCGGCGAAGAGCAACTTGTCTTCGGGCAGATGGAAGCAGATGTGCCCCGCCGTATGACCGGGCGTTTCGATCACCTCGACCGGATGGCCGGAGAATACGAAGCGTTCCCCATTCGCCACTTGCTTGTCGATGCCTGGAATCTTCGAAGCCTCGCCCTTTGGACCGATGATGGTGACGCCGAAGCGTTCCTTCAGGCCGACATTTGCCGCGACGTGGTCGCCATGGTGATGGGTCGTCAGGATGTGGGTGAGGTGCCAGCCGCGCCGCTCCAGGGCCTCGAGGATCGGCTGCTCCTCGGGTGCGTCGATCGACGCCGTTGCGCCGCTTACCGGATCGTGGACGAGCACACCGAAGTTGTCGCTACGGCAGAGGAAGAGGTCAAGTTCGAGCGCGGCCATGGCTTGGGCCTCCCTTGGAGCATGCGTCGGGACTACAGCGACTTTTGCGCGTCTGATCAGGCGCGCAAAAGTCGCTGTAGCACTTTGAATTGCTGCATGTCTTTGTCCTAAATCGAAGTCGATCTTAGGAGACATGCAGTAGCCGAATGTAGCGAGCCTCGCCTTGAAGTCTACCGCTTCGAAGCTAACATGTTGCGCATGCATACAGATATCGTCGATCTCCGCCAATTCTATCATTCCGAGCTCGGCCGGATGGCAGAGCAAGCCGTCAGCATGGCGATCGCTTCCGTCTGGGCGCGCATGCCGGAAGAGCGGCTGGTCGGCCTCGGCTACGCGGTTCCCTATCTCGAGCGTTTCCGCGCCGACACCGAACGCACCTTCGCCTTCATGCCGGCCGGACAAGGCGCGGTGAACTGGCCGGTTGCCGAACTCTCCTCCACCGCGCTCGTCTTCGACGAGGAACTGCCGCTGCCGGATGCCTCGATCGACCGGGTGCTGATGGTCCATGCGCTGGAATTCGCCGAGAGCCCGCGGGAGACGATGAAGGAGATCTGGCGCGTGCTTGCTCCCGGCGGGCGGCTGGTCATCGTCGTGCCAAACCGTCGCGGTGTCTGGGCGCGGATGGAGCACACGCCCTTCGGTTCCGGCCGGCCCTATTCGCGGGGACAGCTGACTGCACTTTTGCGCGAGACCAACTTCACGCCGGGGGCGAGCTCCGAAGCGCTCTTCTTTCCGCCATCGAGACGAAAGATGATCCTGCGACTGCGCCATGGTCTCGAGCGCTTCGGCCGCTCGCTCTGGCCGGTGTTTTCCGGGGTGATCATCGTCGAGGCGCAGAAGCGGCTCTATCAGGGCCTGCCGGTGGCGGCGCGCGCCTCGCGCCGCGTCTTCGTCCCGGTGCTGGCACCGCATGGCGTTCCCAGCACCCGCACTCGGGCGCCGGAGGTCAAAACCCCGTAAACGCGGCAGCGACGCCGCACTCGACAAATTTGCCGCGCCCCGGTATTGGCTGGACCGCATTCTTCCCCGCGAAAGCCGATCGATGAACCTTGCCCTGAAGAGCCCCGAGCCGCGTCCCGGCATCCTGGACATTGCCGCCTATGTGCCGGGCCGGGAACACGCGCCGGGCGTGGCGAAGGTCCACAAGCTGTCGTCGAACGAAACGCCGCTCGGCGCGAGTCCGCGCGCAATCGAGGCATTCCAGCGGGCGGCGTTTACTCTAGAGCGCTATCCGGACGGGCAGGCTCACGCGCTGAAACACGCGATTGCCGCGGTTCACGGGCTGAACCCGGCCAATATTCTCTGCGGCAACGGCTCGGACGAGCTGCTGGGGCTCCTCTGCCACACCTATCTCGGCCCCGGCGACGAAGGGATCGTCACCGAGCATGGGTTCCTCGTCTACAAGATCCAGATCACCGCCGCCGGCGGGAGGCCGGTGACGGTCAAGGAGAGCGACGCGCGCGTCGACGTCGACGCGATCCTCGCTGCCGTCACCGAGCGGACAAAGATCGTCTTCATCGCCAATCCGGCAAACCCGACGGGAACCTATATTCCCGTCGACGAGGTGCGGCGCCTCCATGCCGGGCTGCCGCCCGGCGTCGTTCTGGTACTCGATGCGGCTTATGCCGAATATGTCCGGCGCAACGATTACGAGGCGGGAGTGGAGTTGGTTTCGGCCAACCGAAACGTGGTGATGACACGGACCTTCTCGAAGATCTATGGCCTTGCGGGCCTGCGCATCGGCTGGATGTATGCGCCGCGCGACATTGTGGAGGCCGTCGACCGCGTGCGCGGCCCCTTCAACCTCAATGCGCCGGCGATTGCGGCCGGGGCGGCGGCGATCCGGGACCAGGCCTTCGTCGCCGCGGCGGTCGATCACAACCTCGCCTGGCTCGCAAGGGCGAGCGAAGCCCTGGCGGCGATCGGTCTCCGTGTCACGCCGTCGGTCACCAATTTCGTGCTGATCCATTTCCAGGAGGCGGGCGGCAAATCGGCCGAGGAAGCGGATGCCTTTTTGACCGGCCGCGGGTTTATCCTGCGTGCCGTCAGCGCTTACGGCTTTCCCAATGCGCTGCGCATGACCATCGGCTCGGAAGAGGCGAATGAGGGCGTGATCGCGGCACTAACCGAATTCATGGGACGGAAATGATGGCTCAGCAGTTCGAAACCATCGCCCTCATCGGCATCGGCCTGATCGGCTCGTCGATCGCGCGCGACATCCTCGACAGGCAGCTCGCCGGAACGATCGTGGTGTCGACGCGCAGCGAAGCGACCCTGAAGCGCGCCGGCGAGCTCGGCCTCGGGCATCGCTATACGCTGTCGGCCGCCGAGGCGGTGAAGGATGCCGATCTCGTCATCGTCTCCGTGCCGGTCGGAGCTTCCGGTGCCGTCGCCGCCGAAATCGCCGCGCATCTGAAGCCAGGGGCGATCGTCACGGATGTCGGCTCGACGAAGGGATCGGTGATCGCCCAGATGGCGCCGCACCTGCCGGACAGCGTGCATTTCGTGCCCGGTCACCCGATCGCCGGCACCGAGCATTCCGGTCCGGATGCCGGCTTCGCCGGACTGTTTCGCGGTCGCTGGTGCATCCTGACGCCGCCGCCGGGCACGGACGAGGAGGCGGTCGCAAAGCTCAGGCTTTTCTGGGAGGCGCTCGGCTCGATGGTCGACGAGATGGATCCGGAGCATCACGACATGGTGCTGGCGATTGTCTCGCATCTTCCGCACATCATCGCCTACAACATCGTCGGCACGGCGGACGACCTCGCAACCGTGACCGAGTCGGAAGTGATCAAATATTCCGCCTCGGGCTTCCGCGACTTCACCCGTCTTGCCGCCTCGGACCCGACCATGTGGCGCGACGTCTGCCTGCACAACAAGGACGCGATCCTCGAAATGCTGGCGCGCTTTTCGGAGGATCTTGCCTCGCTGCAGCGCGCGATCCGCTGGGGCGACGGCGACAAGCTGTTCGATCTCTTCACCCGTACGCGGGCGATCCGCCGGTCGATCATTCAGGCCGGTCAGGATACGGCGATGCCGGACTTCGGCCGGCATGCCATGGACCAGAAATAGATCTGAATTCCGGATTCAAAGCGCCGGCAGGACACCGATCGGAACGAAGGCCAGAAAGGCGGTGCCGTCGCGCACATTGAGCTTGACGGTCGCTTCGTTCTTGCCGGCGGCGAGCGCCGTCAAGACGTTGGCGACATTGTTGATGAGGTCCGTTTCCTCGGGAACGGCTTTCACCAGGTTCTCGCGCCATGCGTCGATGTTCACCAGGGTCAGCGAGAACTCGCCGGAAACGAGCCCCTGATCGTCTACCGAGAAGGGTCCGGTGAGCTTGGCGGTCATTCCGCTTCCTGCGTCCAACGTCAACTGCCGCATTTCGCCCCTGGTACCGCGCAGCATGTGCGGGTTGATCGCGCCGCCTCGCAGCCAGTCGGCCCTACCGGTGACCGTAAGGTCCGCGGCAAGATTGACCGGCGGGGCGGGGCTCGGGCCTTCCTCGGGCCGCAGGTCGAGCTTCTCGACGCTGAGCGCCGCGTCGAGATCATCGCTGTTCTGGCGTAGATGGATCTCCCCGTGGCTGGCGCCGAAACCTATGCCCTTGCCGAGGAGCGGCGAGCGGATCGTGCCGGTCAGATTGTCGTAGGCAATCGACGTACGGTCGATGCCCGAGAGCGTCGCCGCAAGGCTTGCATGCAGCAGCGTCCAATCGGCGGACACCGAAACCCCGGGCGAGACCCGGATTTCAGCGGGGCCGTCGAGTTCGACGACGGCGCGTCCCGGCTGGTAGACCTGTGCCGCCGTCCGCAAGGCGCCGAAGGAGGCGGACGCACCGCGGCGGGTGTCGTCGAGGCGCACCTTGTCGCAGAAGAGGCCGATCCTGAACGGAAAGCCGCGCACGTCGAGATCTGTGCATTCGCCGCCAAGGCCGCTCGCCTGCTTTTCCGCCAAGTAGGCCGGCAACCGTTTCTCGATCTGGTCGGCGGCAACGAACCAGGCGGCGGAATAGAGGCCGGCGACGAGGATGATGCCTGCTGCAAGCCAGAGAAACTTCCTGCTGGCGGGCCGGCCCTTGGCGACCTCGGTTACCGTCATGGTATTGCGTACTCCACTTTGCTGGCCAGTATCGGCATCTACAGCGCGCGTCTTATCAGACGCGCAAAGGTCGCTGTAGCACTTTGAATTGCTGCATGTCTTTGTCCTTAAATCGAGGTCGATTTAAGGAGAACTCGACTTCGACGCAGATGCGCATGCACTCTTCGGCGCGCTCGCCGCAGCTCCCGACAAGGTGGAGCGGCTTCAGGCGGAAAACCGCTTCACAGCTTTGCCCATCCCGCTTTAGAAAGTTCTCAGTCGGCCGCTGCGCCTATCCAGGATGATTCGGTTATTGCGGCAACATTGGTTGAATGGCAGCGGATATGGACGAATTTTGGGTCTTTGGCTACGGCTCGCTGATGTGGAACCCGGGCTTTCGCTTCGAGGAGAAGCTGACGGCGCGGGCTTTCGGCTATCGTCGCTCCCTCTGCGTCCATTCCTGGGTGCATCGCGGCACCGAGCGGCACCCCGGCCTGGTGCTCGGACTGGACCATGGCGGCTCCTGCATCGGCATGGCCTTTCGCGTCGCTGCCGCCGAAAGGGCGGAGGTGGTCGATTATCTGCGCGAGCGCGAGCTGGTCACGCAGGTCTACAAGGAGCGAACCATGCCGGTGCAGCTCTCCGACGGCCGGCGCGTACCGGCGCTCGCCTATGTGATCGACCGCAACCACGTGCAATATGCCGGGGCGCTCAGCGCGGAGCAGGCGGCCGCCACGGTCGCAACCGCCGTGGGCAAGTCGGGAAACAACCGGGAATACGTGCTCAACACGCTTGCCCATCTGAGGGAAATGGGCATCCGCGACCATTGGCTCGAGGAAGTCGCCGCCAGTCTTACCAACGGTGCAGCCGCGTCGGCTCAGGTCTGATCGGTCACTTTTCCCGCGCCAAGTTCGCGCAGGCGCTGTTTGGCCGTCGGCGGCAGCGGCAGGTGAGGATTGGCCTTGACGGTCTCGACGAGGAGCTCGTCGCTAGCGGCCTCGGTCACTTCGACGAGCTTCGCCAAAAAGGCGTCCGGATCAAGGCCGGCTTCGATGGGCGGCAGCACGCGCACCTTGAAATGGCCGGGAAAGCGCAGGAACTTGCGGCGTGGCCAGAAGAGGCCCGGATGCATGGCGACGGGGACGACCGGCACCTGCAGGTCGCGGTAGAGCCGGGCAATGCCGTACTTGTATTCCGGCGGGGCGCCGGGCGGGCGCCGCGTGCCTTCCGGATAGATGATCAGCTGACGTCCGGTCGCCATTTCCCGCTTGGTGCGCTCCATGACCTCCGTCATCGCCTTGCCGCGGGCGGCGCGGTTTACCGGCACCATGCGCTGCTTGATGATGTACCAGCCGAAGAGCGGGATCCAGGTCAGCTCGCGCTTCAGGATGTAGAACGGGTCGTCGAGCCAGGGCAGAAGCGCATAGGCGTCCCAGAAGGACTGGTGCTTCGGCGCGAAGATGTAGGCGCCCTGTGGAACGTTCTCGAGGCCCTCGATCTCGAAGGTCGTCCCGACGATCTTTTGCATGAGCCAGTGGTTGCTGCGCACCCAGTTCTTCGGCACGAACCAGGCTGTCTTGCGCGGCACGAGAAAATAGACCGGGGTCAGCACGATCATCTGGACGATCAGATTGGCATAGAAGACCAGGTTGAAGAGGATCGAACGCAGGATGATCATCAGGCAGGCTCTCGATGGAAGGCGACGCTGACCGCGATGCGGTTGGCCGTTCCGCTGCCTACACGAAACTCGCAGCAAGGAAAACAGTTCTTGCAGGATCCGGCGCGCTACTCTTCCCGCGGCGCGGGGAGAGAAGCGTCGGTTCTCGGATTGTCTGTCAGGTGCGTGCTCACAAGATCCCGCAGCGAGGCGACCGAATATTTGGCGTATTCGAGCAGGATGGCCTTGATGAAGAGCGGATTGCGCAGCCAGTTGGATGTCTTCAGGTCCGAATTGACGACCGGATAGGCGATGAACTGCGTGTCCGGCCGAACCCGGCGCAGTTCGAGCAGGCTGCGGGGCATATGGTAGTTGTTGGTGACGACGAGGACGCTCCGATAGCCGCGGTCCAGGATCCACTGCCCGGCCTCGGTCGCGTTGCCGATCGTATCGACTGCTTCATGGCCGATATCGACGCAGCACTTGAAGAGATCGGCCGAACTTTGCGTGTTGCGGCGTATCTGGCTCTCCGTCGTCGCCGGATTGACGCCGGAGATCAGAAGCCGGTTGCCGGCGCCGGATTTCAGCAGTTCGACCGCCTGGTCTATCCGCTGGAAGCCGCCGGTCAGCACGACGATTGCATCCGCTCTGGGTGTGGCCGGCGGCTGCAGCGAGGCGACCGTATCGGCGAAGTGCAGGAAGCCGGCGACGAAGATGGCGAGAAAGGCGAGCAGCACGAAAAAGCCGCGCCGCAGGATTTTGCGCAGCAGGCTGCGAGACCGACGGCGGCGCGCGGCCCTGTCTCGCCATTTGCCCCTATCGGCCATTCCGCTCTCGCGAAGCTCCTCACCCATTATGATTCTCTCACATAGCCGCCGATTGCGGCAGGGGATAGATCGGTCGGGGGAGATTCACGGTTTTGGAAAGCCCACGAGAGGGGTCAGCTCTGATAGGTATCCGTCCGGCCGGGGTCCGAGCGGATAAGGTCGATTTCGTAGATCGTCCGGGTGACGGTCAGCCGCGCCGTCAGCGTCGTCAGCAAGGCGATGACGATGATGATCGCGAAGATGCCCAGATAACCGGTGTAGCCGATCGCAAAGGTGCCGAAGAGCGCCGTCGCCTGGTCCGTTTCGGGGGTTGCGAGCGTCTGCGATTGCCAGAAACCGGCGATGGCGAATGACAGCGCCGCGAGCAGCCCGCCGGCGCCGGCGCCTTTGAGGCTGATTCTGAGGAAGTGCTTCTGGAACTCGGACGCCACGAAGCCCGCCTCGGCCCCGACGAAATGCAGGACCTCGACGATGTGGCGATTGCCGGAAAGGGCGCCGCGGGTGGCGAACACGACGGTCAGCACCATGGCCGAAAAGACAAGCGCCAGAACGCCGGTCCCGATCATTGTCGTGGTGTTGGCCATGGCGACCAGGCGGTCTACCCACGTGCGATGGTCGTCGAGAATCGCCTCGGGAATCGTCTCCGTCAAGGCCTTTCGCATGGCGGAAAAATCCGGCGGGTCGTTTTCGTCGATGGTTATCACCACGAGCCGCGGCACCGGCAGTTCGTCGAGGTTGAGGCCGCTGCCGAGCCAGGGTTCGAGGAGGCGGGCCGTTGCGGCGCGGTCGATGATGTTGCCGCCCGTCGTGCCGGGGAAGGTCAAGGCGAGGTCGCGCGCGTCGGCGAGCGCCTTCTCCATGTCCAGGTTCTCGTCCGGCTTGATCTGGATGGTGATCTCGCGAGAAATCTGCGATTGCCAGCTTTGCGCCGTCGCGCGCACCATGCTGACGCCGCCGAGCGTCAGGCAGGCGAGGAACGACATGATGGCAATGACGCACATCAAGGCATGGCCGGAGACATTGGCGGAGGGTACGATCGGCCCGGTCGGGCGCACGCGCATCTCGCTGCGGCGCTGCTGCGGCGGCGGGTCTGGCTCGCGGCGGGGGCGCTGCTCATTCATAGATATCGAGCCGCCCCTGTGAAAGGATCATGCGCCGGGCCTCGACCTGGTCCATCAGCGACAGGTCGTGCGTGGCGATCACCACGGCGGTGCCGAGCCTGTTCAGTTCGAGGAAAAGGTTCAACAGCCGCCTTGCCATCGGCGGATCGACATTGCCGGTCGGTTCGTCGGCGAGCAGGATTTCCGGGCGGTCGATCAGCGCCCGGGCGATCGCGGCGCGCTGCTTTTCGCCGCCGGAAAGCACCGGCGGCAGCACATTGATGCGCTCGCCAAGACCGACCCATTTGAGAAGCTCGAGCACGTCCGAGCGATAGCTCGTCTCCTCCTTGCCGCGGACCCTCAGCGGCAGGGCGACGTTCTCATAGGTCGTCAGGTGGTCGAGAAGGCGGAAGTCCTGGAAGACGATGCCGATGCGTCGCCGCAGCATCGGAAATTCCTCGCGCGGAATGGAGGATATGTTGCGGTCGAACATGCGAATGAGCCCGCGCGTCGGCTTCAGCGACAGGAACAGCAGCCGCAGCAGCGTCGTCTTGCCGGCTCCTGATGGGCCGGTCAGGAATTGAAAGGACCGACGCGGAATGTCGAACGTCAGGTCCCGGAGAATTTCCGGCCCCATGCCATAGCGCAATCCGACATTCTCGAAATGAATCAAAGGGACAGTCCAATCTCTCGTCACAATCCTCGACAACCGCCGCAACCGGCCGTTCGCACATCCAGGCGTCCTTGCGCCCCGCCGGGCGCACACGAAGCGCGCTGCATCGCTTTGAACTGCGGTGCCGATTGAAGGACCATGCAGTAGGACAGCGCGCCTGCCAAGGCAAAACCGAGTGCGGAACCATGGTTAAGCGACGGTTAATGTCCCAGGAAAACACGCCGCTTTCGCGGCTCTTTCCGAAACATTAACCATTCCGATTTACGTTCCGTGAGGATTTGATGCAATGCCTTGTTTTTGCAGGGTCTTGCCGCGAGCTTGGCGCGCCCGGCGTAGAAGGGCGCGGCACTCCGATGGGAGAGCCCCATGCAGGCATTTCGCACGAAGACCGCCGGTATCGACCTCCTTCCGCCGGAGCGCGTGCCGCGCGCGGACAATCCCCCGGCCAGGAAACGCGACTATGTCGACGTCGAATTCGAGACCGTCGCTCCTGGTCCGCGGCGCGGCCCTTATCCGGTCTTCAACGACAATCGGCGATCGGCAGCGCGCCCCGTTCCGCCTCCGACGACGACCATTCGAAGCGTGGCAGCGGCGCGGCTCCTCGCGACTGCGGAGGTGAAACTGCGTGCGATGCCGGCGCGGCGTTTCGCCGCCCTCGCCGCCGGCCTTGGCCTCACGGCCTTCCTATTGGTGGCAGGGCTCGGGGGGCACGACGAGGCGGATGCCCGTCCGCTGGCCATCGAGGCGGTCACGACCTCACTCGATTATACCGGCGGCATGCGCGTGCTTTCCGTCTATGGGGCCATCGACAACCGCTCCGATCTCGAACAGCGTCTGCCGCCTGTGGTCGTCGAAGTGATGAGCAACGGACGGCCGGTGACGGCGACGCGGCTGATGCACGAAGGCGCGGCCATCGCGCCGGGTGAAAGCCGCCGCTTCGTCACCCGGCTTCCCTATGCGGGCGGAAAAATGCCTGAAGTCGCCGTTTCCTTTGCGGAAAACAGTGTTTCGCCTCGCTGATTGTGCTAATCGGCGCTGGAAAGGGAGGGCAGGCGTTCTTCCTTCAGAAACGGAGACCCACCATGCCCGTCGTTCGCGGCAAGAATATCGAGATCCTCTATAGCCCCGAGGCGATTGCCAGTCGCAATCGAGACATGGCGGAAGAGATCATGCGCGGGCCGCACAAGGACCTCCTCGTCATCTCGATCCTCAAGGGCTCCTTCATCTTTGCGGCCGATCTCATCCGTGCCATGCACGGGGCGGGGCTTGCGCCGGAGGTCGAGTTCATCACGCTGTCAAGCTACGGCACGGGGACCGAATCCAAGGGTGTGAGGATCACCAAGGATATCGACAGCGACGTGCACGATCGCGACGTTCTCTTGATCGACGATATTCTCGAATCCGGGCGGACGTTGCGCTTTGCCAAGGACCTGCTCTACGAACGCGGCGCCCGCCATGTGACGATCGCCGTACTGCTCGACAAGCGCATGAAGCGCCGCGTCGACTTGGAGGCCGATTATGTCGGCTTCGAATGCCCCGATCACTTCGTGGTGGGCTACGGCATGGACGTCGCCTATGCCTTCCGCGAACTGCCCTTCGTCGGCGTCGTCACCGGCGACGCGGAATAGCGTCTCTCCGGCCTCCGATACCCCGGTTTCACTCTTTGCGGGGAGGGCAATGATTGCTTGCGCCTGATGGGCGAGTATTCGCCCTTTCTCTACCTGGAAGCGCGAGATGCTGAAAATCGATGAGATCGCGTTTACCGAAAGCAAACAAAAACCTGTTTGGTTGGAACGGTGTCACGGCCGCAGGCGGCGTGGATACGGATGTTCAACGACGTAGAGCGTCTTCCTTGCGAACGACGCCGGCGCTCCGTGAGAGCGAATACGGGAGGCCATGATGGCGAAAATCCTGATTACCGAGGATGAGGATGCCTTGCGCTCGTTCGTGGCGCGGGCGCTGCAACTCGATGGACACGAAACGGTTGAGGCCGGGGATGGTGCCGACGGGCTCGCCTGCCTCAAGGACCAGCGCTTCGACCTGCTGCTTTCCGATATCCGAATGCCGGTCATGGACGGCATCGAGCTCGTGCATCAGGCATCGGCGGCCTTTCCCAAGCTCAAGATCTTGCTGATGACCGGCTATGCCGAGCAGCGCGAGCGCACCGACGATCTCACTGGCAAGGTGGTGGATGTGATTTCCAAGCCATTTTCCTTGCCTGACATCCGCAAGGCGGTTGCGCACGCCCTGGCGGCCTGAGGGTTTCCTGAGGCCCTGCTCGGGCGGGGCCTCAGCGCATATCGAGCAAGCGCTCCAGATATAGCCGCTCGACTTCGGGCGACAGGTTGTCGCCGAGCTTGCGCCGGATCGCGTCCAGGATCTGGCGGGCGCGCTGCGTGTCGATCTCGTCCGGCACCTTCACCTGGTCGCCGAAATCCGGTCCGGCGTTCTGCTGGCGGCGGCCGAGCGGATCGCGCCCGTTCTGGCCGTATTGCGGCACACCTTGCCCGGGGCCGGGCCCCTGACCCTGGGCCTGCATCTGGTTCATCATGTCCTGGGCGCCTTCGCGCAGCGCCTGCAGCGCCCGGCCCTGGCTGCCAACCGCCCGTTCGCCCTGGCCCTGGCCGAGGGCGCCCGCGGCGTCCTTCATTTCGCGCCCGGCCTGGCCGAAGCCCTTGCCGGGCTTTATGCCGAGTTCCTCCAGGCCCTTTTGCAGATCGCCCAGCTGCTTGCCGAGCGCCTCCTGCTGCTCTCTGAGCTGCCTCAAGGCTTCCTTCAGCTGCTCGGCGGTCATCTCGTCGAGCGGGTTCGGCTGTCCGTTCGGGTCGCCCTGCTGTCCGGGATCCTGGGGCATGTCCTGGCCGAACAGCTCGTTGTCCTCGCCCTGCAGCGGATCGCCGCGCTGCATCCGGTCACGCAGCGCCTGGTCCAGCTTGAATGTTTCGTCCATCAGCTGCTGCTGCTGCTGCATCAGCTGGCCGAGCTTGTCCATCTGCTGGCGCATGGCGCTGTTCTGCTCGCCGCCCTGTTGCATTCGGCCGGCCTGCAGATTGTTCATCATCCGCTGTAGTTCGGACAGAAGCTGGCGCGCCTGATCGCGCGCTCCGGAGCGCGCCAGGTTCTCGATCTGGTCCATCATCTTTTCCAGATCCTGCTGGCGCAGCACATTGTTCATGTCCGGATTGGCGGCGATCGCCGGATTTTTGGCCGCCTGCTCGGCGAGCGCGCGCATATATTCCTGCATCGCCTGACGCAACTCCTGCATCAGCCTGGCGATCTCCTCATCCGAGGCGTTGCGTTCGAGCGCATCGGAGAGCGCCTGCTGGGCATCGCGCAGCCGGCGCTCGGCGAGCGACAGGTCGCCATCCTCGATGCCGAGGGCTATTTCCCAGAGATGCTCGGCCGCGTCGCGCAGCATATCGTCGTTGCGGGCGAGCTCCATCCGCGTCCGGGCCGACTGGATCAGCAGGAAATGGGTGAGGTTCGGGAGCGTCTCCTCGGGATAGAGCGTCAGCGCATCATTGAGATCGATGGCATGGGGGAGCTGGTTGGCGTCGAGCGCGAAGACCTGCCGCTGTTCGGCGACCGCTGCGGCCAGCGGCTCGAAGAAGCGCCGCGCCGGCAACACCATTTCCTCCGGCACGCTTCGCCCTTCCTGGCCGGCGGCGTCGCGGGCGACGAGAGTGATCTCGACGCGCTTGCCGGAAAGCGGATGTTCGCTCAAGTTCCGGCTGGTCGTTCCCTTGGCATCGCGCGGGTTGCGGCGGGGCAGGTCGAGGCGGTATTCCGGTGGTGGATAGAGCGGCCTGGCGCCGGCAGCTGGTTCGTCCAGAGGCTTGATCTCTGCCCAGGCCTGGGCGATGCCGTAGTCGTCATGGGCGAGGAAGCTTATCTCCAGCGAAGCGTTCGCCGTCGGACGGGGAGCACCATCGAAGGCGATGCCGGGGACGCTGTCGGGAATGATCTTGAAATTCCAGCGCTGTCCGGCAACGGAAAGCGTCCCGTCGCGGGTGATCTTGAAGAGATGGCTGCGGGCGCCGTTCGCCGGCGTGCCGGCCGCTTCCGCCGGCTGCTGCGGCGACGGCTTGCCGGCCACGGCCGGGATGATCGTCGGCTGAGGGCTGCCCGTGTCGGCATAGCTGACCTGCGTCTCCTGGCCGGCGCCGGTTACCCGGACCGTGACGTCGCTGAACTGCGGAATGGTGATCGCAGCCTGCCTGTCGGCGGCTGCCGTATCCTCCCGGCCGGTCAGGAAAATCGGTGCGCGGCCGGTATAGGCCGGCGGCGTCACCCATGCGTCGATGCGGATGTCGGGAGCAGCGACCTGCCGTTCGGGCAGCCGAAACGCATCCGACGCCAGGCCGGCGCGGTTCGAATAGGAATAGGCGAAGGCGACGCAGGCGATGAGGATCGGCACGGCTCTGAGTGCTAGGGGATCGTGTCTCGCAACGTCGGGACGTGGCAGGCCCGTATCGAGGCCGTGGACGAGACGCGCCATGCGTGCCTGGTGCTCGTGCCAGAGTGCCGCACCAACGGCTCCCTCCGTCGCCGGCGCGTCATCCTGCACGCGGATCGCCTGATGCGGCAGCCGATTGCGGTCTTCGAGCATCCGGTCGGCTTCGGCGATCTCCGGCCAGCGAACGCGAGTGAGCGGCAGCAGCGTCAGGAAAAGCCCGGCGGCGAAGGCGAGCAGTACCACGACGTGCAGCCAGAACGGCGCGACACGAAAAAGGCCGAGCCAGCCAGCTGAGAGGAAGAGGAGAACGAGCGAGGCCGGGGCGAGCGCACGGGGCAGGAGCTGCTCGGAAAGCAGGATCAGGCGTGCCAGGAACCGCTTCGTCGCCAGCATTCTGCCGAGTGACTTCGGTTGTGGCGTTTCATCCTGCCGGAATTGCGTCATCCGCCCAAGTTCCCTTTCGATCCCTTTGACCGCCGCGGCGGTCAAAGGTCAGGATAACATCCTTTGTGGCGAAGGCGAGGGCGACAAGAAAAACAAACCGTGATCGCGCCGAGGCGCGGCCCGTCGAAAGATCTACGCCGGGGATCAGTCAAGCCAATCCGGCACCGAGTCGAGGCCGATCAAATCGTCGTAGTCCTCGCGCGGGCGGATCACGTGGAATCGATCGGCCTTGACGAGTACCTCGGGGACCAGAAGGCGGCTGTTATAGGTGCTGGCCTGGACCGCTCCGTAGGCGCCCGCTGAACCGATGGCGAAGAGATCGCCCGGCTTCGGCATCGCCATCTCCCGGTCGAGCGCCAGATAATCGCCCGTCTCGCAGACCGGGCCGACGACGTCGGCCTTGATGCGCGGCGCATTGGCCGCAGAAATCTTCACCGGCCTGATCTCGTGATAGGCTTCGTATAGCGTCGGGCGGATCAGGTCGTTCATCGCGCCATCGACGATTACGAAGGTCTTTTCGCCGCCATCCTTCACATAAATGACTTCCGTGACGAGAATGCCGGCATTGCCGACAATCAGCCGGCCCGGCTCGGTGACGATCTTGCAGTCGAGGCCCTTCAGCTGGTTCTTGACGATGTCCGCATAGGCATCGGGGAGCGGCGGCGGATTGTTGTCTTCCCGGTAGGGGATACCGAGGCCGCCGCCGATATCCACATGGTTGATGGCGTGGCCATCCGAGCGCAGCGTATCGACCAGTTCGCGCAGCAGCTTGAAGGCATCGTCGAAGGGCTGCAGCTCGGTGATCTGGCTGCCGATATGCATGTCGATGCCGGTCACCTTGATGCCGGGGAGCGTCGCGGCATGGGCATAGACGGCGCGCGCCCGCTCCCAGGAAATGCCGAACTTGTTTTCCTTCTTGCCGGTCGAGATCTTGGCGTGCGTGCCCGCGTCGACGTCCGGATTGATGCGGAAGGAGACATGCGCCTTTTTGCCGGCGCGGACGGCCCGCTGGTTGAGGATCTCCAGCTCCGGCTCGGATTCGACGTTGAAGCAATAGATGCCGGCCTCGAGCCCGAGGTCCATTTCGCGCGGCGTCTTGCCGACGCCGGAAAACATGATCCGCTCTGCAGGAATGCCGGCGGCGAGCGCCCGGCGGAGCTCGCCCTCGGAGACCACGTCGACGCCGGCGCCGAGGCGGCCGAGCGTCTTCAGTACGGCCTGGTTGGAATTGGCCTTCACCGCATAGCAGACCATCGCATCGACGTCGGCGAAGGCCCTTGCGAACACCCGGTAGTGTCGCTCGAGCGTCGCGGTGGAATAGCAATAAAAGGGCGTGCCGACGGCGCGGGCGATATCCGTTACTGGGACGTCTTCGGCGTAAAGAATTCCGTCGCGATAGTCGAAATGGTTCACGGGGGTGTCGCTCGCTTAGAGGAGGGGATCAAGCAGGAAGGGGCGGTCCTCGACCGTCTCCTTCGGTTCGGCGGTGCCGGCGGGCGCCTTCGTGTTGATCGCCGTGGTGGCGCCCGGCCGATCGAGATCGCCCTTGCGCCCGCAGCCGGTCAGAACCAGCCCCGGAATTGCCAACAGGAGCGCAAGCCGGGCCGCCTTGGTAGATGTCATCGTCATGTCCCTCGCCGAAGCTGAAGCCGATTGATCTTAGATAGAGCGGTCTCTTATCGGTTTTTCAGCGACTTGTGCACCCTGTTTGTGTGCGCAGATGTCTACGTTTCAATGCATATCGCTGCCTCACCCTAGCCTTCTCCCCGCGTGCGGGGAGAAGGTCGCGGCAGCGGGATTAGGGGCGCGCCGGCGGCAGCGAATCCACTAATTGCGCGCCCGCCACCAGGCAATCTGCTTGCGCACCTCGGCCGGTGCGGTGCCGCCGAAGCTGGTGCGGCTCGCGACGGACGCTTCGACGGTCAGCACGTCGAAGACCTTGTCGGTAATGGCGGGGTTGATCGCCGTGAGTTCGGCAAGCGGGAGGTCAGCGAGATCGCAGCCCTTCTCTTCGGCAAGTGCGACGGCTTTTCCGGTCACGTGATGCGCATCGCGGAACGGAAGGCCCGCCGCGCGGACCAGCCAGTCGGCAAGGTCGGTGGCGGTCGAATAGCCGGAACCGGCGGCGGCCTTCATCCGGTCGGCGCGGATCTTCATGTCGCGGACCATGCCGGTCATCGCCGCGATCGCCAGTTCGAGGCTTTCGGCCGCGTCGAAGACCTGTTCCTTGTCCTCCTGCATGTCCTTGGAATAGGCGAGCGGCAGCCCTTTCATCACCGTCAGAAGCGCAATCAGCGAGCCGTTGATGCGGCCGGTCTTGGCGCGCACGAGCTCGGCGGCATCCGGGTTCTTCTTCTGCGGCATGATCGAAGAACCGGTCGAGAAGGCATCCGACAGGCGGATGAAGCCGAATTGCGGCGTCGACCAGATGACGATCTCTTCGGCAAGACGCGACAGGTGCGTGGCGGCGATTGCGGCGATAGACAGGAATTCCAGTGCGAAGTCGCGATCGGAGACGGTATCGATCGAGTTGCGGGTCGGCTCGCGGAAGCCGAGTGCCTTCGCCGTCATGTGCCGGTCGATCGGGAAGCCGGTGCCGGCAAGGGCGGCGGCGCCGATCGGGCTTTCGTCCATATGCTCGATCGCGTGGCGGACGCGCGAGCGGTCGCGGCCGAACATCTCGACATAGGCCATGCAATGGTGGCCGAAGGTCACCGGCTGGGCCGTCTGCAGATGGGTGAAGCCCGGCATCACCGTGTCGGCATGCTCTTCCGCCCGGTCGAGAAAGGCGCCGATCAGCGCTGTCAGGGCCCTTTCGGTCTTCTGCAGTTCTTCCTTCACCCAGAGGCGGAAATCGAGCGCCACCTGGTCGTTGCGCGAGCGTGCCGTATGCAGGCGTCCGGCGGCGGGGCCGATCAGCGTCGCCAGCCGCGCTTCGATGTTCATGTGAATGTCTTCGAGCCGGCGCGAGAACTCGAAGGCGCCGCTTTCGATCTCTGACAGGATCGTGCCGAGGCCGTGAACGATCTTGTCTTTGTCCTCGGCGGAAATGATGCCCTGATGCGCGAGCATCGTGGCGTGCGCTATTGAGCCGCGGATGTCCTGCGCATAGAGCTTCTTGTCGAAGCCGATCGAGGCATTTATCTCCTCCATGATCGCGTCCGGGCCCGAGGCGAAGCGTCCGCCCCACATCTGGTTGGAGGATTTCGTCTCGGAACTGCCGTCAGCCATCGGAATGCCCGCCTTTGGAGAATGAAATGCAAGACCAGAAGAAACGTCCTCCGGCCGTGAAGTTGTTCGCGCTCGCTGCCCTGTTTGGCGTGATCGCCGGTGCGGCTGCGGTATACGTGAAGGAGACCGGGTCTGGCAATGGCGGCGCGGCGCCGACGGCGGACGCAAGCTGCCCGCTCGCCGGCGAAAAGGTGGCAGCGCTGACGCCGCTGATGCGCGGCCAGGTGGCGGCGATGACACCGGCCGCCAATCCGCGGCCGATTGGCGGTCTCGACTTCACGGGGCCGGACGGAAAGCCGCTGACGCTCGCCTCTTTTGCCGGCAAGACGGTGCTCGTCAATCTTTGGGCAACCTGGTGCCTGCCCTGCCGCGAGGAGATGCCAGCGCTTGACGGGCTGCAGGGGGCGCTTGGCGGCCATCGCTTCGAGGTCGTCGCGGTCAACATCGACACCGGTGGCGACGACAAGCCGAAGGCCTTCCTCGACGAGATCGGGGTCAAAGACCTGCGCTATTATCGCGACGCCTCGATGGGCGTCTTCAACACGCTGAAGAAGGAGGGGCTTGCCTTTGGTCTGCCGGCCACCCTGCTGATCGACGAGAAGGGTTGCCTTATCGGTTCGATGAACGGGCCGGCCGCCTGGGACAGCGACGATGCGAAGCGGCTGATCGAGGTGGCGATAGCGCCGCCTCCGGAAAGTTAAGCGATATCGCGGGCCTCAGCGCGTCGGGACCGGAACGTCGCCGCGATAATCGTAGAAGCCGCGGCCGGACTTGCGGCCGAGCCAGCCGGCCTCGACATATTTCACCAGCAACGGGCAGGGACGGTATTTCGAATCGGCGAGGCCGTCGTGCAGCACCTGCATGATTGACAGACAGGTATCGAGGCCGATGAAATCGGCGAGCTGTAGCGGCCCCATCGGATGATTGGCGCCGAGCTTCATCGCCGTGTCGATTGCATCGACCGTGCCGACGCCCTCGTAGAGCGTGTAGATCGCCTCGTTGATCATCGGCAGCAGGATGCGGTTGACGATGAAGGCGGGGAAGTCCTCGGCGACCGTGACGGTCTTGTCGAGATGGGCGACGAATTCCTTGGCCGTCCGGAAGGTCTCCTCGTCGGTGGCGATGCCGCGCACGAGTTCCACCAGCTTCATCACCGGAACCGGGTTCATGAAGTGGATGCCCATGAAGCGTTCGGGACGGTCGGTCGCCGAGGCGAGCCGGGTGATCGACAGCGACGAGGTGTTGGTGGCAAGCAGCGCGTCCGCCTTCATGATCGGACAAACCTGGCCGTAGATCTTGCGCTTGACGGTTTCGTCTTCGGTGACCGCCTCGATTACGAGATCGGCCTGCGAAAGATCGTTGATATCTGTCGAGCCCTTCATCAGCGACAGCGCCTTCTTGCGGTCGTCGTCGCTCATCTTGCCGGAGGAAACCTGGCGGGCGAGGTTGCCGTTGATGGTCGCCAGCCCTGCTTCGATGCGGTCAGCAGCAATATCGTAGAGCTGTACCTTGTAACCGGCGGCTGCTGAAACATGGGCAATGCCGCAGCCCATTTGCCCCGCGCCAATAATTCCGATTGTCTTGATCATCGAAGCGAACATCCACTTTAGGAAATCTCGGCAGCGGCGCTGCCGAAGATGCAAAAAACCGGGCCGATGGTACGGCCCGGTACGATTGTTAATGCCAACCCGGCAGATTTTCCAGCCCTTTTCGTGCCCGAGTGCGGCGCCCTCAAAGCGCCTTTTCCAGTTCCGGCAGGACGTCGAAGAGATCGGCGACGAGGCCGTAGTCGGCGACCTGGAAGATCGGCGCCTCCTCGTCCTTGTTGATGGCGACGATCACCTTCGAATCCTTCATGCCGGCGAGGTGTTGGATGGCGCCGGAGATACCGCAGGCGATGTAGAGGTCGGGGGCGACCACCTTGCCGGTCTGGCCGACCTGCCAGTCGTTCGGCGCATAGCCGGCATCGACGGCGGCGCGCGAGGCGCCGACGGCGGCGCCGAGCTTGTCGGCGACCGGCAGGATCACCTCCTTGAACTTCTCCGAGGAGCCGAGCGCCCGGCCGCCGGAGATGATGATCTTCGCCGAGGTCAGCTCCGGCCGGTCGGAGGAGGACAGCGCGTCGGAGACGTGACTGGAAAGCCCCGGATCGGCGGCGGCCGAGACGCTCTCGATGACCGCTGAACCGCCTTCACCGGCGGCGGCGAACGAGGCGGTCCTGACGGTGATCACCCGCTTGGCTTCGCTCGTCTGCACCGTCTGGATGGCATTGCCGGCATAGATCGGCCGCCGATAAGTGTCGGCAGAGACCACTTCGATGATCTCCGAGACCTGGGCGACGTCGAGGAGGGCGGCAACCCGCGGCATGACGTTCTTGCCGACCGAGGTGGCGGCGGCAATCAGCGTGTCGTAGGAACCGGCGAGCGAGACGATCAGCGCCGCCAGCGGCTCGGCCAGGTTGTTGGCGAGCGAGGCGTCGTCGGCGACCAGCACCTTGGCGACGCCGGAAAGCTTGGCCGCCTGCTCGGCGACCCCTTTAACGCCTGAGCCGGCAATGAGCACATGCACATCGCCGCCGATCTTCGTCGCGGCGGTCAGCGCCTTCGCCGTCTGGTCGGAAAGGTGGGTGGTGTCGTGGTCAGCCAGAAGCAGAATGGCCATGATGGAAATCTCCCTTTCCTTAAACTTAAAGCACGCCGGCTTCGGACTTGAGCTTGTCGACGAGCTCGGCGACCGACTTCACCTTGATGCCGGCCTTGCGGCCGGACGGCTCTTCGGTCTTCAAGACCTTCAGCCGCGGTGCGGTGTCGACGCCGAAATCGCCAGGCGTGTGTCTGTCGAGCGGCTTCTTCTTCGCCTTCATGATGTTCGGCAGCGAGGCATAGCGCGGCTCGTTCAGGCGCAGATCGGTGGTTACCACCGCCGGCAGCTTCAATTCGACCGTCTGCAGGCCGCCGTCGACCTCGCGGGTGACGTTGACCTTGCCGTCGCCGAGCTCGACCTTGGAGGCGAAGGTGCCCTGCGGCCAGCCGAGCAGCGCCGAGAGCATCTGGCCGGTCTGGTTGCTGTCGTCGTCGATCGCCTGCTTGCCGACGATGATCAGCCCCGGCTGTTCGGCTTCGGCGACACCCTTGACGATCTTGGCGACGGCGAGCGGCTCGACCTGGTCCTCGGTCTCGACGAGGATCGCCCGGTCGGCGCCCATGGCGAGCGCGGTCCTCAGCGTCTCCTCGGCCTTGGCCGGGCCGATCGATACGACCACCACTTCCGACGCCTTGCCGGCTTCCTTGAGCCGCAGCGCCTCTTCGACCGAGATCTCGTCGAACGGGTTCATCGACATCTTCACATTGGCAAGCTCGACGCCCGAACCGTCCGCCTTCACCCGGATCTTGACGTTGAAGTCGACGACCCGTTTCACCGTTACCAGGATTTTCATGGATTCTTTCCCTCCAGCAGCGTTCGCAGGAAAATGCGCCTTAACAAAGCGGCCTGATTGTCGATTGGCGACATCGATACGCGTTTTTTCTCCAATTACAATCGCCAACCGCAACGCTAAACCGATATTAGCCCGCGAACTTTATTAACGTTTACGTACACGTAAGACAAGCTTCCGGCAAGCGGGCGGGAGGGGCCTGAGGCGGAAACCTTTCCCTGCGCCTGAAGACCGCGTAATCTGTTGAAATCGCAGCGTATAATCGTCAGATCGGGACCGCCCGCTCCGTTCCTTAGGTCGGACGGCCCCAGGGGGTCGGCGGTTTCCGCTTGCCCGGCAGGGGCGTCTCCGTTCCCTCGACAGGCCCAGACTCGTGTTCGACGGCGCGGGGGCTGACAATGGTGCGATCGAAAAGCGGCACGCCGCGGCGTCGCAAAACGATCACGAGAACGAGGCCGGCAAGGATGCCGCCGATATGGGCGGTCCAGGAGACGCTGCCGCCCGGATCGACAGCGAACATGTAGAACTGCTGGCCGATCCAGAAGGCGAGCGGGATGGCGGCGGGCAGCGGCAAGGGAATGCGGAAAAGCACGAGCACCCAGACCCGGACCTTCGGGTGCAGCAGAAAATAGGCGGCGACCACGCCGGAGACGGCACCGGAGGCGCCGATCAGCGGCGCTTCAGAGGCGGGATCGATGAGCCCGTGCGCCAGCGCGCCGGCGGCGGCGCACAGCAGATAGAACAGGAGAAAGCGGACGTGCCCGAGCGCGTCCTCGACATTGTCGCCGAAGACCCAGAGAAACAGCATGTTCATCGCCAGATGGGTGAAGTCGCCATGCAGGAAGGAATAGGTGACAAAGGTGAACTCGTCCGGGACGAGCGCAAGGGCGGGGTCGAGAATGGCGTAGTCGAACACAATCGCCGGGATGTAGCCGAAACCGAGCACGGCGGCATTGGCGAACTCCTCGGTGGCGATCGGTACGGTGAAGAGCCAGACGGTGAAATTGACGAGGATCAGCGTCACCGTCACATATTGCATGTCGATATGCTTCAGGGCGTTCCTGTCGTGCAGCGGTATGAACATGCGATCCCCGAAGCGTGATTTTGCGCGAGCCTATCTGTTCTTGCCCGGAACCCAAAGGACGTCGGCGCGTCCCATGTCGTTCGCCCAACGGGCGGCGACGAACAGGAAGTCGGAGAGCCGGTTGATATAGGCAACCGCCTCGCGGCTGACGATCTCGCCTTCGGCCTCGGCAAGCGCCACCATCTGCCGTTCGGCGCGGCGGGCGACGGTGCGAGCGGCATGGAGCGCTGCGGAGGCGGCGCTGCCGGCAGGCAGCACGAAGGAGCGCAGCGGCTCGAGATCGGCATTCAGCCGGTCGATCTCGGCCTCGAGGCGAGCCACCTGGGCGGCGACGATCCTTAGCGGCTCATAGTCCTGCTTCTCGCCGGTCTCGGGTGTGGCGAGATCCGCGCCGAGATCGAAGAGATCGTTCTGGATACGCATCAGCATCTGATCGAGATCCGGCCTGTCGCCGGTATGCTGGCGCGCTAAGCCGACGAAGGCATTCGCCTCGTCGACGCTTCCATAGGCATCGACGCGGAGATCGCTCTTCGAGCGGCGCGGGCCGGCAACGAGGCCGGTCGTGCCGTTGTCGCCGGTCCGGGTGTAGATCTTGTTGAGCTTGACCATCGTGACTTCGCTTGGTCCTCAGCTCGGCCGGCCACCGCCGGTGACCCACAGTGTCAGCATGATCAGCACGAGTGCCAGCGCCTGCAACGCTATGCGCGTCTGCATCAGCTTGTTGGACGTATTGCCGCTGCCCTTGCGGGCCATGTTCAACAGGCCGCGGATGAGCACGATCGCAACCAGGCCCATGACGAACAATGTCACGGCGGTCAGGAAACTGGGCATGTCATCGCTCCTTCTATTCAATCAGCCGAGTCGGCCGATGATACTGTAGAACAGCGCCGCCGGCAGGAGTTTCTTGAGCAGCACACCCTGTTTGGCGGGCCTGGTCACGACATAATGCGGCCTCGGCCGGCGCGACGTCAAAGCGTGTTTCAGAACGTGATAAACGGCCTCCGGTCCGAGCCTTCCGCGGACCGGCTTGCTTTCGCCGCGCAGGCGTTTCAGCTGTTTCTCGTACTCCGCCCGGTGGACGGAATTCTTGAGGTCGATGAAGCGCTCGACATAGGCAAGCGCATTGGCGGTGAACTTCGACGTGATCGGCCCCGGCTCGATCAGGCTGACCTCGATGCCGCTGCCGGCAAGCTCCATCCGCAATGTCAGCGACAGGGCCTCGAGCGCGGATTTCGAGGCGTTGTAGGCGCCGCGCCAGCGATAGGGGACGAGACCGAGGATCGACGAGCATTGCACGATGCGGCCGCCGCCCCGAGCCCGCATCGCCGGAATGACGCGGCGCGTCAGATCGTGCCAGCCGATCACGTTGGTTTCGAGCTGCAGCCGCAGCGCTTCCGTCGGCAGGTCCTCGACCGCGCCCGCCTGGCCATAGGCACCGTTGTTGAAGAGCGCATCGATCCGCCCGCCGCTCAGCGCCATCACGGCTTCCACCAGGGCGGCGATCGTCTCCGGCCTGGTATAATCCATGAGGAAGGTTTCGATGCCTTCCTGTTCGAGCTCCGCCTGGTCCTCCGGCCGCCGGACGGTCGCGAAGACGCGCCAGCCGTCGCTTTTCAGAGCGCGCGCGCAATAGGCGCCGATGCCGGATGAGCAGCCGGTGACGATAATGGTGGGGCGTTCAGACATCCGGTCGATTCCTGTAGAAATACCTGTCCCGTTTCCCATATTCACGATTGGGAAACAATTGAATTGCGCGCACTTGCGTCCTGGCGGCGCGCCGCCACAGGCATGGCGCGTAGCCGGTCACGCGGAAGGGCGGGCACCACAGGAGACGGAATGCCGGCATCGCTTCGCATCATCTGGAAGGTCGTGTTCGATGCGCTCTGGCATTTCAGCGAGGACGACGGCTGGGCGATGGCGAGCCATGTGGCCCTGTCGTCGCTGATGGCGGTCTTCCCCTTCCTGATCTTCGGCACCGCGCTCGGCAGTTTCCTCGGGGCCGACCAATTCGCGGTGACGGCCGTCCACCTGATCTTCGATGCCTGGCCCGAATCGATCGCCAAGCCCGTCGCCGATGAGATAGTCGAGGTGCTGACCATCCAGCGCGGCGGAGTCTTGACGCTTTCCGTCGTCGCGGCCGCCTATTTCGCCTCGAACGGCGTCGAAGCGCTGCGAATTGCGCTGAACAGGGCCTATCGCGTGGCGGAAAGCCGCCCGTGGTACATAACCCGGCTCGCCAGCCTCGGCTTCGTGCTTGCCGGCGTCCTGATCCTCGCCGTCATCAGCATTCTGCTGGTCGCCGTCCCGCTGGCCGTCCGCAATGCCGACCAATGGCTGCCCTGGCTCGACGCCGTGCTGGCGACCGTCGACAATTGGGGCCTGGCGCTGGCGCTCGCGATGCTGACGATGGGGCTGTTGGTGTCGCATCTGTGGCTGCCGGACGGGCACCGCAAGATCGTCGACGTGTTGCCCGGCATCCTGCTGACGCTGCTTCTGTGGTCGATCGGCGCCTATGCCTTCGCATCCTATCTGGCGGCCTTCTCCAACTATGTGGCAACCTATGCCGGCCTCGCCTCGATCGTGATCGTGCTGGTTTTCCTCTACATGGTCGGGGCGATCTTCATCATCGGCGCCGAGATCAATGCCGCCATCCTGAAGTTCAAGGTCAAGCGCATGGTGTCACGCAGCTTCCAAGGGCGCGGCGAGGGACCGCCCTCCCAATAGGACGGCTTTATGCCGCCTCCAGGACCATGGCGCGCAGTTCCGCCGGCGAGCAACCGGCGGTGCGGAAGGCGGCGATACCTGTGTCCCCGTTGCTCTTCGACAGTTTCCTGCCGTCCGCCCCGAGGATCAGGCGATGATGATGATAGACCGGCTCCGGCAGGTCGAGAAGCCGCTGGAGCAGGCGGTGGATGGAGGTTGCGTGGTAGAGGTCGCGGCCGCGCACGACATGGGTGATGCCCTGCAGGGCGTCGTCGACGACCACCGAAAGATGATAGCTCGAGGGCGCGTCCGAGCGCGACAGGACGACGTCGCCCCAGACACCCGGATCCGCCGCGATCAGGCCGGTTTCCCCGGCCGGACCTTCCCCGGTCTCGCGCCACAGGAGCGGTTCGGCAAGGCGGCCGACCGCCTTCGCCACGTCGAGCCGCCAGGTGTGGGGACGGCCGCCCGCGACGAGGTCGGCCTGCTCGCTTGCCGTCAGCGCACGCTCGCGGCCCGGATAAAGCGGCGTCCCGTCCGGATCGCGGGGCCATGCCCTTCCGCTCGCCTCATGCGCCGCCACCGCCGTTTTGATCTCGCCGCGGGTCATGACGGAAGGATAGACCAGCCCCATGGTTCTCAAGCGTTCGAGCGCTGCCGCATAAAGATCGAGCTGATCTGATTGGCGCCGCACCGGTTCTTCCCAGATGAGACCCAACCAGGCGAGGTCCTCGAAAATCGCCGCCTCGAACTCCGGACGGCAGCGCGCCCGGTCGATGTCCTCTATCCTCAGCAGGAAACGGCCGCCCATCGCGCTCGCCATGTCGTGGTTGATAATGGCTGACAATGCGTGGCCGAGATGCAGCAAGCCGTTTGGGCTTGGGGCGAAGCGGAAAACCGGTTGTGCTGGCGGCGGAACGGGCATTGTGCTCCTTTGCCATGGAAGCTGTATAAAGGTCATCCGCTATTTTGGAGGGTGCATGCGGATCATTCGCACAAGCGACGATATCGAGGCTGGCCTCGCGGGTCTCGTGATGCTCGACGCCCGCCTGGAGCACGTCCTCGACAAGGCCGGGCCGGTGCCGCTCAGGCGCACCGATCCGGGCTATCGCGGCCTTGCCAATATCATCGTCTCGCAAATGGTCTCCAAGGCGAGTGCGGCGGCGATCTGGAGCCGCATGGAGGCGTCGCTCGGCGAGATCAGCGCCGACGCCGTGCTTTCGCTTGACGACGATGCCTGCCGGCAATTCGGTCTTTCCCGCGCCAAGGCAGATACGCTGCGGCGGGTGGCGACCGCGGCGGTTACGGACGAGATCGATCTCGACGGCATCTGCAACATCGAGGCGGCCGCAGCGATCCACGAGCTGACGGCGATCAAGGGTGTGGGGCGCTGGACGGCGGAGGTCTATCTGCTCTTCTGCGCCGGCCATCCGGACGTCTTTCCCTCCGGCGACGTGGCGCTGCAGAACGCCGTCGGTCACGCGCTCGGTTTCGAGTTGCGGCCGACGGCAAGCGAAATCGATTCGCTCGCCGCCTCTTGGTCCCCCTGGCGGAGCGTCGCGGCCCGGCTTTTCTGGGCTTACTATGCGCGTGAGATGCGGCGTGATGCGCTGCCCGTGACGCCTTGAAGAGAAAAGCGAATCCTTTGTTTGGTTTTTCTTTCCGGCTTCACAATCCTGTCGCAACAGGCCTAATATAGAAGATGCAGATGCCGAATCGCTCAGGAGAATACGCTTGACGATTGCAGTCTCACCTCAGGCCCTGCCGGCGCTTGTGTTGAACGCCGATTACCGGCCGCTGAGCTATTACCCCTTGTCGCTCTGGTCCTGGCAGGACGCGATCAAGGCGGTCTTTCTCGACCGCGTGATAATCCTTGCCGAATACGAACACTCCGTCTCCTCTCCCAGCTTCTCGATGCGGCTGCCGAGCGTCGTCTGCCTGAAAAGCTATGTCCAGCCGTCGCGCTTTCCGGCCTTCACCCGGTTCAACGTCTTCCTGCGCGACAAGTTCGAATGCCAGTATTGCGGATCCCCGGACGATCTGACCTTCGACCACGTGATCCCGCGCGCGCATGGCGGCCAGACGACCTGGGAAAATGTCGTCGCAGCCTGTTCGCCCTGCAACCTGCGCAAGGGCAGCAAGCTGCCGAAGCAGGCCCACATGTTCCCGCATCAAAGGCCGTACCAGCCGACCGTGCAGGACCTGCACAACAATGGACGGCTCTTCCCGCCGAACCATCTGCACGAAAGCTGGATGGACTATCTCTACTGGGATGTCGAGCTGCAGCCGTAAGGCCGTGCCTTTTTTCAGGTCAATGCGAATATCTTGGCGTGAGCGGTTGCGACCTCACGCCTTGGCGGCGCCCCGCAGCGCGATCGCCGCGAGGATCAGGCTGGCGATGACGTTCCAGCCGGCGAAGGACAGGCCAAGGACGCGCAGCGCCGCGTCGGTGCAGGACGGAGCGTGCTTCGCGTCAAGATCGCCGAGCAGGTCGCCGACATTTGAGGAGATGCCCTGGGCGGTCGTCGCGCAGGTCGACGGACCCTCCCAGAAATGCCATTCAGCACCGGCGTGATAGACGCCGATCCCGGCGCCGACGAGCATCAGGACGCCGACGATTCCGAGCAGCGCGCGCGTCGTCCAGGCCGGCAGTTTCAGCACGCTGGCGACAATGGCGACGAGGCCGAGCGGAATGCCGTAGTAATAAGGGTCGCGCTGCATGAGGCAGAGGGCGCAGGGGATGTAGCCGCCGATATGCTCGAAACCGAGCGCGCCACCGACGGTCGCCGCCATGCCGAGCGTGACGACGAGGGCGAGAAGCAGTTGCTGGCGCGTGGCGGCGGAAGCCTCGATCATGAATACCTCGCAAGGGCGGCG
This sequence comes from Sinorhizobium fredii, assembly GCF_002944405.1. Classification (NCBI taxonomy): domain Bacteria; kingdom Pseudomonadati; phylum Pseudomonadota; class Alphaproteobacteria; order Hyphomicrobiales; family Rhizobiaceae; genus Ensifer; species Ensifer fredii. Next base: position 3,234,173 of record NZ_CP024307.1, on the reverse strand, counting down.
AAACGGCGCCCGTCTTCTTATGTAGGTTCGGTTCCGCTGTAAATCGCCGTCACCGGTCCCCGGCCGCACGCTTTTGTGATCGCCGCTGCGAAAATCGCAATTTCTCGATTGACCGGCGCGAAAACGATCGTGTAAATCCCAAACCGCTGATATCGCTTGAGCCTTGCCCCATTGGCGGAATTGGTAGACGCGCTCGACTCAAAATCGAGTTCCCAAAAGGAGTGCTGGTTCGACCCCGGCATGGGGCACCACTCGATCCCGTCTTTCGACACCGAAAAAGATACCCCGGCGGACTTCCGCTCCGGGTCAGCGTCCGAGGTTTTCGGCGGCGGCAAGGATCTGCGCCGCGGTTGGGAAGGTGCAGAGGTCGTTCGGCCCGTCGCGCGCCTCGATTTGCGCCCAGCCGACGATGCCGGTGGCGTCGACCAGATAATGCCCGACGAGCTGGGTGCCATGGTCCGCCAGGATCGCTTTGTCCGCTTCGTCGAGCTCGAAGCCGTCGCTGGCGTTGAGGACAACGTTGGCTTCCATGGGCTGCAAAGGCTCCGGGAACACGCCGGCAGGATTGATGCGAGCCGCCTCGAACTGCGCCATCGATGCGCGATGGGGCCATTCGGGCCGCTCGCTGCTGCCATCGGGCAGGAATTCGCCCCGCGGCACGCCGAAGGCCCGGTGCGTGTGGCAATCCGGGTCGCACAGGAGCGTGACCGGCGTCGGCCGATGGCGGAAATAGAGGCGAGCGCGTTCGACCGGCGTGTTGATCACCGCCAGGGTCTCTATCCCGGCGGCGCGTAGCGCTGGCTGGAGGCCGGCAAGCTGTTCCACCTGACGTCGACAGAACGGGCAGTGCAAACCGCGAAAGAAGCCGATCAGAAACGGGCGACCGCGCAAATCGGCAAGAGAGACCATTCCTTCAGGGTTGGCCGCGGCGAGCGCGAACGAGGGGGCGGGTTCTCCCGGCTGCAGCGGCCGGATCTGGTTTGCCATGGAATACTCCTCCCTACCGCGTCATGTGGAGGTCATGCAGCATGGGTTGGCACGACTTTGACTCCGACCGCCGTCGGGCTGAGGTCGCTTGAGCTCCGCACTATACCGGAAACGGCGCTTTCGCTCTATCAGGCAAGATGCCAGCGGACCTCGTCCCTGTTCCGAGTTCCTTCACCCGGCCCGCACCCATTGAATTCCACGGGGCGAAAGTGTTAGCTGCTGCGCTGCAGCAAACTCCAGCGCGGCCCATGCTACCGAAGATCGACACATACGACGACCTCTATCGCGAATTCCGCTGGCGGATTCCGGAGAGGTTTAATATCGGCGTCGCCGTCAGCGACGCATGGGCGGCGCGTGACCCTGAACGTATCTGCCTGCAGCATTTCAGCCCGGACACCGCGCCTCATTCACTGACATACGGCGCCTTCGCGGCTCGCTCCTCGGCCTTTGCCGGCGGGCTTGCCGCGCAGGGCATCAAGCCGGGCGATCGGGTCGCCATTCTGCTGCAGCAGGGCTTCGAAGCGGCAATCGCCCATGCGGCGATCTACAAGCTCGGCGCGATCGCCCTGCCGCTGGCGCTGCTTTTCGGCGTCGAGGCGCTCAGCTACCGGCTGCAGGACGCCGGGGCGACGGCGGTCGTCACCAATCGCTTCGGCTACGAGCGGCTTGCGGCGTTCCGAAGAGAACTGCCAGAGCTTCGGCTGGTAGTGCTGGCGGAAGAGGAGGAACTGCCCGATACGGTGCTCTTCGACCGGCTGGCGGCGGGCGAGGGCCGTTTTGCCGCCGCCGATACCGGGCCGGACAATCCGGCGCTGATGATCTATACGTCCGGGACGACCGGCCCGCCGAAGGGGGCGCTGCACGGCCACCGCGTGCTGCTCGGCCATCTGCCGGGTTTCCAGTTTCACCATCACTTCCTGCCTCAGCCGGGCGACCGGATGTGGACGCCGGCCGATTGGGCCTGGGCGGGCGGGCTCTTGAACGCGTTGCTGCCGTCGCTGTTCTTCGGCGTGCCGGTGGTTTCCTCGCCGGCGCAGAAGTTCGATCCGCATGTGGCCTTCCGCATCATGGAAGAGATGAATGTGCGCAACGCCTTCATTCCGCCGACGGCGCTGAGGCTGCTCAAATCCGTCGATCGGCCCCGCGACCGCTACAGGCTCGATCTGAGAACGATCGGCTCGGCCGGCGAAGCGCTCGGGCGCGAGACCTTCGACTGGGCGAAGGAGGCGCTCGGCGTCGAGGTCAGCGAATTCTACGGCCAGACGGAATGCAACATCGTCATTTCGTCGGCCGCCGACCTCGGAGTATTGAAACCGGGCTCGATGGGCAAGGCCGCACCCGGCCATGGGGTGGCGATCATCGACGGCGAGGGGCGTGTGCTGCCGCCGGGCACGACCGGCCAAGTCGCGATCAAGCGCCCCGATCCGGTGATGTTCCTGGGCTATTGGCGAAACGTCAAGGCGACCGAGGCGAAGTTCATCGGCGACTGGATGACCACCGGCGACCAGGGCGTCATGGATCAGGAGGGTTACTTCACCTTTTTCGGCCGCGACGACGACGTCATCACCTCGTCCGGCTACCGGATCGGCCCCGGCGAGATCGAGGACTGTCTCGTCGGCCACCCGGACGTTCAGATGGCCGCGGCGATCGGCAAGCCGGACCCGATCCGCACCGAGATCGTCAAGGCCTATGTGGTGCTGAAGCCCGGTGTCGCCGCAGCCGAAGAGACCGCGGCTGCGATCCGCGACTGGGTGAAGAACAGGCTCTCCATGCACGAATATCCGCGCGAGATCGAGTTCGTCGACAGCCTGCCGCTGACCACTTCGGGCAAGGTGATCCGGCGGCTGTTGCGGGAGAGGGCTGCTGCCGAGGTGGAGGCAGCGCGCGACCGCTGATTCCGCCCCATCAGCGCCCGGCCAGCGCGCGGATCTTCTCGCGCAGTAGCCGCGCCATGTTGCGGGTGTTGCGGTAGAGGTGAAGCTGAGCCGCCACCTGGCGCACGTCGCGGTCGCGGTTCTGCTGCAGGCCGATCACCAGCGTCCCCATCTCCTCGCGCTCCTGCCAGAAGCGGGCGATCATCGGATGGTCGGGCACGGCGCAGGAATCGGAGCGGGCGATATTGGCGTCGTTGAGATGCCATTCGGTGAGTTCGGCCAAGAGCAGCTTGCCCGGCGAATATTTCGCGTAGTCCTCGTTATAGGCGGTCTTCCAGGTATAGGCCTCGCCGGCCATCATGAGCACGACCATCGCGGCGATCGCCTTGCCGTCGAGATCGAGCGTGTGGATGCGGACGCTGTCGGCTTCGGCGAGATTGGTGATTGCTTCCCGCGCGAAGGCGGCGCGGAAGCGGTCCATGATCATGGCGCTGCGTTCGCGGCCTTTCCAGCCGGAGGCCTCGAGCGCCAGGAACTCCTCCAGCCGCCAGCGGATCTCCTCCGGTTGACGCGCGACGCTGTAGGCGAGGTTGCCGTGTTTTTCGAGATTGTTCCACTGGCGTCGCAGTTCCTTGAAATGCGCCCGGCTGATCGCCTGGCGCAGATAGGTTGGACCGTCGAGCAGGCTTTCGAGCATCGGCCGTTCGAAGGTATCGGTCACCGTCAGCGGGAGGTTCTCGCCGATCGCCACGGCCCGGGCGAGCTGCGCGAATTTGCCCTTGAGGCGCACGTCCGGCAGCACCAGCACCTGCGGCATGCCGGAGGAGGGCGAGGCGAGCGCCGTATAAAGGTTGCTGATCGTCTCGGCGGCGTCTTCCGCGTCAAGCAGCGGCACGCCCAAGGGGCCGAAGGGATTGGACCAGCCGCGAATGATCGGCGCGCCGATCGAGAAGCCCGGCTTCTCGATCGAGAAAGGCATCAGGAAGCGCAGGCGGCTGCTGCGCTCGTTGCTGTCGCGGATGACGGCGAGGCGAATCACCCGATCCTCCAGCCGTGGCATGGCGGGCGCCAGGAAGCGGCCAGTGAAGAAGACGTTCGGCTCGATCGCGCGGTTGGACAGGAAGTCGAGCTCCCGCTGCAGTTCGTAGCCGGAGCGGGCCTGGTAGATGGCCAGATGCCGGCCGGACCTGCCCACCATCAAGGTCCGTTCGGCCTGCGTCGGATCGGCGGCCGGTTGCGCCAGGCCGCCAAGCAGGCGGTTCGCGCTTCCGTTCGCTTCCCCGGGGAACTGGATGTTGCCGTTCATGGCTTGATTGCCTCGTTTTCGTCATGACCGCTCCTTGCGCCGGCAAGTGCCAGGAGCGTGAAACCAAAGGTGTGCCTCACCGCCACATGCAGGATCGCCGCCTCCACGAACATCGCGCCCGCGGTCGCTGAGGCCGCTCCGGTCAAGCCGAAGAGCGGAATGAGCGTGACGTTGAGCGCGACATTGGCACCGAGCGCGGCCACATAGAGGATGACGCAGAGCTTTTGCCGTCCGGCCATCGTCAACAGGGTCTCGGCGGGGCCGACAAAGGCCTTGGCGAGGATACCGGTGAGCAGTATCGCCATCAGCGGAGCACCGGCGGGGAAGGCCGGGCCGAACAGCGACAGCAGCAGCGGACCCGCCAGCACGACGGTGCAGCCGATAGCGAGTGACGGCCAGAACGACCAGCGGGCGCTTTCGATGGCGATCTCCGCCAATTGATGCCGGTCGCGCGCTGCCATGGCCGCCGAAAAGCGCGGGCCGGCGGCCGCCCTGACCGCGAACATGACGAAATGGACGAGCGCCATGGTCTTCGCGGCGGCAAAGTAGATCGCCACGTCGTCCGGCTTCACATAGAGGCCGACGATCACGACGTCGGAATTGGTCAAGAGGAAGCCGAAACCGTCGACGAGGAATATCGGGATCGAGACGCGCAGCCAGCGGCTGAGTTCGATTTTCATCGGGCCGGGAAGGTAGTGCCGGTCGAGCCGCCAGACCATTATTGCGAACTGCCCGAGCGTCGTCACATAGGTCGCGGCAAGCGCTGCGGCCATCGCCGTCGTTGCAGCGGACGGCAGGCCCGCGACCGTTGCCAGGACCATGAAGGCGAGGATCAGCAAGGGCCGCACGAGGAAGGTCGGGCTCATTGCCGCAACCGGCCAGCTATGGGCGCGCGCCGTGCCGTCCATCACGTCGCCGAGCGCAATCATCGGCAGGGTAATGAGGCCGAGATAGAGGGGCACGAAGTAGTAGCTCTCGATTGCCGTGCCGAAGAGCCACAGACCCGCTGCGCCGATCGCGGCAAGGGCGGTTGCGGAAAGGAGGGCGAAGATGCGCGCCGTCGTCGTCAGGCCGCGGATTTCCGGAAGCTCCGAAGTGGTGCTGTATTCCGGCAGGAACCGGATAACCGCGGTGGGGAGCCCGAGGCAGGAGAGATTGCCGAACAGGACCGTCATCACCCAGACGAAGATGAAGATGCCGTATTCGAACTCGCCCATCAGGCGCGCGAGAAAGATCTGCGAGGCGAAGGCGATTGCCGCGCTTAGGATGCGGATCGCAAAGGCGATCAGCGCCATGCGCTGGGCGCGACTGCGGGTATCGGAGCCGGTGAGCACGGGCAGGAGCCGCTGCACGGAATCGGACAGGCGGTGCCTCAGCGCCGACGGCAGCATTCGTCCGGCCGTTTGACATACCGCCATCAACACGAAGACACCCTGAGATTACGCAATACAGGGCATCACTTCTGCCAGAACAGCGTTAACAAACGGTTCAGCAGGCCGCTCTGCGGCGCGGTCTCGGACGCGAAAATGCCGCCCGGAGGCGGCATCTCGTCAGGCTTCGTAGCTTCCGTGGCAATGCTTGTATTTCTTGCCCGAACCGCAGGGGCAGGGCTCGTTGCGCCCGACATTGCCCCAAGTGGAGGGGTCTGCGGCGTTGCGCTTTGCCGGGGAGGCGGCGCCAAGCGCCACCTGCGCGAAGTCGTCCTCGCCGGTAATCGGGTCGAAATGATGGGCTTCCATAGGCGGCAGCGGCTGCGGCTCCTGGGGCGCCTCGCGCACCAGTTCGACGCGCATCAGCTGCGCCGATACCGCCTGGCGGAGATTGACGAGCAGGGCCTGAAAGAGCTCGAAGGCTTCGGACTTGTATTCCTGCAGCGGGTCGCGCTGGGCGTAGCCGCGGAAGCCGATGACCGAGCGGAGATGGTCGAGGTTGACGATGTGCTCGCGCCAGAGGTGATCGAGCGTCTGCAGCACGACCGAGCGCTCGACATATTGCATGATCTCCGGCCCGAAGCGCTCGGCGCGTTCGGCGGCGGCCTTGTCGGCGGCGGCGGTGATGCGCTCCAGAATGTCGTCCTCGGCGATCCCTTCCTCGGCGACCCATTCGGTAATCGGGAGGTCGAGGTTGAGGTATTGCTGGACGTCGGCCTTAAGTCCTTCCGCATCCCACTGCTCGGCATAGGCTCGCTCGGGAATGCGCTTGGCGACGATATCCCCGATCACTTCGTTGCGCATGTCGGTGACCGTCTCGGTGACGCTTTCCGCGTCCATGAGTTCGAGACGCTGCTCGAAGATGACCTTGCGCTGGTCGTTGAGCACGTCGTCATATTTCAAGAGGTTCTTTCGGATGTCGAAGTTGCGGGCCTCGACCTTCTTCTGGGCGCGTTCGAGCGCCTTGTTGATCCACGGATGGACAATCGCCTCGCCCTCCTTGAGGCCCAGTTTCTGCAGCATGCCGTCCATGCGGTCGGAGCCGAAGATGCGCATCAAATCGTCCTGCAGCGACAGGAAGAACTTCGAGCGGCCCGGGTCGCCCTGGCGGCCGGAGCGGCCGCGCAACTGGTTGTCGATGCGGCGGCTTTCGTGGCGTTCGGTGGCAAGGACATAAAGGCCGCCGGCGGCGAGCGCCTTGTCCTTGAGCTTCTGCACCTCCTCGCGGATCGCCTTTTCGCGCGCATCGCGCTCGGGGCCGGGCTCGACCTCGGCCAGTTCCTGCTGGATGCGCATGTCCGGGTTGCCGCCGAGCTGGATGTCGGTGCCGCGGCCGGCCATGTTGGTTGCGATGGTGACGGCGCCCGGCACGCCGGCCTGGGCGACGATATAGGCTTCCTGCTCGTGGTAACGGGCGTTCAGCACCTGGAATTTCGAGAAGCCGCTCTTCTTCAGCATATCGGCGAGCAGCTCGGACTTCTCGATCGAGGTGGTGCCGACGAGCATCGGCTGGCCGCGCTCGTGGGCCGCCTTGATCTCGTCGATGATCGCCTTGTACTTCTCGCCCGCGGTGCGATAGACCTCGTCGTCCTCGTCGAGGCGCTTGATCGGCAGATTGGTCGGCACTTCGACCACTTCCAGGCCGTAGATGTTGCCGAATTCCTCGGCTTCCGTCGCCGCGGTGCCGGTCATGCCGGCAAGCTTTTCGTACATGCGGAAGTAATTCTGGAAGGTGACCGAGGCGAGCGTCTGGTTCTCGGGCTGAATCTGCACCTTTTCTTTGGCTTCCAGCGCCTGATGCTGACCTTCGGAGTAGCGACGCCCCGGCATCATGCGGCCGGTGAACTCGTCGATGATGACGATCTCGCCGTTGCGCACGATATAGTCTTTGTCACGCGTGAACAGCTTGTGCGCCTTCAGCGCGTTGTTGACGTGGTGGACGATCGCCACGTTCTCGATGTCGTAGAGCGACTCGCCCTTCAGGAGCCCGGCTTGGCGCAAGAGGTTTTCGAGCTTCTCGGTGCCCTCCTCCGAGAAATTGGCCGAGCGCTGCTTTTCGTCGATCTCGTAGTCTTCCGGCGACAGCAGCGGAATGAAGTCATTGATCGTATTGTAGAGATCCGAGCGGTCGTCGAGCGGGCCGGAGATGATCAGTGGCGTGCGCGCCTCGTCGACCAGGATCGAGTCCACCTCGTCGACGATCGCGAAGAAGTGACCGCGCTGCACCATCTGGGCGCGCTCGTATTTCATGTTGTCGCGCAGATAGTCGAAGCCGAGCTCGTTGTTGGTCGCGTAGGTGACGTCGCAGGCATAGGCGTCGCGGCGCTGCTCGTCGGTGAGGCCGTGGACGATGACGCCCGTCGTCAGGCCGAGGAAGCCGTAGATCCGCCCCATCATGCTGGCGTCGCGCTGGGCGAGATAGTCGTTGACGGTGACGACATGCACGCCCTTGCCGGCGAGCGCGTTAAGGTAGACGGGCAGCGTCGCCACCAGCGTTTTGCCTTCGCCGGTCTTCATTTCGGAGATGGAGCGCTCGTGCAGGATCATGCCGCCGATGAGCTGGACGTCGAAGGGACGCAGGCCGAGAACGCGGCGGGCGGCCTCGCGCACCACGGCAAAGGCCGGCACAAGGAGGTCGTCGAGGGTCTTGCCTTCGCCGAGTTGGCTCCGAAACTCCACCGTCTTTGCAGCGAGCGCTTCGTCGCTCAGCGTTTTCATGTCGGCTTCGAGAGCGTTGATTGCGTCCACCCGACCCTGGTAGCCGCGGACGCGGCGATCGTTGGCGGAACCAAACAACTTGCGGGCAAGGCCGCCGAGACTGACCATCCGAATGGTCCTTTCCTTATTTATCGCCCTGGGAGTTTCAGGTCCGGCTCGAAAAACCGTCTAATGCCGTGAAACGCCCGGAAACTGTTCTGGACGCGAGGTTGCGTGACAGATAAGAGGGGGGTCGGATTATGTCAACGCACTTGCGCGGCCGGACGGCTACAGAACCGCCACATTCTGGTGTTGTGCAGCCCCCTCGAAGGGCCGGAGGCAATCGCGCTGGCGGCCAATGGTGAAAGGTAAGAAACATGTCTAGATACAAGACCCTGGCGGCCGCGGCGCTGGTCGCGATGATGGCCGCAGGCGTCGCCCGCGCCGAAGGGACCGATCCGGTCGTCGCGAAGGTCGGCGGGCAGGAAATCCGTCAGTCGGAGCTTGATCTCGCGATCACCAGCCTCGATCCGCAGCTCCAGCGGATGCCCGACGAACAGAAGCGCGCCGCAGCCCTTTCCGCCGTCATCGACGTCAAGCTGCTCGTCAAGGATGCCGAGAAGGAAGGCCTGCAGAACGACGCGACCTTCAAGCAGCGTGTCGCCTTCCTAACCGAGCGCGAACTTCACAACGCCTTCTTCAAGAAGCACGTCGTCGATGCGGTGACGAAGGAAGAGGTCAAGGCACGCTACGACAAGGAAATCGCCGCCATCCCGGCGCAGGAAGAAGTCAAGGCCCGCCACATCCTCGTCAAGACCGAGGACGAGGCCAAGGCGATCATCAAGGAACTGGACGCCGGCAAGAGCTTCGTCGAACTCGCCAAGGCCAAGTCCACCGATCCGAACAAGGACGATGGCGGCGACCTCGGCTACTTCACCAAGGGCCGGATGGTGCCGGAATTCGAGACGGCTGCTTTCGCGCTCGAGAAGGGCAGCTATACAAAGATGCCGGTCAAGACCCAGTTCGGCTTCCACGTGATCCTGGTCGAGGACAAGCGTCCGCAGGCGCCGCCGACGCTCGAGCAGGTCGAGCCGCAGGTTCGTCAGCTCGTCATGCGCGACAAGTACCTTGCGCTGCTGGACACTGCCAAAAAGGCGACCGGCGTCGAGATTTCCGATCCGGCGCTGAAGAAGGCCTATGAAGACGCCGGCAAGGCGCGCCAAGGCCAGTAGCTTTTTCGGGGCCGCCACCCTCAAGGACGGTCCCGTGCCAGAGCGGAGAAGAGGCGTTCGTCGCGCCAGCCGCTCGTCAAGACTAGGATCGGGATGCCCGGCGGCTGAATGTCGCTCGGGCATTTCTCGCACCATTTGGAGCGGGATGAGGAAAAGTGTGCGCGGCGTTCCGCGCGCATCCCGCTCTGAAACAATGGAAAAGATCACCATGGTTGCCCGTAACCATGGTGATCAGAGGCATTCAAACAGGGTTCGCCATGTCCGGTACCGTTTCTCCGCTCGCTCCGAAAACCTTTGCTGAAATGCCGCCCCTTCGCGGCGTGCGCATGGCGACCGCCGCCGCGGGGATCAAGTACAAGAACCGCACTGACGTGTTGATGATGGTCTTCGATCAGCCGGCGGCGGTGGCCGGTGTCTTCACGCGTTCGAAGTGCCCGTCCGCCCCCGTCGACTTCTGCCGTAGAAATCTCCCGGGCGGTCACGCACGTGCCGTGGTCGTCAATTCGGGCAATGCCAATGCCTTCACCGGCAAGAAGGGCAAAGAGGCGACCGAACTCACCGCGCAGTCCGCCGCCCGGGCGGTCGGCTGCAATGAGGGCGAGATTTTCCTGGCCTCGACGGGCGTGATCGGCGAGCCGCTCGACGCCACCAAGTTTGCCGGCGTGCTCGACGGGCTCGCGGCATCGGCCAAGGAGGACTTCTGGTTCGAGGCCGCCAAGGCGATCATGACCACGGACACCTATCCCAAGGTCGCGACCCGTAGCGCCGAGATCGGCGGCGTCACGGTCACCATCAACGGCATCGCCAAGGGTGCCGGCATGATCGCGCCGGACATGGCGACCATGCTTTCCTTCGTGGTGACCGATGCCGACATCGCACCCGCCGCACTGCAGGCGCTGCTTTCGGCCGGCGTCGGCCCCAGCTTCAATTCCGTGACGGTCGACAGCGATACGTCCACTTCCGACACCTTGATGCTGTTTGCCACCGGCGCTGCGGCCAAGGACGGGCAGGCGAGGGTGGAGGATGCGGGCGATGCGCGGCTCCAGTCCTTCGGGAGGGCGCTCAACGACCTGCTGCGTGACCTGGCGCTGCAGGTCGTGCGCGACGGCGAAGGCGCGCGCAAGATGGTGGAAGTGACCGTCGAGGGCGCTGAGAACGACGCTGCCGCCAAGCGCATCGCGCTTTCGATCGCCAACTCGCCGCTTGTCAAGACGGCGGTTGCCGGGGAGGACGCCAACTGGGGCCGGGTGGTCATGGCGGTCGGCAAGTCCGGCGAGATGGCCGAGCGCGACAGGCTGGCGATCTGGTTCGGCGACGTCCGCGTCGCCGTCGAGGGCGAGCGCGATCCGGCCTATTCGGAAGCGGCAGCGACCGCCGTGATGAAGGGCGAGGACATTCCGATCCGCGTCGACATCGGCCTCGGTCCGGGTCGCGCAACGGTCTATACCTGCGACCTCACCAAGGAATATGTCGAGATCAACGGCGATTACAGAAGCTGATGCGGTCGCTCGCTTGATCGGGACGGGATATGACATCGAACGACAGACGGCCGCCGGTCGAGAGCGGGGTGGTTGGAGCAAGCATGGTTGATCTTCCCAGTGTGCGGCGCCTCGAAGCGGTGGGCTTTCGCGCCTGGCCCGCCGCGACGGTCGTTTATGACGGCAGCTGGCTTATACGACTGACCGCCGGGCATCCCTCCAAGCGCCTGAATTCGATCAATCCGCTCGATCCGTCCGATTATCGCGACATTGCCATCCGGCTCGAGAAGGCGGCGCGGCGCTTTGCCGAACATGGCCGGCCGCTTACGGTCCGGCAGACCCCGCTCACACCGCCGCAACTCATCGCCTACATGGACGGCGAAGCCTGGACATCCTTCAGCCGCAGCCTCGTCATGGAGCTCGATCTCGCGCAGGGTGAGCTCGGCGAGGGCATGGACCACCTGCCGATCAAGGATCTCGGCCGTTTTGTCGACGCGAGGCTCCAGATCGGCAAGGGCGATCCGGCGACCAAGCCGGTGCTGGCCGAGATCATCAACGCCATCAAACCCGAATGCGGCCTTTTTCTCTTCGAGGATCGCGACTTCGGCCCGACGGCCGTGTCGCTCGTCGTTCACGACAACGACCTGGCCGGCATCATGCAGTTCTCGGTGGCGGAGTCCGTCAGGCGCCGGGGCGTCGGCAGGGCGCTTCTCGACGCGTCACTGCGCTGGGCACGCCTGCGCGGCGCCAGAAAGGCCTGGCTGCAGGTGGAAGCCGCCAACACGGCAGCAATCGCGCTCTACCGGAAAGCCGGTTTCTCCGAGGTTTATGATTATCTTTATCGCGCGCCGAGGATCTGACGCATGGAAGTAGCGGCAAAGAAGATCGTGCTCGTTGCAGCCTGTGCGCTAGTCGACTCGGACGGGCGCATTCTCCTGGGGCAACGGCCCGAAGGAAAGCCGCTTGCCGGCCTCTGGGAGTTCCCCGGCGGCAAGGTCGAGGCCGGCGAAACGCCGGAGGAGACGCTGATCCGCGAACTCGAAGAGGAACTCGGAATTCGCACCAAGGTCGCCTGCCTTGCACCTCTCACCTTCGCGAGCCACAGCTACGACGACTTTCACCTGCTGATGCCGCTCTACATCTGCCGGCGCTACGAGGGTTTTGCCGAGGGGCGGGAGGGCCAGCTGATCAAATGGGTGCGCCCGAAGGCCTTGCGTGATTACCCGATGCCGCCGGCGGACGAGCCGCTGATCCCGTTCCTGATGGATCTCCTTTAGGCGCAGGGCGGAAGGCGGCATTCCGGGTGCTGCCGCGTCTCATTAATAAATTTGTCTGTGATCGGAGGAAAACCGAGCGTCAACGCCGGTCAACTCCCCTAAATTCCAAGATTTATTAATCAAAAGTTTATCACCCTCCTTCACAATCGAGCCTATCAGTTTCGGCGCGCCCCGATCATTGGCCGCGCCGGTTTCGGGCAGCTGTGGTGAGGTCGAAGCTTGGGAAGGGTGCTTCGCCCCGCTCTCTGAGGTGTTTGTGAGGCTGGAATGGTGGACGAGGATTTCTGGAGGACAGTTCAGGACAAGGATCTGGTGGCGAGCCAGTCCCGCCGGACGGGCGTGCTCAATCTGTCGCTGCTGTTCGGCACGGCAGTGATCGCGCTGACGCTGATCCTGACGCCAATGCTTTCATCGAAGGGCGACAAGCGGATGCTCGCAAACACGCCGATCGACTACGACAATATCTCCACCGGCTCGATTCCCTCCGGCGGCACGGCGAAGCGCTACACCGTGCGCCGCAGCGTGCTTCAGGAAATGCCGGGCGCCGTCTGCATCATCGATGCAAACGGCAGCAGGAGCGGGTGCTGATTCGAGCGAATACGCGCAAGCCCCGCGTCTTTCGCTGCCATTGACCATAGGACGGTTGGGAGCTCCTCGAGGACCTCGCCGCCCTCATGGGGCCGGAGGACGCATGGACAAGCTGAGATCTCTCCTTCGCAGCCGAGACGGTGCTACCGTCGTGGAGTATGGTCTCATCGCGGCCCTGATTTCCGTCGCCCTTCTCCTCGGCTTTCAGAACTTTTCCAACGAATTGCTGAATGTGCTGAACTTGATCGCCGATGCGATGGAAGACTCCTGGACATAGTCCCAGTCCGGGCGATACCGGCACGAGTTGGGCAAAATGCCCTGTCAGGACTGCTTCCCCGAACCCTTCAGTGCGTGTTCGCTCACCCCGAGCGCATCCGACAGCCTCTGCTTGGCCGAGCCGGGCTTCAGCGGTTTCTGCTGGCTCTCATGCGGCGCCCAGCCCGAGACATAGATGATCGAGAAGGTCGCGCGAACCCGGCCGTCCGGATCGGAGAAGTGTTCCGCATAGATCTCGGCCGCTCTCAGGAAGAAGCGGCGCGGCACCGGCCGGCGGCTTCTGGCCTTAAGCGGGTTGGTCATGCCCATTGCCCGCAAATCCTTGAGAAGCCCGAAGAGCGAATCGTAGCGAACCGTGTAGGTTTCCGCGTCGGCGACCGGCAGGGCAAAACCCGCGCGCTGCAGAAGCCCGCCCATGTCGCGCACGTCGGCGAAGGGCACGACCCTTGGGCTCGCTCCGCCGGTCAGTTCCGCTTCCGCCGAAAGCAGGCATTCGCGAAGCTCCTGCAACGTGCCGCTGCCGGGAATCGCGGCAAGGAAGAGCCCGTCCGGCTTGAGGGCGCGGCGAGCCTGGATGAAGACGCCGGGCGTATCGTTGGTCAGATGCAGCGACAGCGGCGACACCAGCAGATTGACAGTTTGCGTTTCCGCCGGGATGCGCTCGAGGGGGGCAATGGTAACCGGAGCATGGGGCGAGCCGAAGCCTTCGTCGGTTTCCACTCGCTCGATAGTGCCGACCTTTCCCGTTTCGGCGAGGCGGGCGGCGGCGGCGCCGGTGTAGCCGTGCAATTCCATGGCTCTGTCGAAATACCGGTCGACGACACTGACGCGATCTGCCAGTTCCTGCGCCACGATATCAAGAAGGAAGGTCGCTTTCGGGTCCGCCCGGCGCAGCGCTTTGCGGCGGTGCGCCTCGACGAGGCTCTGGTCAAAGACGATTTCCACGATACTCTCTCCGAAATCACGGATGCAAAGAAACCCTGAAGGGGACAAAGTCAACCTTATGGAACGGGACGGTTGGAGAAATCGGGCGAAGCGCTGGAGAGCGCTGTTTCAAACGTTCGGCGGGGCGGCGGTCAATCTGGTCTTCCCGCCCGTCTGCTGCGGTTGCGGTCGGCTGACCGGCGATGCGCATGCCATCTGCCCCTCCTGCTGGGCGGAGCTGCGCCTGATCGAGCGACCCTATTGCGAAATCATCGGCTCGCCCTTCGCCTTCGATCCCGGCCCGGGGGCCGTTTCGCCGCAGGCGATTGCCAATCCGCCGCCCTTCCACCGGTTGCGTTCCGTGTCTCTCCTCGAGGGAATTGCCCGCGATCTGGTGCATGGGCTGAAGTATCGCGACCGCACCGATCTCGCGCGGATGATGGCCGAATGGATGGTCCGGGCCAGCGACGGCGCCGTCGCGGCGGCCGATATGATCGTGCCGGTGCCGCTCCACGCATTTCGGCTCTGGCGGCGAAAGTTCAACCAGTCGGCGGAACTGGCGCGCTGTGTCTCCGAACGGGCCGGTAAGCCCTATCGTCCCGATGTGCTTCGCCGTATCAGGCGCACGCGCCGGCAGGTCGGGCTCGGGGCGCGGGCACGCGAGGAGAATGTCCGCGGCGCCTTTGCCGTACCCGAGAGCGCCAAATCCTCGCTCGTGGGGAAACGCATCGTCCTCGTTGACGACGTCTACACGACCGGCGCAACGGTTTCCGCCGCGACCGGCGCGCTGAGACGCGCCGGAGCCGCGGAGGTCACGGTTTTGACCTTTGCAATGGCGTTGCCCGAGCCTATATGACGAAAAAACGGCCGGCGCTGGTGCCGGCGAAGGAGCAGTTCGAAACCATGGCTTCGGTCGTCATTTATACGCGTCAGTTCTGTGGCTATTGCACAAGAGCGAAGAAACTTCTGGAGAGCAAGGGCGTCGATTTCGTCGAGCACGACGCGACCTATGACCCGGCGCTTCGCCAGACGATGATCGAAAAGTCCAATGGCGGGAGGACCTTTCCGCAGATCTTCATCAACGACGTCCCGGTCGGCGGCTGCGATGATCTGCATGCACTCGATCGGGCCGGCAAGCTCGACGAGATGCTCGCCGCTTGAGTTAAGGCGAAGCGCACAGTATCGCACGAAAGCTCAAAGGAATGGTCCGGGTCGGGTAGACCCCACGCTCTGGCTTGGGAGAAAAGGGCAATGAGTTTCAAGGCTGCAGCCGTCCAGATGTGCTCCGGCGTCGATCCGGCGAGGAACGTCGAAACGATGGTCAGGCTGGTGCGACAAGCCGCAACGCAGGGCGCCAGCTATATTCAGACGCCTGAAATGACCGGGGCCATCCAGCGCGACCGGGCGGGGCTGCGTTCGGTAATTAAAGACGAAGCCGACGATCTCGTCTTTGAGGAGGCGGCGCGTCTTGCCGGCGAACTCGGAGTCTATCTCCATGTCGGCTCCACGCCGATCGCGCTTCCGGACGGCAAGGTCGCCAATCGCGGCTTCCTGTTCGGGCCGGATGGCAAGAAGATCTGCGACTACGACAAGATCCACATGTTCGATGTCGACCTCGACAATGGCGAAAGCTGGCGCGAGAGCGCCGTCTATCGGCCGGGCGCCACGGCGCGCATGGTCGATCTACCCTTCGGCAAGCTGGGTTTTGCGATCTGCTACGACGTCCGCTTTCCGGAGCTCTTCCGCCAGCAGGCGGTGGCCGGCGCGGAGATCATGTCGGTGCCGGCGGCGTTCACCCGTCAGACCGGCGAGGCGCATTGGGAAATTCTGCTGAGGGCTCGCGCCATCGAGAACGGGCTTTTCGTCATTGCCGCTGCCCAGGCCGGGCAGCATGAGGACGGACGGGAGACCTTCGGACATTCGATGATCGTCGATCCCTGGGGCAGGGTGCTTGCCCAGGCCGGCCCGGCCGGTGAGGCGGTCCTTATCGCGGAAATCGACGTGGCGGCGGTCAGCGGCGCGCGAGGGCGCATACCCAATCTCAGGAACGCCCGCGATTTCGTGCTCGATCAAGTGGTCCCGGCTGGAAAAGGAGGCGTTGCAGCTTGATCCGCTACAATTTGTCCTGCGACCATGGCCATGGATTCGAAGGCTGGTTCTCGTCGAGCGGCGACTTCGACCGGCAGGCCAAAGCTCATCTCGTCACCTGCCCCACCTGTGGTTCCGGCTCGGTCAGCAAGCAGTTGATGGCGCCAACCGTCTCCACCGCCCGCAAGAAGGAAGCCCGGCAGGCCCTCGTCATGGACCAGGCGCAGAAGGAGACGATCGCCAAGCTTCGTGAAATGGTCAAGACGATCCGCGCCAACGCCGAAGATGTCGGCGAGCGCTTTCCCGAGGAGGCCCGCAAGATCCACTATGGCGAGGCCGACCAGCGCGGCTTGATCGGCAAGGCGACCGCGGAAGAGGCGACCGCGCTGCTCGAGGAAGGCATTGAGATCGCGCCGCTGCCAGTGCTTCCGGACGACACGAACTGAGCGGCCCGGCCGGCGTCCTCAAATCGGCCGTTTGGCGACGATCATGTAGTTGACGTCCATGTCCTTCGACAGGTTCCATTGATTGGCAAGCGGGTTGAAGAACACGCCGGTGCGGTCGGCGACCTCCATGCCGCTCGCTTCGAGCGGCTTTTCGAGTTCTTCCGGGCGGACCAGCTTGTCGTATTGATGGGTGCCGCGCGGCAGCCAGCGCAGCACGTTCTCGGCGGCGAAGATTGCGAGGGCAGCGGCCTTCAGGGTGCGGTTGATGGTGGCGACGAACATCAGGCCGCCGGGCCGCACCATATGGGCGCAGGTGGTCATGAAGAAGTCGACATCGGCGACATGCTCGACGACTTCCATGTTGAGGACGATATCGAAGCTCTCGCCAGCCTCGGCCAAAGCCTCGGCGGTCACGGCGCGGTAGTCGACGTTGACGCCGCTGCCCGCCGCATGCGCCTTGGCGATGCCGATATTCTTTTCAGAAGCGTCCGCACCGAGAACATCCGCGCCCATGCGCGCCATCGGCTCGGACAACAGCCCGCCGCCGCAGCCGATATCGAGAAGGCGCAGGCCTTTCAGCGGCTGCGGGCTCTTCGGATCCCGGTCGAACTGTTCGCACACTTTGTCGCGGATATAGGCGAGGCGCACGGGGTTGAACTTGTGCAGCGGCCGGAACTTGCCGGTCGGATCCCACCATTCGGCCGCCATTGCCGAGAAACGGTCCACCTCGCTCTGGTCGATCGTCGTGCGTGCCGTCTCGCTCATCGGAGCCTCCTCGCGTATCGGGTCCGGGCAGAAACGTCGCGCCTGAAATCCGCCCTGTCGAAAGGTGAAGTCGGACGATCGACGGGCGATGTCAAGGGGCGGCTTTGCAAACCGCCTCAAGCCTTGGCGGGCTGATAGTGCAGGATGACGACGCCGGATTTTAGCGGGCGGACATGGGTGAGGTCCAGCTTGGTGCGCTCAGGGATGTTCTGGAAGAGCGGAGTGCCTTTGCCGAGGAGCACCGGATTGATGCCGAGACGGTATTCGTCGACCAGTCCACGGGCGGTCAGGGTGGCGGCAAAGTCGGCGCTGCCGAAGATGAAGATCGTGCCGCCGTCGCGCTGCTTCAGGCGCTCGACCTCGGCGACGGCGTCGCCGGAGACGAGTGTCGTGTTGTTCCACTCGGCGCTCGTCAGCGTCTTCGAGAAAACGTACTTTTCCGCCCCGTTCATGAAAGTGGCGATGTTGCCCTCGGCCGAGGGCCAATAGGCGGCCATCATCTCGTAGGTGACGCGTCCGAAGAGCAGCGTACCGGCTTCCAACTGCGTCTCGCCGATATAGGCGGCAAGCTCGTCCTCGAAGACGAACCAGTCGATATCATGCCCCGGCGCCTCGAAGAAGCCGTCGACACTGACCATGTCCCACATGATGACCTTGCGCATTGCCCTTCCTCCCGTTGAACGTCGCCGCCTGACTTTCGCTCAGGTCGGAGAATGACAAAACTGCAGCAAGTTTGCAAGTGGTGCTAATATTGAAGCATTGCGATCGCAGATGATTGCTGCCAACTTAGAGAGCAGGAATCCGGCGTGAGACGGTGGTGAGGCGATGAGAGATCGGATCGGCTGGGCGGTAGAGATGCTTGCGCCCGAGGCATCCGAGTGCATTCTCGAGATCGGCTGCGGTCACGGCTTGGCGGCGACGATGGTGTGCGACCGGCTCGTCGACGGTCGGTTGCTTGCGATCGACCGTTCGGCGGCAATGATCGAGGCCGCGCGGCGGCGAAATGCCGCCTTCGTCGCCGACGGGCGAGCCGAGTTCGTGGTCGCGGAACTCGCACGGGCCGAGTTTGGCAGCGCCGTATTCGACAAGGCTTTTGCTCTGCGCGTCGGCATTTTCGCGCGCGGCAATCCGGAGCGCGAGCTTGCCGTCCTAGCCAGGCACTTGTCGCCGTTCGGACGGCTCTTTCTCTTTCACGACGAACCCTCGCGCACTGCCAACGATCTCGTGCCGCGTCTCGAAGCGGGTGTGTGCCGCAGCGGCTGGACGGTGGAGGCGCGGGCGACGCATCGGGTTCGCGGTTGCGACGTCGCCTGCGTCGTGGCGAGACACCCGGATTTCGCCGCCTGACGTCCGGCCAGATCCTGGAAACCTGCCCCCGACGCTCAAGTCTTCCTCCACCCTCCCATTGCACGCCGCCCGCTGATCCGCTAAGAGACGCCGCGACTTTCCGCTCCCCGCAGCGGTGGCTGGCCGATGTCCGAGAAGTCTCTGCTTTTTGATCGTCAGGCGCCGGCGGGAGTGCTGTCGGGCGCAGGCGCGAAACATGTTGGTACGGTAGAGGCGAAATGGCACGCATCGTGATGAAATTCGGCGGGACTTCCGTCGCAGATTTGAACCGCATCCACAATGTCGCCCGCCATGTAAAACGCGAAGTCGATGCCGGCCACGAGGTCGCCGTCGTCGTTTCCGCGATGTCCGGCAAGACCAACGAGCTGGTCGGCTGGGTCGAGAACATGCCGAAGGTGGCGGGCTCGAATGCGCCGTTCTACGATGCGCGCGAATATGACGCGGTGGTCGCCTCCGGCGAGCAGGTGACCTCCGGACTGCTGGCGATCGCCCTGCAGTCGATGGGCATCAACGCCCGCTCCTGGCAGGGCTGGCAGCTGCCGGTCAAGACCGACAACGCCCATGGTGCGGCCCGCATCCTCGACATCGACGGCGCCGATATCATCCGCCGCATGGGCGAGGGTCAGGTGGCGGTCGTTGCCGGCTTCCAGGGGCTCGGCCCCGACAATCGCGTCGCGACCCTCGGCCGCGGCGGCTCCGACACCTCCGCCGTCGCCATCGCCGCTGCCGTCAAGGCCGACCGCTGCGACATCTACACCGACGTTGATGGCGTCTACACGACCGATCCGCGCATCGAGCCGAAGGCGCGGCGATTGAAGAAGATCGCCTTCGAGGAAATGCTGGAAATGGCTTCCCTCGGCGCCAAGGTCCTGCAGGTGCGCTCGGTCGAGCTCGCCATGGTGCACAAGGTGCGTACCTTCGTACGCTCGTCTTTCGAGGATCCCGATGCGCCGGGCATGGGTGACCTTCTGAACCCGCCCGGAACGCTGATTTGTGATGAGGATGAGATCGTGGAACAGGAAGTCGTAACCGGCATCGCCTATGCCAAGGATGAAGCCCAGATCTCGCTGCGGCGCTTGGCCGACCGGCCGGGCGTTTCCGCGGCGATCTTCGGCCCACTCGCCGAAGCCCATATCAACGTCGATATGATCGTCCAGAACATTTCCGAAGACGGCTCCAAGACGGACATGACCTTCACGGTCCCGTCCGGCGACGTCAACAAGGCGCTGAAGGTGCTCTCCGACAACAAGGAGAAGATCGGCTACGACGTCGCGCAATCGGAATCCGGCCTCGTCAAGGTTTCGGTCATCGGCATCGGCATGCGCAGCCATGCGGGTGTCGCCGCCTCTGCCTTCCGAGCGCTCGCCGAGAAGGGCATCAACATCAAGGCGATCACCACCTCCGAGATCAAGATTTCCATCCTGATCGACGGTCCATACGCGGAATTGGCGGTTCGCACTTTGCATTCCGCCTACGGTCTCGATAAGAGTTAGACAGCAGGCATTCGATTGGGGATTCGCGGCCGCCAGGGCCCGCGCCTCCCGTCACGTGCCGTCGTATATTCTTATTCGGGAGACCCTACGCGATGAGAGACCTTTCCGCGGGTCCGCGCGTTCTCCTCAAGCGGTTGCGCGAGCTCATGGCGGAACCGCTCGAGCCGCAGGAGCGCCTTGACCGTATCGTGCGCCAGATCGCGCAGAACATGGTCGCGGAAGTGTGCTCCGTCTATGTGCTGCGCTCCGACGGCATTCTCGAGCTTTACGCGACCGAAGGTCTGAACAAGACCGCGGTGCACTTGGCACAACTGAAGATGGGCCAGGGTCTCGTCGGCACGATCGCCGCCTCGGCGCGCCCGCTCAATCTCTCCGACGCGCAGGCGCATCCGGCCTTCACCTATCTCCCCGAGACCGGCGAAGAGATCTACCACTCCTTCCTTGGCGTGCCGATCCTGCGCACCGGGCGCGCGCTCGGCGTTCTGGTCGTGCAGAACAAGGCGATGCGCAACTATCGCGAGGACGAGGTCGAGGCGCTCGAGACGACCGCCATGGTGCTCGCCGAGATGGTCGCGACCGGCGAGCTCAAGAAGATCACCAAACCCGGACTTGAGCTGGACCTTTCGCGCCCCGTTGCGATCGAGGGCAACAGCTATGGCGAAGGCATCGGCCTTGGCTATGTGGTGCTGCACGAGCCGAGGATCGTCGTCACCAACCTGCTCAACGAGGATACGGAGCACGAACTGCAGCGCCTCGCCGAGGCGCTGGGGTCGCTGCGCATCTCGATCGACGACATGCTGTCGCGGCGCGACGTGTCGATGGAAGGCGAGCACCGGGCGGTGCTCGAGACCTACCGCATGTTCGCGCACGATCGTGGTTGGGTGAGAAAGCTCGAGGAAGCGATCCGCAACGGCCTGACGGCCGAGGCGGCGGTCGAGAGAGTGCAAAGCGAGACGAAGGCAAGGATGATCCGGCTGACGGATCCCTATCTGCGCGAGCGGATGCATGACTTCGACGATCTCGCCAACCGCCTGCTGCGCCAGCTCTCCGGCTACGGCGCCAAGCTTTCCGCCGCCGATTTCCCGAGCGACGCGATCATCGTCGCGCGCGCCATGGGCGCGGCGGAACTGCTCGATTATCCGCGCGAGAACGTCCGCGGCCTCGTCCTGGAAGAGGGTGCGGTCACCAGCCATGTGGTGATCGTCGCGCGCGCCATGGGCATTCCGGTCGTGGGGCAGGCAGCAGGAGCGGTGGCGCTTGCCGAAAACCGCGACGCGATTATCGTCGATGGCGATGACGCTAAAGTGCACCTGCGCCCGGTCGCCGACCTGCAGCGCTCCTACGAGGAAAAGGTGCGCTTCCGCGCCCGCCGCCAGGCGCAGTTCAGGGCGCTGAAAGACGTCGAGCCGCTGACGAAGGACGGCAAGCGCATTACGCTGCAGATGAATGCCGGGCTCCTGGTCGATCTACCGCATTTGAACGAAGCGGGCGCCGAAGGCATCGGCCTCTTCCGCACCGAACTGCAGTTCATGATCGCCTCCACCATGCCGAAGGCGGAGGAACAGGAAGCGTTCTACCGCAACGTCTTGAAGCAGACGGGCGGCAAACCGGTAACCTTCCGCACGCTGGACATTGGCGGTGACAAGGTCGTGCCCTATTTCCGCGCGGCGGAAGAGGAAAATCCGGCGCTCGGCTGGCGCGCCATCCGGCTGTCGCTCGACCGGCCGGGCCTGCTGCGGACCCAGTTCCGAGCGATGCTGCGCGCGGCTGCCGGCGCCGAGTTCAAGCTGATGCTGCCGATGGTGACCGAGGTGTCGGAACTCAAGGTGGCGCGCGAGCTCCTGCAGAAGGAGATCGAGCGGCAGTCGAAACTCGGAGAGCAATTGCCGCGCAAGCTGCAGTTCGGGGCGATGCTCGAGGTGCCGGCTCTGCTCTGGCAGCTTGACGAACTCATGGCCGAGGTGGATTTCGTCTCGGTCGGCTCGAACGATCTCTTCCAGTTCGCCATGGCGGTCGATCGCGGCAATGCCCGCGTTTCCGACCGTTTCGACATTCTCGGTCGGCCGTTCCTGAGAATGTTGCGCGACATCGTGCGCGCCGGCGAACGCAACGACACGCCGGTGACGCTCTGCGGCGAGATGGCGAGCAAGCCGCTTTCGGCCATGGCACTGCTCGGTATCGGCTTCCGCTCGGTATCCATGGCCTCGACTGCCGTCGGGCCTGTCAAGGCCATGCTGCTGGCACTCGACGCCGACAAGCTGGCCGAAGTCCTCAATGCCGCCCTGGACGATACAAAATCCGAAACGCCGATCCGCCAGCTTCTGGTGGATTTCGCGGAGGCGAACGGCATACCGGTATAGATTGATCGAAAGCGTCTTCATCCTCGTCCGAACCGGGTTCGGGCGAGGCGGACGTGTTTGGAGTGAAACTTGGCAAAGCTTCCTGTTGAAAAGATGCGCGAGCTCGAACGGCGTTTCGCGGAGATCGAGGCGCGCATGTCCGCAGGCCCCGCGGCCGACGTCTATGTGAAGCTCGCATCGGAATATTCCGAGCTCCAGCCGGTCGTGACGAAAATCCGCGTCTACGAGAAGGCGGTCGCCGAGCTTGCCGATATCGAGGCCATGCTCGCCGACCGGGCGACGGACAAGGAGATGCGCGACCTCGCGGAAATGGAAAAGCCCGAGGTGGAGGAGCGGATCGAAGCGCTCGAAGAGGAGATCCAGATCCTGCTCCTGCCGAAGGATGCGGCCGACGAAAAAAGCGCCATCCTCGAAATCCGCGCCGGCACGGGCGGGTCGGAAGCGGCGCTCTTTGCCGGCGATCTGTTCCGCATGTACGAGCGCTACGCTGCGGCCAAGGGCTGGCGGGTCGAGGTGCTCTCGGCGAGCGAGGGCGAGGCCGGCGGCTACAAGGAAATCATCGCGACGGTTTCCGGGCGCGGCGTGTTCTCGCGGCTGAAATTCGAGTCCGGCGTCCACCGGGTGCAGCGCGTACCCGAAACGGAAGCGAGCGGCCGCATCCACACCTCTGCTGCGACCGTCGCTGTTCTGCCGGAGGCAGAGGAGATCGATATCGAAATCCGCCCCGAGGATATCCGTATCGACACGATGCGCTCTTCGGGAGCGGGCGGCCAGCACGTCAACACCACGGATTCGGCAGTCCGCATCACCCACCTGCCCACCGGCCTCGTCGTCACCAGCTCGGAAAAGTCGCAGCACCAGAACCGCGCCAAGGCGATGCAGGTGCTGCGTTCCCGGCTCTTCGACATGGAGCGCCAGCGCGCCGACAGCGAAAGGTCGGCCGACCGCAAGAGCCAAGTGGGGTCCGGCGACCGTTCGGAGCGTATCCGCACCTACAACTTCCCGCAGGGCCGCCTGACCGACCACCGTATCAATCTGACGCTCTACAAGCTCGACCGGATGATGGAGGGTGAGATCGACGAGGTCGTCGACGCCTTGCTTGCGGACCACCAGGCAAGCCAGCTCGCCCTGCTCGGCGAACGGCAGAATTGAGCCGGGGATGCGCGAGACATTGGACAGGCTGCTTTCCGAGAGCCGCGATCGGTTGAGGGCCGCCGGCATCGAACATGCGGCGGTCGATGCCAGGCACCTGATTTCCGGTCTACTCGGCCTGTCGCTCGCCGGCTTTATTGCAAGGGGAGGCGAGCCGGTCAGCCCAGAAGATGCAGCGCGTATCCGCGCGGCGATCGACCGCCGGATGGCACGCGAGCCGGTCTACCGCATTCTTGGCGAGCGCGAGTTTCATGGATTGGCCCTGTCGCTTTCGAGGGAAACGCTGGAGCCGCGGCCGGACACCGAAACGCTTGTCGACTGCCTGATCCCCCATGTGCGCCGCATAGCCGCGGGCAAGGGACACTGCCGGCTCATAGACCTTGGAACCGGCACCGGTGCCATTTGCCTCGCGCTTCTCGCCGGGGTACTTGAAGCGCGCGGCACCGGTACCGATATATCGGAAGACGCCTTGGCGACGGCACGCGAAAACGCGAAGAGGAACGGGCTCGCCGAACGCTTCCTGACGCTTAGGAGCGATTGGTTCGAGGCAGTGGAAGGGCGGTTCGACGTCATTGTCTCAAATCCGCCGTATATCCGGTCCACTGTCATAGATGAGCTTGAGCCGGAGGTCAGAAACCATGATCCGGCTGCCGCCCTGGATGGCGGAATTGACGGGCTTGACGCTTACCGTGCCATCGCTCAACACGCCGGCCGCCATCTCGAAGCGGACGGAGTTGTAGGCTTGGAAATCGGTTTCGATCAGAAGCAGGCAGTTACGGCGCTGTTCCAAGCGCAGAGCTTCCGCCTGCTTGAGAGCCGCAAGGATCTCGGCGGCAACGACCGGGTCCTGATATTCGGGCAGGACGTCAAAGGCAGCATCACCGTTGAAAAAATGCTGCACTAGCGCCCTCTTTTCTGGATGAGCAAAGAAAGGGCTTGGAATCGCCAAGGAAGCGGGCTAGTTTCTGGCCGCGCACTGGGCAGAGGTCATGGACCAGAGATTCGTTCCAGTATGACCTGGCCACGGGGATTGCTCTCAAGAAAGAGTTGCTAGGGTTCAACAGTGCCTTGTGCGGGTACCTGTTAATTTGACGTCAGCCGGCGCCGGGACCGCGAACAGGCGGTCTGCCGTGGCGCGTGTTTTCTCGGGCGCGGACAATCCGGCCGGGATACGGAACCATATGATTATCATCAGCAAGAAAATTCAGGTGAATGGACGATGAGGCCAGGACAGCAGAACAAGCGCGGCCGTGGGCGGAATAACAACAACGGAAGCAATAACAACAATAACAACCGCAAGGGATCCAATCCCTTGACGCGGACGTACGACAGCTCCGGCCCGGATGTGAAAATTCGCGGTACCGCCCAGCATATTGCGGAAAAATACGCCGCGCTTGCCCGCGACGCCCAGAGCGCCGGCGACCGTGTCATGGCAGAAAACTACCTGCAGCATGCCGAGCACTACAACCGCATCATTGCGGCGGCACAGGCGCAGATGCAGGATCGCTTCCAGCGCGAAGAGCGCCAGGACTATCAGGACCGCGACCTCGACCGCGATCAGGACGATCTGGATCAGGTCTATGCCGAGCCGGCACCGGCCGCCGCAGCACCCGCCCAGGCGCCTGCTCCCAGCGAGCCGCAGCCGGTTATCGACGGTTCCGGCCCGCAGCCGGTGATCGAAGGCATGCCTGCCGAAGTGGCGATGGAGGAGGAGACGTCGGTGGCGTCTTCCGGCCGCACCGGCTCGCGGCGCCGCAGTGCCTCCCGCCCGCGTCGCCAGCCGCGCCGCAATGCAGCAGACGAGCCCGCGGCTGAAGGACAGCCTGGCGGCGACGCCCCGGTCCTGGCGGCATCGGAATAGCGCCAGAAATACGAGATTTCCCTATCTGAAAGCCCGGCCGGACGGCCGGGCTTTTTGCATCGGTTAAATGCCAGCTCGCGAGCCCGGCGGCTCCGCAGGCCTTCGCCATGCACCGGAAAGATTCGCGGAACGCCGCTTTCCGATGCCCTTTAATTTCCGAAAATATCGCCCCATATTCGCTTCGAAGACTTGGACCCCCGCAACGCGGGGACGAGCCGTCACTACAGCGCCGCACGTCGTATTGGACGCGCAAAGATCGCTGTAGCACCTTAAATCGAAAGCGATTTAAGGAGACATGTAGTAGCGGGCTTGCCGAATGCGGGAGCCTGATCCTGAAACGCCGGCCAGTGCCACAACGATGGGCTCGCCGGATCATGGAGGTAAGACATGAATATCGAGAAGTATTCCGAGCGGGTACGCGGCTTCCTGCAATCGGCGCAGACCCATGCGTTGGCCGAAGGGCACCAGCAATTCACGCCGGAGCATGTCCTCAAGGTATTGCTCGACGACGATCAGGGCATGGCCGCATCGCTCGTCGAACGCGCCGGAGGCGATGTGCGCGAGGCAAGGGCGGGCACGGCCGCGGCGCTGGCGAAGCTTCCGAAAGTCACAGGCGGCAGCGGTTCCGTCTACCTGTCGCAGCCGCTCGCCAAGGTTTTCACCGCCGCGGAAGAGGCGGCGAAGAAGGTCGGCGACAGTTTTGTAACCGTCGAGCGCCTGCTGCTGGCGCTGGCGATGGAAAGCTCGGCCGCGACCGCCGCCATCCTTACGAAAGCCGGCGTAACGCCGACGAAACTCAACCAGGTCATCAATGAAATCCGCAAGGGCCGGACGGCCGACACCGCCAATGCCGAGCAGGGCTTCGATTCCCTGAAGAAATACGCGCGCGACCTCACCGAGGAGGCACGCGACGGCAAGCTCGATCCGGTGATCGGCCGCGACGACGAAATCCGTCGCACGATCCAGGTGCTGTCGCGCCGCACCAAGAACAATCCGGTGCTGATCGGCGAGCCGGGAGTCGGCAAGACCGCGATCGCCGAGGGCCTGGCGCTTCGTATCGTCAATGGCGACGTACCGGAAAGCCTCAAGGACAAGCGGCTGATGGCCCTCGACATGGGCGCGCTGATTGCCGGTGCGAAGTACCGCGGCGAGTTCGAGGAGCGGCTGAAGGCCGTGCTCAACGAGGTGCGCTCGGAAGAGGGCGAGATCATCCTCTTCATCGACGAGATGCATACGCTGGTCGGCGCCGGCAAGGCGGACGGGGCGATGGACGCTTCGAACCTCCTGAAGCCTGCGCTGGCACGTGGCGAGCTGCACTGCGTCGGCGCGACCACGCTTGACGAGTACCGCAAGCATGTCGAAAAGGATGCGGCGCTTGCCCGCCGGTTCCAGCCGGTGTTCGTCGAGGAGCCGACGGTCGAGGACACGATCTCGATCCTGCGCGGCCTCAAGGAAAAATACGAGCAGCACCACAAGGTGCGGATATCCGACTCCGCGCTGGTGGCCGCGGCGACGCTTTCCAACCGCTACATCACCGACCGTTTCCTGCCCGACAAGGCGATCGACCTCATGGACGAGGCGGCCTCGCGGCTCAGGATGCAGGTCGACTCCAAGCCGGAGGAGCTCGACGAACTCGACCGGCGTGTCATCCAGCTGAAGATCGAACGCGAAGCCCTGAAGAAGGAGACCGATGCTTCCTCGAAGGACCGCCTCGAGAAGCTTGAGCTCGACCTTGCGGCGCTTGAGGAACAGGCCGCGACCCTGACCGCCCGTTGGCAGGCGGAAAAGCAGAAGCTTGGCCGGGCGGCGGACCTCAAGAAGCAGCTTGACGAGGCGCGCAACGAACTCCAGATCGTCCAGCGGAAGGGTGAATTCCAGCGGGCAGGCGAGCTTGCCTATGGCGTCATCCCGAATCTCGAGAAGGAGCTTGCCGAGGCCGAGAGCCAGGACGGCTCGAGCGCCAAGGCCATGGTGCAGGAGGTGGTCACCCCCGACAACATCGCCCATGTCGTCTCGCGCTGGACCGGCATTCCGGTCGATAAGATGCTCGAGGGCGAGCGCGAAAAGCTGCTGCGGATGGAAGACGAGCTGGCCAAATGGGTCGTAGGCCAAGGTGATGCCGTCCAGGCCGTGTCCCGCGCCGTCCGACGCGCCCGCGCGGGGCTCCAGGATCCGAACCGGCCGATCGGCTCGTTCATCTTCCTGGGGCCCACCGGCGTCGGCAAGACGGAGCTTACCAAGGCACTTGCCCGCTTCCTCTTCGACGACGAGACGGCGCTGATGCGGATCGACATGTCGGAATACATGGAGAAGCATTCGGTCGCCCGGTTGATCGGCGCACCCCCCGGCTATGTCGGCTATGAGGAGGGCGGTGCGCTCACCGAATCCGTTCGCCGCCGGCCCTATCAGGTCGTGCTGTTCGACGAGATCGAGAAGGCGCATCCGGATGTCTTCAACGTGCTCCTGCAGGTGCTCGACGACGGCCGCCTGACGGACGGTCAGGGCCGCACGGTCGACTTCAAGAACACGATGATCATCATGACCTCGAATCTCGGTGCCGAATACCTGACCGGCCTCGGTGAGAACGAGGACAGCGACGCCGTCCGCGACCAAGTCATGGAAGTGGTCAGAGCGGCCTTTAGGCCCGAATTCCTGAACCGGGTGGACGAGATCATCCTGTTCCACCGGCTGCGCCGCTCGGAGATGGGGGCGATCGTCGACATACAGCTCGAAAGGCTGCGCAAGCTGCTCGGCGAGCGGAAGATCACGCTGGAGCTCGAGGAGGAGGCGCGGGCCTTCCTTGCCGACAAGGGCTACGACCCGGCCTATGGTGCGCGGCCGCTGAAGCGGGCGATTCAGAAATATGTCCAGGACCCGCTGGCGGAAAAGATGCTGCAGGGCGAGTTCCCGGACGGATCGGCGATCAAGATCGTTGCGGGTTCCGACCGGCTGAACTTCAAGCGCGGCACGCCCGCGGCAAAGGAAGCCGCCTAAGCATCTCTCAAAATGCGAAAAGGCCGCCCGCAATAGGGCGGCCCCATTCGTGTCTCGTCTCCGTTCCTCGTGGAGACGCTACTGGCTTGCGACCTGGCTCGGATCGTCCTTGCCGAGAAGTTCGTCGATGCGCTCCCGCTCCTTCTCGAATTTTGCCAGCACCTCGCCGGAGAGCGACTTGCCGCCCGGCAGGCGGATGCGCAAGGGGTCCACCTTGTTGCCGTTGACGATCAGTTCGTAGTGGAGATGCGGGCCGGTCGACAGGCCGGTGGTGCCGACCCAGCCGATCACCTGGCCCTGCACGACCTTTGCGCCCGCCTTGACGTTCTTGGCGATGGCGCTCTGGTGATTATAGGATGAGACATAGCCATTGGCGTGGCGGATCAGCGTCTGGTTGCCATAGCCGCCCGAATCCCACCCGGCTTTTTCGACAACGCCGTTGCCGGCTGCGATGATCGGCGTGCCGCGCGGCGCCGACCAGTCGACGCCCGTGTGCATTCGCGAGAAACCGAGGATCGGGTGGCGGCGCATGCCGAAGCCGGACCGGAAGTGGCCGTTCGGAACCGGATTGCGCAACAGGAACTGGCGGATGCTCTTG